>JBCCLD010000208.1:0-8357 GCA_039027055.1 Bacteroidota bacterium
GTCGGCTTCGTGCTGGGCGTGCCGAGCGCGCTCAACCTGACGTTCTTCGCCAACCAGGACTTCGTGTGGGGCGTGGCGCTGATGCTCTCAGGCGCGTTCGTGGCGTTCGCGGTGGTGCGCTACGGCCCCGACCGCCTGCGCTCCGAGCTCGCCGTGCCGTCCGACTGGCGCATCCCCAGCGTGTGGAGCGTGATGATGCGTTACGTCGTGCCGCTGCAGGCCGTCGTGCTGCTCGGCTGGTGGCTCTGGCAGGCCGCGACGGCCTACTCGGAGAACTGGCTCAACCCGCTCGAACCCTACAGCGCGATGACGTGCCTGCTCCAGTGGGGCGTCGTGCTCGCGCTGTTCATCGCCGCCAACCGCTGGCTCGCGCGGCGAAGCCTAGGAACGTAGCTCGAAGACTGGCTGTAGCCGATGCCTTTCGTTCTACTGCCGCAGCCGCATCTTGACCGTGCTTTCGGTATGTTCGGCGATGAGGATGAACGGCGGCGTCACCTCGATCTCGCTGTCCAGAACTGCCTGAAGCGCAGCGATGGTGGTTGCCGCACTGATGTGACCAGGCCGCAGATAAAGGATGCCATGATAGGGTTGCTGCTGAGCGACCGCGAGCCGTCCGAAGTCTCGGTCTTGGGTGACGACGACACGCTGCTCGGAGGCCGCGCGATAAAGAATTACCAGGTCGGTAGCGCCGATCAGCCCGTCGGTTTTGACATCAAGCACATCGAAGCCCTCTCCCTGCAGCCAGGCCACCACGTCCGGGTGGAGGTTCTCGTCGGCGAGTAGCTTGGTCTCCCGAAGCGTCATGCCCGGCTACGCGGCCAACGGGGTCGTTACGACGACTTCATGCTCGATCTGATAGGCGGCGAAGCGGAGCGCTTGCTCTACGTCTTCAGCGGCGAGGTGCGGGTATGCCTCCACGATCGAGGCCACCGTCCCGCCTGAAGCCACGAGTTCGAGCAGAAGGCCCACGCTCAAGCGTGTACCTTTCACGACAGGCTTCCCGCCGAGGATCGCTGGGTCGGAGACGATGCGGTCAAACATCTGAGCAGAAGGACGTGCGATCGTTGTGTGCGATGTAACACAGTAGTAAACCCGAGGCGTCGGGGTTTGATCCTCTGGCCGGGTCGGTTGCCTCTCTCGCACACGTTCACACGGCGCAGCGATTCACGGCACGTACTTGTAGCCCACGCCGTGCACGGTGAGCAGATGCCGAGGCCGTGCCGGGTCGGGTTCGAGCTTCTGGCGGAGCTTCAGGATGAAGTTGTCCACGGTGCGCGTCGTCGGGAGGTCGTCGCCGTCGTAGCCCCAGACGTCGGTGAGGAGTTGGTCGCGCGAGACCGGCTCGGAGGGACGCGTGTGGAAGTAGCGTAGCACCTCGAACTCCAGGTGCGTGAGCGTCGCCGGGCCGCCGTCGAGCGTGGCCTCGTAGGTGTGGAAATCGACGTGCAGCCGCCCGACGGTGGCCTGGTCGCTCACCTCGGTGGGGGCACCGCGGCGGAGGACGGCCTTCACGCGGGCGAGCAGCTCGCGGAGGCTGAACGGCTTCACCACGTAGTCGTCGGCGCCGTATTCCAGCCCGCGCACCTTGTCGAGTTCCTGCCCCTTGGCGGTGAGCATGATGATCGGCGTCGTGACGCCCTCGGCGCGGGCGGTGCGGCACACGTCGAAGCCCGAGCGGACGGGCATCATCACGTCGAGGAGGCAGAGGTCGTAGCGCTTGTCACGAAGGGCCGCGAGGCCTGCCTCGCCGTCGGGGGCCGTGTCCACGTCGTAGCCCTCAAACTCGAGGTTGTCGCGCAGCCCGTCGCGCATGGCCGGTTCGTCTTCGACGATGAGGATGTGGGGCATGAGGGTCAGCAGTCGATTCCTCAGGTCTAGCTCAGTTTCTCGCCTGTGTCATGCTGAACTCGGTTCAGCATCTCAACGAGCGTGGCTAGATCCTGAATCAAGTTCAGGATGACAAGAAAGCAGGAAGGGAGATGGATCAGGCAGGTTGATCGCTCGCCACTGGCAAAAGCAACCGGAAGCGGGCGCCGTCGCCGGGGGCGCTGTGGAGGTCGATGCGGCCGCCGTGGGCCTCGGCGATGCGGGCGACGAGGGCGAGGCCGAGGCCCGTGCCCTTCGTCTCGTGGACGAGGTCGTCCCGGGCGTCGTCGCCAACGCGAAAGAACGGTTCGAAGACCTGGCGCTGGTGCGACGCCGCGATGCCAGGGCCGTCGTCCTCGACCTCCACGTAGGCTTGCGCCTTTCGGCTCCCGTTGCGATAGACACCCGTGCGAATGGCGACGCGGCGCGCATCCGGGTGCGGCCGGCTGTATTTCAACGCGTTGTCCACAAGGTTGACAAGTGCTTCGGTGAGCGCCTCCGCGTCGGCCTCCACGGTGGGTATGGTGTGGACAAAGTCCGTCTCGATGGTGAATCCGTCGCGTTCGGCAGGTAGGGCGAAGCGGGCGGTCACGTCGCGGGCGAGTGCGTTGAGGTCGGTCGGCGCCAGCTCGAAGCGCTCGCGGCCCGCCTCGATGCGGGAGAAGTTGAGCAGCGTGTCGATGAGGCGGCTCAGGCGCTCGCTCTCCCGGGCGATCACGCCGAGGTATTCGGGCCGGCGCGTGTCCGGCACGCGGCCCGCTTCGAGCGTCTCGGCGTACATCCGGATAAGCGCCAGCGGCGTGCGCAGCTCATGCGACACGTTCGAGACGAGGCGGGCGCGCACCCGGGCGAGTTCGATCTCCTGTGCCACGCTCCGGTAGGCGAACACGGCCGCGCCGAGCAGCAGCACGCCGAGCAGTCCGATCACGATGAGGTTGCGTCGGAACCGCCGCTCCAGCGCCGCGCCGATGCCCTCGCCCGGGATGCCGATGCCCACCGTGTGCGCCGGGAGAATCCACAAGCGATTGCGGGCGATGTCGGCCACGGGAGCGTCTGCAGCGGTGCTGTCCGCCGAAGTGCCGAACCCCAACCGACTGTCCAGCGGCGAGGCCTCGGGAGCCGCGTCCGGCGGCGCGTTGGCGTCCCGCATCCCGGTAGTACGGTAGAGCACCGTCCCAGCCGTGTCGGCAACGCTGAGCACGAACGTGCCCCGTCCCACCGTCGCCATTTTGGGGCCGAGGACCTCGCTGACGAACGTCGGTACGTCAAGGACGAAGCCCGCGACGTAGGGTGGCTCGCCGAGGGCCGGCAGCGGGGCGCTGGCGACGAAGGCGAGCGCGATGCGGTCCATCCGCGCGGTCGAACCGTCCACCCAGAGCGTGCTGGGGGCGAGTTGGCGGTAGCCGACGTCGTAGCGGTTGAGGAGACGCTGCACGAACGCCTGGTTGAAGGGAGGCGCGGCGTCGGCGTCGGCCCCGATAGCGGTGACGCGCTGGAGCGTGGTGTCGACGATGAAGGCCCCCACGAGCGCATCATCGCGGGCGAGGGCGCTGTCGAGGGCCGCCTCCATCGGACGGCCGTCGAGCTGCGCCTGCTGGAGGTCGCCGACGAGGCCCTGCGCCCAGCCGTCGGTGACGGTGAAGGCGTACTGGTTGACCGAGAACAGCAGGTCGTCGAGCTGCTGCGTGTAGATCGACTCCAGGAGTTCCTCGTTGGCGCTGAGCGCGTTGGCCTCGTATGCCACATAGCCGAGCGTCGGCACGAGCACGAGTGCCAGCAGGGTCAGCCCGATGCGGTGGTGCGCACGCACGCTTTTGAGGGAGGAACGACGAGGGGGAGCAAACGATAGACGGGCCGCACGAGCGCGCCCAGACTGCGACGCGGCAGTATACGCGGCCCTAGCTTTCCGGGTGTCACCGCGCGTCACGCACCGCGTCAACGTTTGTCAACGGTATAGGCGGCCGTGTCGCTGTGGCGCCGCGCAGCGGTGCTACCATGTTTTAGGCTTCGCTGCCTCGCCCTTTCCCCGTCTCTCCCTTTTTCCGCGCCTCCCGGCATGTCCTCGCTGCTGCGTCGTCTATTCCTCGTCAGCCTCGTGCTCACGTTCGGGTCGTTGGTGCTGATGCTCCTGGACATCGTGCTGGGCGTGCAGGTGCCTGTAGTACGGCGCTATCTCCCCTACGGCCTCGCCGTCGGCATGATCGTCCTGCTCACCGTCTACGTCGGCCACGTCGGCAAGCCCGACGACCCTAGCAAGCGCATGGAGAGGCAGGACCAGGAAGAGGGCGACCACACGGCCCCAGACACGCTGGAGCCACCGCGAGAGTCGTGACGAACGCGGAGCCACGACGACCGGACACTCCACCCTTCGAACTTCCCCTGCGACTCGCCGACCGGATCTGCTACCGGATGGAGCGCCTGCTTGCGCACATCGCGCTCCGGCGAGAGCTGCGGCCCGTCGGCGTGGACGTGCCGCGGCAAGCGCCGACACCGCGGTGTTGCAGTGAAGCCATGTCGCAGGAGCACGCCGTCTGACTTGGCCTACCTTGTCCCCGTTTCCCCGGCTCATCCGCTCCCCGTCTCCTGCCGTGTCTGACCTCGCTGCTGCTGTTGCCGCTGTCCGTGCTCACACCGATGCGACGCCGTCGATGGCGCTCGTGCTTGGGTCGGGGCTGGGGGCGCTCGCCGAAAGCGCTGAGGACGTGGTGGTAATCCCAACGACGGAGATCCCCGGCTACCCACACTCGACCGTGAAAGGGCACGCCGGGCGGCTCGTCTTCGGGACGCTCGAAGGGCAATCGGTGCTCTTTGTGCAGGGCCGCGTCCATGCCTACGAGGGGCACCCCGCCTCGACGCTCGCCTTTCCGGTGCGGCTCGCCCATGCGCTCGGCGCGCGCGACCTCGTGCTCACCAACGCCGCCGGCGGCATCGACCCGCGCTTCGTGCCGGGGACGCTGATGCTCATCACGGACCACATCAACCTCGCTTTCACCAGCCCGATGACGGGGCCGGTCCGCGAGAGCGAGCCCCGCTGGCCTGACCTCGTGGAGCCCTTCAACGCCGCGTGGACGGACCGCGCCGAGGCGCTCGCGCTCCAGCAAGGCCTTGCCGTGCAACGCGGCATCTACCTCTGGACACTCGGGCCGAGCTACGAGACGCCCGCCGAGATCCGCGCCTTCCGCCACCTCGGCGCGGACGCCGTTGGCATGAGCACGGTCCCCGAAGCCATCCAGGCCGCCGCGCTCGGCATGCGCACGCTCGGCATCTCGACGATCACCAACCTCGCTGCCGGGCTCCATGCGACGCCGCTCAACCACGAGGAGGTCATGGAGGTCGGGAAACAAGTCCGCACGCGGCTCACGGCGTGGCTACGCGCTATCGTGCGCGACCAAGGGTCGGCTGTGTAGCCTAGGCCACAGCAGGGTATGGCAGGTGAGGCGAGGCAGAAATTTCGCCCCTCCATCACGTTAGGGTGGCCACAGGGCCGGTCGCTGTCCGCTAGCGCAGCACGATCGTGACGAAACCCAGTGGAGACGGCAAAGTGGACAGCGGCCGGTTCGCTCTAATGTTATCTTAATGTTACCAAGCATGACAGACGGGTGCTCGCGCCCTTAAACGGGACGGTCCTTGTCAAGCAGAGACGAAGGCACTAGTCATCGGGCGGTAGCGTGTGCCACACGTAGCCCGTGTGCCACACGTAGCCGCTCTCACCTACGAGGTTCGCCATGACCCAGCTGGCTCGCGCAACCGCATTCCACCGATCGGACCGTGGGGCTTGCGCGCCGCACGCACTCAGCGGCCTGGCACGCGGCCTGCTCGTAGGCACCCTGTTGTTCGGCATGGCCGCCCTCGACGTACGCGCGCAAGCACCGCTGGGAGGCCTCGCACCGACCAACGCGCCCCCCATCGAGACGGGCCAGGGCGACCTTGCGCCCGCGAAGCCGTTACTCTTTGCGACGGCCTCGCAGCGTGTGGCGCAATGGCGGTCGACCTTCTCGGTGACGCTTCACCTCCTCACCACCGCTTCCACGCCTGAGGAGTATGCTGCCTGGCAGACCGCGTTCGCCGAACTCGACCCCTTCGAGGCACCGTGGGAGCTCGTGCGTGCCGCCGAGGTCGACGCACGCACGACCGACCTCGGCGGCAGCGAGGCGGTGGAGTTGAAGCGCACCTTTACGGTGCGGCTCACGCAAACGGGACCGGCCGTTCTCGGCGAGACGACCGTGACGGTTGGCAACCGGCAGGCGACCGCGGCGCCGATCGAGGTGCTCGCCTACACGCTCGACCAGTCCTTCTACTCGGCGCGCCGTCAAGTCCTACCGTTGGTCGCCTCGAATACCGACGCCGAGTTGCAGCGCATCGGGTCGGGCTTCCTCATCGCGCCGGACGCGCTGGTCACGGCCTACCACGTCGTGGTTGGGACGAACCGGGTGCGCGTCGCCCTGCCCAATGGCAAGACGCTCACCACCCGCCGCGTGTGGGTCCTCGACCCTGCACGCGACGTGGCCATCCTCCACGTCGACCCAGAGCGGGCGCAGCAGGCGGGGGTCACGCCGATCCCGCTCAGCGACGAGTTGGCTCCGAGCACGGTCACGCTCACGGCGGGCTGGCCCGGCGGTGAGCAGCAGGACACCGAAGCGGCTCGCTATGCCGACCTGCATGTCGGGCATCGCCTCCTCGTAACCGCCAACAGCGTCGGTCCGGGCGACAGCGGAGGACCGCTCCTGGACACGAGGGGCGAGGTCCTCGGCGTGGTGGTGTCCGGCCGCAACACCCGCGGGGAGGTCGACCTCCTCCGGGAGGACCTCTGCATCGCCGCCGACCTGCGACCTGCGCTGAGCACGCTCGCCAACCGCGAGGAGCCGCGCCCCTTGCGCGCGCGCATGACGATGCTGGAGGCCGCCGCGCCCCATGCCCAACTACTCCGCGCCGTGGCCGACCTGCAATCAATGCGGGTACGGCGTGTGGATGCGGCCCCGCCCCGTCCGCACCTGGCCAACCTCATGGACGCCGCCGCTCGGGCGCGGCGGGACCCGCCGCTGCTATTTCTCCTCGGCACGACGCTGGAGAAGGTCGGTGACCGCCAGGCCGCAGCGAACGCCTACACGCAAGCCCTGGAGCACGCGGGCGGCTTCTTCCCCGCTGCCTATGCGCTCGGCCACCACCACCTCCGGCGCGGCGAGTTTGCGGCGGCCGCGCGCCTGTTCGAACACACCGCCGAACACCCCGCGTACCGCCACCTGGCTGCGCTCGGGCTTGCCCGCACCCACGCCGAGCGCTACGCCTACCGGGCTGCCATCGATGCACTTCGCCGTGCCCTGCAGGCCGACCCGGGCTACGCGCCCGCGCTCTACCTGCTCGCCTACAGCTACCTCGGACTCGGTGACGAGGCCACGGCGCGCATGCTCCACGCCCGCCTCGCCCATCTCGATGCCCGGTGGGCCGAGCGCATCTCCCTGCACCTACGTGCTAGGCCCCTCCGCCCAATTGCGCTTACGGACGTTTCTGAGGTCCAGTGACGATTGCTACCTACCCCAAGTTGTGTGCCACAGCTCGGCGGTATGCTTCGGACGGTCTGCGAGAGCACGGAGAGGGTGAGACCCAGGGCGCTTGAAACTCCTTCCGTCCTTCGCTCTGTCTCCTACACCGATCAAGTAGGACAGCCCGTCGATTGGCCACAGCTGGGGATGCACACATAGTCAGCAGCTGACCTAGACCCAAACTACAGATATATGTAAGCTTCTAATCAGAAATAACATATGTTATAATGTGCACACATACCCCGATGCTCTTGTAGGACACTTTCTTACATAAACGGTTGCGTTCGTAGCGGCACGGACCGATATTCGCCGCCCTACCGCCCCCCTGACTTACTCCACTCTCCAGCCGCTTCTCACCCATGGAATCCAACGAGCACCGTCGTGCACGCCGCCATGACGACCGCGACGAAGTCTACTCGGTCCGCGTGCCTGCCGGCAAACGCACCTACTTCTTCGACGTGAAGGCGACCCGATCCGGCGAGGACTTCTTCCTCAACATTACCGAGAGCAAGCGACGCGGCGACGGCGACGGCTATCAGAAGCACAAGCTCTTCCTCTACAAGGAGGACTTCGGCAAGTTTGTGCTCGCGCTGCACGAAGTCATGGCTCACATCCGCGACGAGCTGCTGCCCGACTACGAGTTTGAGGACCTGCCAGACTTGGAGCTGCCCGAGGAGTCCTACTGGGAGGACGAGTAGATAGCCCCGCGCCCTGTGAGTTTTCCGGGAGGGCGGACCCCTGCAGTCGGCATCGCGTAGCGTTGCTCCTTTCCCCGACTGCCCCGTCCGAATCCTCCCGATGTCCGTCGCCACGCGCCTGCTGCCGCTCGTTCGCCTCGCCCCTGGCACGGTGCACCTGCATGGCGACGGACATCGGGAGGATTCGGACGGGGCAGTCGGGGAAAGGAGCAACGCTACGCGATGCCGACTGCAGGGGTCCGCCCTCCCGGAA
>JBCCLD010000209.1:0-8349 GCA_039027055.1 Bacteroidota bacterium
CAATCCGCGCAGCGGATGAAGTCGAAGAGCCTGCCCTCGCGGACGCGGGGGATCTTGTTCGTATCTCTCTGACAAGGTGGGGCTAGGGTGCTGGCCCATAGATCCTTCGACTCGCTGCGCTCGCTCAGGATGACATCGTTTCTGTGAAAGCCTACCCTTACTAGCCTGAACCGGGGGGGGGGTAGATCCACACTACGGCATCGCGAAGACCCCGCGCGTGTTGGCGTTCTCGGGCATGTACCACTCGGGATACTCGCCGCCCGCCGACTGCGCCCACGGGGCGAACAGCGGGTAGGCGTCGGTGATGGCCTCGGCTTCGAGCGGGTGGTGGAAGCCCTCGGCGAGGTGGAGGCCCCACGGCAGGCCGTCGGCCGTGCGGTAGTTGTTGTCCACGTCGTCGATGGTGGCGAAGAGGCCGGGCATGGCGAGCGCGGTCGGCTGCTGGCCAGGGAGGTGTACCTCCTGACCGCGCAGGTCGCGGCGGAAGAGGAACGGGTTGAACGGGGCCTGCCCGAGCACGGAGCCGTTGCGCGGCGTGGTGAAGCGCAGCGTCTGCACGAGCGTCTCGCCCGAAAGAACCGCCGCTCCCGGCTCGGTGTTGACGAAGCCCGTCGCGCCCGGCACGACGCCCTTGGCGTTGTCGAAGGCGATCAGGACCGCCTCGGTGTGCCCGGCTTCGAGACCGTTGGCCGCGCGCGTGACGCTCGCCGCGATCGTGGCCGCGTCGTGCGCGCCATAGTCCACAGCGGCGATGTCCGCTGCCTCGAACGGGAACGCAAAGCCGAGCCCGTTGACGTAGCCCGCCCCGACGGCCTGCACCTGCGTCTGGATCGTCAGATCGACGACCTGACTCGCGGCATTGGTCACCTCGACGGCGCGGTAGCCGACGACGAGGTCGTTGAAGTCGTAGTCGCCAACACCGGGCCAGAGGTCCTCGAAGGCGAGACTGCCCCACTGCGACGCCGAGGGGAAGTAGCGCCGGAAGGCGCGGTCGGGGTCGCTCGGGAAGTCGTCGAGCGCGTCGGGGACGTTGTCGCCATCGACGTCCGCGCTGAAGTCGAGGTTGTCCGCGCAGGGCTGGTAGGATAGGTCGTTGACACGGACGCCGAGTTTGCCGAGGAGCGCCGCGTCACCCGTGGTGCGGTCGATGCGGTAGAAGTCGCCCCCGTTGTTCGCGGCGAAGAGCATCCCGTCGGAGCCGCTGGTGAGGCTCGTGACGGAGAACGGCAGATCGGCGGTGATGGTCGTGGCCACGGCCTGGTTGCCCGATACATCGACGCGGATGAGCTTGCGGCTACCGCTCATGTAGAGCGTGCCGTCCGGCGCGAAGGCGAAGTCACCGCCGTTGAAGCTCGTCCCGCCCGTGACCGCAATCGTGGCAACGACCTGCGCCGTGGCCGGGTCGATGCGGCGAATCTGGCGCCGGTTGCCCGTGTAGAGGTAGCCGTCGCGCGGGTTGTAGGCGAGGCGCGGCTCCATGTTTTGGCTAAACGACCCCAGCGCGACGAAGCTCGCCTGGTTGAAGTCGTAGTAGCCCATCCGTGCCGAGCGGCTGCTCTCGATGAAGTAGAGCCGCCCCCGGATCGGGTCCATCGCCGAGGCGTCGCTGTTGTAGGGCAGCGACACGAGCGGCGTGGCGGCCATGCTGGCCGCGTCGATGGCGATGAGTTGCCCGTTGTTGTTGGTCGCGTAGTACGTATCGGCGCTGCAGGCCGCGGTGCTCATCGAGAGCGCGTCGAACGTGTGGGCGACCTGGGCGCCTTGGACGCGGACGGCGTCCTCGACGGAGGTGCCGTCGGCTGTGCGGCGGACGAGGAGCCGGTCGGTGTAGGCTGGGAGGCTGAGCTCGACGCGGGCCGTGCCGTCGGCCCCAGGCATGGTAGCCCCGAGGTGGTGGCGCTCGCCGTCGGCGCCGATCCGGTAGAGGTCGTAGCGCACCGGACGGCGGCCGTCGGCCTCGCTGAGCGCGAGCGAGACGGCGTGGCTGGTGGCGTAGTCGAACGTGGGAGAAACAATGAGGTCCCTACCCTCACCCCCGATGGGGGCGGGCGTGGGACCGGCTGCGTCGCAAGCGGCAAAGAAGAGCAAACCGCTGAGCAGCCCAATCAGACCGGCGCGAGGGCCGGGCATGGCGTGGTGTACCATTGGGGGTATAGGCTAGAATGAACATGGTGTTCGAACAGCGGTGGGTGAAAAGCGGGGACGATCCCCTGGAGCCCGCGGCTCTAGTTGCAGAGCATGCTGACCCGTGCGGTGGTGCCCGGTTGGGTTCCAAACCACATGCCTCGCGACGGTGCATACGCACGTTTGGGCCGTTTCCAGATGCTTTCTCGGTTTGCCCAGGCGATCTGACAACCAAGCTCGTCATCTGGCGAACTTGAAGCGATCTGCACTACTCGTTCAATTCTACCGCTCCAGATGGAATCGGATGGCCGCGCTGTTGCACAATTGCTCGGCCTCCATTCTGCTATAGTATTCTGCAACACCATTCTGCAACAGAGACTTGGCTTCGACTGTGCCGTTCTGCCTCACGTCTTTGCAGGCGAGCTACCCTCTCCCGACGTAGGTTGCATCCGATTTCACCTCGCCGATGCCGACGACTCCGCCCCAACCCGCTCCTATCCGTGCAGGCTCGCCGCCTGGCCCGCAAGGCTGGGGCTTCGTGCGGCTCCTCCCGCAGCTGACGCGCGACCCACTCGGGGCGTTCACCCACATCGCGCGCACCTACGGCCCGCTCGTCTACCTCCACCTGGGCGACGTGGAGACGTACCTCGTCAACCACCCCGACCTCGTCCGCCACGTCCTGCGCGACCGCGCCACCACCTACACGCGCGGCAAGCTCCTTGACGACCTACGGCCGCTCATCGGGCAGGGGCTCTTCACGAGCGAGGGCGACCTCTGGAAGCAGCAGCGTCGGCTCGTCGGGCACGCATTCCGGACGGAGTACGACGCAGCGGTGGGGGCCGCGCTCCGCACCGAACTCGACGCCCTCCTCAGCACGTGGCAGGACGGCGAGGTCGTGGACGTGCAAGCTGCGATGAAGCGGCTCCTACTGCGCGTGATGACCCGCACGATGTTCGCCCCCGCCTGGCAGATCGACGCCGATGCGATGATCGCCGACCTCGATATTGTGCTGCAGCATGCGAGCCTGGCGAACAACTTCCTCCGGCGCGTCTGGAACGGGACACCCGGCCTGCGCCGCCTTCGACCGCCTGGCACGGCCCGCGCCACGGCCGCCCTCGCCCGCATCGACACGATCACCTATGACGTGATCGAGCGCGCCACGCTGCACGACACCCCAAACGGCGACGACCCGCGTGCCCTCGCCCCCGCCCCGCTGTTGCGGCTGCTCCTCGATGCCGAAGCCCAGGGTATGCTCGATCGCAAACAGATCCGTGACGAGCTCAATACGTTTCTCTTCGCAGGCTTCGACACGACGGCGGGGGCGCTCTCCACTGCCTGGATGAGCCTCGGCACGCACGCCAACGTACGCGCCCGAATGGACGCCGAACTCGACGCAGCGCTCGGTGACCGCACGCCGACGCTCGCCGACCTCCGCGCGCTGCCGTACACGGAGGCGGTGCTGCACGAGACGCTGCGACTCTACCCGCCTGCCTGGGCCTACCACCGCATCGCGTTGGAGGACGATGTGATGCCGGACGGCAGTGACACCGATGACGGTGAAACCGATGACAGTGAAACCGATGACGGTGAAACCGATGACGGTGCGGGCTGGCACGTCCCGACCCGCGCCCACGTGATGCTCTGCCCCTACGCCCTGCACCGCCACCCCGACTTCTGGGACCGCCCCGACGCCTTCGACCCGACGCGCTTCCTCAAGGCAGACGGCACCCCAGACGCATTCGTGGGGCTGCACTACGCACCCTTCGGCTTCGGCCGGCACATCTGCATCGGGCGGCGGCACGCACTCCTGCAAGCGCACCTCGTCCTCGCCACGCTTGGCCAGCGCCTCCACCTCGACCCGACATGGTCGGAGCCTCCCAGGCTCGACGCGGGCATCATCCTGAAGGCCAAAGGCGGCCTCCCGATGCGCGTCGCGGTGAGGCGGTGAGGCGAAGGTGTAGCCTCGATGTCGAGTCCTATCCCTGCACGGCGGCACCGCCACACGGCGGCACCACCACACTCATCCAAGCGAGAGGCGCGGGACCCGCACGTCGGTCTGCCCGTCGCCGCTCGCGCGGCCGTCGCCGAGGCCGGTGCCTAGGCCGAGTACGTCGAGGAAGTCGCTGAGCTTGTGCTCGATCTCGGCCCACTCGGCGTCGGCGTCGGAGCCGCGCACGATGCCCGCGCCGGAGTAGAGCGCGAGCGTGTCGTTCTCCACGAGGCCGGAGCGGATCGCCACGGCGAACTCGGCCGCATCGACGCCTACCCAGCCGACCGGTCCGGCGTACCAGCCCCGGTCGAACGGCTCGGCGTCGCGGAGGAACGCGAGCGCGTCGTCGGTCGGCGTGCCACCCACGGCGGGCGTCGGGTGGAGCGCGGCGAGCACGTCGGTCGAGGCTACGCCATCGTGGAGCAGCCCGCGGATGCCCGAGCGGAGGTGGCGCTTGTTGGCGAGCGCCATCTCGCTCGCCTGCGCGTCGATGTCGAGCGTCTCGGTGAAGGGGCGCAGCCCTGCGAGGAGCGCGTCGCGGACGTAGCCGTGCTCGCGGAGGTCCTTTTCGCTGCCGAGGAGCTCGTCGCGGAGGCGCGCGTCGTCGCCGCGGAGCAAGCCGCGCGGGCGGGTCCCGGCCACCGCTTCGCTCTCGACGCGCCAGCCGTCGCGGTGGAAGAGCCGCTCGGGCGTCGCCCCGATGAACGTAGCGGCGTCCGCACCCGCGGCCTCGTCGGCAAAGCGGAAGGCGAAGTGGTAGCAGTTGGGCGTCGCAGCCTCCAGACGTTCGAGCAGGTCGAGCGCACGCACAGGCGCGTCGAAGCCAAACGTGGCGCGACGGGCAAGCACGACCTTCTTGAATCGGCCTGCCTCGAAGCCGTCGAGGGCTTCCCTGATGCGGTCGGTCCAGCCGTCTACCTCGGGCGCATTGGCGCGGCTGGTAGGCATCGGGCGAACGAGAGCGTGGTGGCGTGCTGGGAGCGGCAGGCGTGCCCACGCCGGGATGCGCAGCGCCGCAATGGCATCCAAGACGACGCCGAGATCGTCGCCGGGGACGAGGTGGCAGGCGAGCGTTGCCGAGCGCGGCCCCGCGGTCAGTTCGAAGCGCGGCAGCACAAAACGGGCGGTGCCAAACGAGGTCCACGCCTCCGAGATGGGGGCCTTGGGGTCGAAGCGGAGGCCCCCGTAGTAGCGCGAGACGGGCGCACGGGTGCGCAGCGCCTCGGCCCGCATGTCGAGCGTGGCCAGCACTGAGGCTACCGGCCCGTCGAGTTCGTCGGCCACGCCGAGCGCGGCCACTGCATCCGTATCGCCGCGTCCGTGCCAGTAGAGCGCTGTGCCACCGAAGTGCCCCGCCTCGTCTTGTGCGCTCAGCCACGCTAGCGGACGCACCGGACCCACCGGGATCTCGACGCGCTGGACCCCGCCCCTCGCGCGGCGCGCGGCCTGCGCAACGGCGGCCGCCAAGCGCTCCACGAGGGACGCCCCCGCTTCGTACGGATGGGGCCTCGCGGGCGAGAGGCTTCTCTCAGTCGAGGTGGTGCGCAGGCGCGACACAGGCGTGGGAGGTGGACGAGGAAAAACCGTGGGAGGGCCGCGATTTCAGTATCGGCACCCGCCCTCGATAGTTTCAGTTAAAAGTGAAAATAGACGCAATGCGGCGTAGCGTGGGCAGAGATCGAACCTGAGGCCTGAGCGGCGCGTCGTAGGCCGCGTCGTGCACGACGGCGATGCCCTGAACCGCAACACAGGGCATCTACCATCAGGCTTTCCCCCATAACCTACGCCTTAGCGGCGATGAAGTCCACCGACGCCCCCCAGTCGCCCGCCGCCCCGCCTCCGGGCGTTCCACCCGCAGGTCAGGCCGAGGGCAAGCGCGAGCAGGTCGCGGCCATGTTCGACCGCATCGCGCCGCGCTACGACCTGCTCAACCGCACGCTCTCGCTCGGCATCGACGTGCGGTGGCGCAGGCGGGCGATCCGCGTCCTCGCTGACCGGCTCGCAGGCACCCCCGAGCGGCTCCTCGACGTGGCCACGGGCACGGCCGACCTTGCCATCGCGGCGCACGAGGCACTCACACCCACGGAAACCATCGGCGTGGACCCGTCGGAGGGCATGCTCGCCTACGGCCGCGAGAAGGTCGCCGAGCGCGGCCTCGACGGAGCCGTCCGCCTCGACGTGGGCGCAAGCGAGGCGCTGCCCTACCCCGACGACCACTTCGACGGGGCCCTCGTCGCGTTCGGCGTGCGCAACTTTGAGCACCTGCGCAATGGCCTCCGCGATATCCGTCGCGTACTGCGTCCCGGCAGCCCACTGGTCGTCTTGGAGTTCAGCCGACCGCGCACGCCGGGGCTGCGACAGGCCTATCAGTTCTACTTCACGCAGGTCCTCCCGCGCATCGGCCGCACCGTCTCTGGCGACGCCGGAGCGTACACCTACCTTCCGGAGTCCGTCCGTGTCTTCCCCGATGGGGACGACTTCCTGCGCGAGTTGCGCGAGACCGGCTACCGCGACCTCCACGTCGAGCCTCTCACGTTCGGCATCGCCTCACTCTACGTCGGAAACGCGTAGCGGCCTGCTCCTTGATCTAGGCGCTATGAGCCTCTGGATCACTTCGAGGGCCGCATCATCTCGAACATCGTCAGGATGCCCTCGCGGTCCATCTTCGTGAAGTCGTTGAACTGGCCGCCCGCGTTGAGCACCTCGCCGCCGTCGAGGACCACGTTCTGGCCGGTGAGGTAGCTCGCGAGGTCGCTCATGAGGAACGTCGAGAGGTTGGTCAGCTCCTCGTGGACGCCGAAGCGGCGCAGCGGGACGCGCAGGCGCATGTTCTCGGCCATCTCCTCGCTCGGGACGAGCCGCTTCCACGCGCCGTCCGTCGGGAAGGGCCCCGGCGCGATGCAGTTGAGGCGGATCCCATAGACGCCCCACTCCGACGCGAGCGACTTCGTCATCGCCACAATGCCGGCCTTTGAGACGGCACTCGGGAGCACGAAGGCGCTGCCCGTGTCGGCGTAGGTCGTCGAGATGGAAAGCACCGCGCCCTTGGTGCCGCGCTCGATCCAGCGCTGGCCGCACCACTGCGTCGCATAGAACGAGCCGTAGAGGTTCGTCTTGACGATGGCGTCGAAGCCGTTGGGGCTGATTTTGTGGCTCGGCGATAGGAAGTTGGCGGCGGCGTTGTTGACGAGGCCCGTCACGGACCCCTGGCGCTCCTCGGCCTCTTCCAGGAACGCGACCACGCTGTCGGCCTCGCGGAGGTTGCACGAGATGCCTTCGGCCTGCCCGCCCGCCTCGCGGATGTCGCCGACGGTAGTTTCGAGCGGCTCGGTGCGGCGGCCGCAGATGGTGATCGTGGCGCCGTGCTCGGCGAAGCGCATCGCCATGGAGCGGCCGAGGCCCGTGCCGCCGCCGGTGACGACGATGTGCTGGCCAGCGAGGAGGTCGGGGGAGTAGGACATGGGGGAGGTGTGGACGTTAGGACGTGTGAAGGGATTTGCTTCCTCTGATCGAAGCAGCAGTTCCCCTCCTGGACAGGAGGGGCTAGGGGTGGTCGAACGTCTAAGCAAGAAGTCACTTCATGCCCGTGCGGCCTACCCCCTCCCGCTTCGCGGAATCCCCCTGTCTAGGGGGAGAACTCTCAGGCAAGCTACGTGTGTGCGGGTGTGGAGAAAACCGACGGGAGCGGTCCGCCGTAGCGAGCCGCTCCCGGGTTATGCAGTCAGTTGTGAGGCTAAGACGCGGCGGGCGTGACGGACACCGTGGCGCCATCGCCCGCGAGGCCGTCGCCCAGCGCGAGCGCGTCGTCGCCGACGGGCATCGGGCCGTGCTCGGGGGCCGCGCCGTGCGGGTGCGTCGAGGTCGCCATGTACTCGGCGAGCGAGAAGTGGTCGACCTGAATCGCGTCCGTGCGGGCGATCTCGGCGCGCTGTAGGAGGGTCGCCTCCTCGGGCGAGATCACGCCCTGCTCGACGGCCATCGCGACGAGCTTCGCCGGGTGGATCTTCTTCGGGAGCTGCTTGGCCTTGATCGCCTTGTAGAGCTTCTTCTCGACGGGCTGCGCCTGGTTGACGAGCTTGAACGCGTGCTCCAGGCGGCCGAGCGCGTCGGTCGGGTCGCTGGAGACGTAGATGTTGTTCGAGAGGCGCTCGCGCTGATCGCCGTCGCGCTGGATAGCCTGGGCGACCTGCTGGCCGAGGTCGTCCGACGGCATCGCGCCGAGGCGGTTGAAGCGG
>JBCCLD010000210.1:0-8339 GCA_039027055.1 Bacteroidota bacterium
GAGACCGGAATGACGGCCTTGGCCCCATTCGCCAGCGCGGTCACGATGGTCGAACTGGCACGCAGCACGTCGATTGCGACGACGGTGCACCCGCGTAGGTCGTCTTCCGACGGGGACTCAGCGGTGAAATAGACCTCGACGTTCATGCGGAGGGCGGAGGGGTGAAACGTAGAGCGAGGGTGCTGGATCGGGCGAGGTCCAGCTAGCGCGGCGAGCAAGGTACGTCCGTTCGGGTGCCATACGGTGTGTCACCCTCGGAATACCCTTTCCGATCTGCTCAGGATTTGTGAAAGGGCGGCTTGCGTACCGTACCGCGCTTCAGACGGTTGCGCACGCTGACGTGGATAGGACTGCCCGGCTTCGTGTAGGCCGGGTCATTCGGGACGAAGCCGAGACCGATGCCCTGGCCCAGGGTGGGCGACTGCGAGCCGCTGGTCACCTCACCGATGGGTTCGCCTTCGGGCGTGGTGAGACTGTGGCCCTGTCGAGGGATCGCCCGCTCGTCCATCACAAACCCGACGAGCTTCCGCGCTAGGCCGTCGATCTTGGCCTGAGCCAGCGCGTCGCGCCCAACGAAGTCGCCCGCGCCGAGCTTCACGACCCAGCCGAGGCCTGCTTCGAGCGGGTTGATCGCCTCGGTGAGTTCGTGTCCGTAGAGGCAGTAGCCCGCTTCGAGGCGGAGCGTATCGCGGGCACCGAGGCCGGCCGGCTTGAGGTCGTACGCGGCGCCGACGTCCATGAGCGCTGCCCAGAGTGCCTCCGCGTGGGCCGCTGGGGCGTAGAGTTCGAGACCCTGCTCGCCCGTGTAGCCCGTGTGCGAGACCAGCAGTGACGGCATGCCTAGCAGGCCGTCCACCATGTCGAAATGGTAGTACTTCAACGCGCTCACGTCAACGTCGAGACCGTCGCGATCAAGGAGTGCCTGGAAGAGGGCGTGCGAGGCCGGGCCCTGCAGGGCCAGCAGCGCCGTCTGCGCCGACTCGTCGGTGAGCGTCGCGTCGAGGCCGCGCTCGGCCAGGACGGCCCGCATGTGTGCGAGGTCTTTGGCGATGTTCGACGCGTTAATGACGAGGAGGTACTCCTGCGCACCGAGGGCGTAGACGAGGAGGTCATCCACGGCGCCGCCGTCGTCCTGGCACATCACCGAGTAGAGCGCCTTGCCGACGTAGAGCCTGCTGATGTCGTTCGTGACCAGTGCCTGGACGTAGTCGTAGGCCTGCGGTCCGGTGACGCGGACCTCGCCCATATGGCTCACGTCGAACAGCCCAGCGGCCTCCCGCACCGCGCGGTGCTCGTCGAGGATGGAGGAGTACTGGACCGGCATATCGAAGCCGCCGAACGCCATCATCCGCGCCCCGAGGGCGAGGTGAGCGGCGTGGAGCGGGGTCGTCTGGAGCGTCTCGGCCATGGGCGGGGTGCGGATGCGGCGGGCAGATGGAGGGAGCGAGCTCGGAAGGGGTGTTAACGGCAGCCGCCAAACTACGCGCCCGTCGCCGCTGCGAGCAATCAGGGCGCGCCCCATGGAATCGACGCAGCCCTGCTCTTGCAACGCTCGCGATCTGCGCAGGATGTGCAAACCGGTCGGGGTACAGAAGCTGCCCCCAGCGTGCAACCCCAGACTGGTGCACACGAACAGGAGCGTCGAGCCTTTGCCCTGCGTCTATGCCCCGTTCCTCGACCGCGCGCGTCTTGCTGCACGCCGTCCCCGTCGCCCTCCAGACCCTCCGCACCAACCCGCTGCACACGGCGCTCTCCACGCTGGGCATCGTGATCGGCGTGGGCGCCCTCGTTGCCATCCTAGCACTCGGCGATGGCCTGGAGCACTATGCCCGCGCCCAGATCCTAGAGACCACCGACCTCCAGGCCATCTCATTCACGCCGCACACCACCGAGGTCGTGGACGGCCTGCGAGTCCCCATCGAGGCCCCGCCGCGCCTAGTCCCAGACGATGCTGCGACACTCCAGGCTACATTCTCGGACGGTACCCTCACCACGCTTGTCCAGTCTCGGTCCCTGCTCGTTCGTCCCGCCGAGGCGGCCGATACCGTGCGCATCGCCAGCAGCCTGGAGGCGGTGCTGCCGAACCTACTCGACTACCGGGAGCGGTATGCGTTGGCTGGGCGCATGCTGACCGACGCCGACCTCCGCGTCTCCGGTGGCGTGGCCTCGGCCCTGGTCAATCCGTCGTTAGCGCAGCGCTTCGCGCCGAGCCACGAGGCCGCGATTGGCCGCCGACTACTACTCGGTGGAGACACCGTCGAGGTCGTTGGTGTGATGGACGACCCGCGGGAGGAGCCGTCGCCGCTGGCCGTCGTGGGAGTCGGCACCACCCCGGCCGCCTTCGCCGACGTCGCGCCCCCTCAGTTGATTGTGCTGGCTGGCCACATCGAGGACGTGCCCGACGTCCAGGCGCAGGTGGAGGGCTGGCTGGATGACCACACCGAGACCGGGGTTGCCGGTTTTGCCGTAGCAACGAACACCGGGCGCGTAGAGCAGGCGCGACGAGGCATGCTGGCCTTCAAGATGATCATGGGTCTCATCACTGGGATCGCGGTTGTGGTGGGAGGCGTGGGCGTGATGAACGTCCTGCTCGTCTCGATCACCGAGCGGACGCGCGAGATCGGCGTCCGCAAGGCGACGGGCGCGCGCCGTAGCGATGTGCTGGCGCAGTTCCTCGCCGAGTCGGTGGCGATCTCGCTCGTGGGGTGCGCCTTCGGCCTCGTGCTTGGCCTACTCACAGTGTGGGGAGCAACGCCGCTCATCCGGCAGTGGGCCGAGATCCCGTTCCAGGCGGTGCTGACCACCTCGACGGTACTAGTAGTGCTGGGGGTGGCGCTGGTGATCGGGCTGGTCTTCGGGACCTACCCCGCGTGGCGCGCCGCGCAACTCGCCCCCATCGATGCGCTGCGACACGAGTGAGTGGTGCGACACGAGTGGGTGGTGCGACACGAGTGAGTGTCCCCACATCGTCGCCGGGGGGCGCTAGATTGGGTCCTCCTCGGCCGCCTCCTACGCTCATGCTACGCCTCCTCCTCCTCGTTCTCGTTCTCGCTGCTGCCGCGTGCGCAGGCGATCCGGCCCCCGCCACATCCGACCTTGCGTCTCCGGAGGCGGCCTCCGATGAAGCCATGCCATCGGACGCGGCTGTGCCCGACGTGGCCGTGCCCGACGCTGACAGCACGACCTATGTGCTCGTGCTCGGCAACAGCCTCACAGCAGGCTATGGCCTCGCCAATCCGGACGCCGATGCTTACCCCGCGCTCTTGCAAGCCCGCCTCGACGACGCCGGGATCGAGGCGCAGGTGGTGAACGCAGGGGTGAGCGGCGACACGTCCGCAGGCGGTCGACGCCGCATCGACTGGGTGCTACGGCGGCAGCCCGTCGATGTGCTGGTGCTTGCGCTCGGCGGCAACGATGGCCTACGTGGCTTGTCGCCCGATTCGATGCAGGCCAACCTGAGCGCCGTCATTGGCTCGGTACGGGCGCGGAACGAGGAGGCCGCCGTCGTGGTGGCTGGCATGGAGGCCCCGCCGAACATGGGCGACCCATACACGGCCGCGTTTCGCCAAGTCTTCCGTGACCTCGCCGTCGAGCACGATGCCGCGCTCGTCCCGTTTCTCCTCGACGGGGTAGGAGGCATTCCAGCCATGAACCAGCCCGACGGCATCCATCCGACACCCCAGGGGCAGCAACGCCTTGCCGCGAACGTGTGGCCTGTGCTGCAGCGCGTGCTGCAGGATCGCTAGCGGTGGGCGTCCTGACGGGGCCCAGTGGGGTCTTCGGTCAGCGCCGAGCGTTCGCCGGGAAGTAGGTAGTCCGGGTGGCCATGCAACTCCCGTGCGCGGTGCCGAGCCAGCACGTCACGCGTCGTCGCTTCGAAGTCGGGCTTGGTCGCCTTGCCCACCCGAGGGGCGATGAAGGCCGTGTAGACGTAGAGCGACAGCGCGAGCGCACTGCCGACATAGAGGCCCAGGAGGACGAGGTCGTCGGACGTGGACGGGATCGGGAGGTCAGACAACAGGAGCGGCGAACAATGGGGGGGCGAAGTGCCCAGGGCTGCCGCAAGAAGTACGCCGTGTCTCAGCCAAGTCCGTGCAGCGCGCGCACGTCACCGATGAGCGTGCTCAGGTCGTCCGTGGTAGGGCGGTTCGGCTGGCCGAAGGGGTCCGAAATCGGCGCGTGAGGGTCCTGAAGCAACCGCAGCGTGGTCAGGATGCTGTGCGCGAGCACGTCCACGTGGTAGCCGCCTTCGAGGGCGCAGACGAGCCGGTCGTCGCAGTGCTGGTCGGCGATCTCCATGCAGAGCAGCACGAGGTCGGCGAAGCCGCGAATGCTGAGCGCCGTCTCGCCGAGTGGGTCGAGGTGGTGCGCGTCGTAGCCTGCCGACACGAACACCAGGTCGGGCTTGAAGCGGTTGGCAGCCGGCAGCACCGTCCGGCGATAGAGTTCGAGCAGGCCCGCATCGCCCACGTTGGAGGGAAGGGGTAGGTTGAGCGTGGCTCCCTCGCCCCGGCCTTCGCCCGTCTCCTGCAACGCCCCTGTGCCGGGGTAGAAGGGATACTGGTGCGACGACACGACGAGCACGTCAGGGTCGTTGTAGAACACCTCCTGCGTGCCGTTGCCGTGGTGCACGTCGAAGTCGACGACGAGCACGCGCTCGACGCCTTGCACGGCGCGGGCGTGCTGCACGGCGATGGCGACGTTGGCGAAGAGGCAGAAGCCCATCGCCTCGAACGGGCGCGCGTGGTGACCGGGCGGGCGCACGAGGGCGAAGCCGTTGTCGACGGTTTCATCGGCGACGGCGTCCGTCAGTGCAAGGAGCGCCCCTACGCCCCGTTCGGCGATGCGAAACGACTCCGGTGTGACATAGGTGTCGAAGCCGAAGAGGAAGGGCGCGCGCTGCCGGGTTTCCCGGATGAGGTCGTAGTAGTCCTGCGGGTGGACGCGCGTGATCGCAGCTTCCGGTTGGACGACCGGGTCGAGGCAGGCCAGGGTGCCGAGGAGGCCGTCGCGCTCTAGCGTGTTGAAGGCGAGGTGGGCCCGTTGCGGCTTCTCGGGGTGGTTCGCGTGGACGTGACCGACGTGCGTCGGGTCGTAGGTATACGCGGTATGCATGGCGGGGTGAGGCGCATCGGGCGGGAGCCTCGGCATGGCATGCGTAGGGGGCGCACGTAGCCGATCTGCGAAAAGTACGGACAGCCGACCCTTCAGCGGCGTTCAAACCAGCGTGAACACGGTCTTTATTCCCGGCGCCCAGCTTAGCGCGCAGCCCAGTCGAAGCGGAACCTGCGCGGTGTGCCGATAGGACCCGCAGCCCCAAAGGTCTGCTCGTCGAAACGTATGTGCGAGCGGTCGATCTGCAACACCGTCGAAGCGCGGGTGCCGTACGCCGCTGAAGCGATGTGGATGGGCGAGAGCCGCCGCTCCCAGTCGCGGCCGACACCGGTGTCGGGCAACGCTGCGTCGGGCGCACGCGTGCCGTCGGCGAGCGCGGCAAGAAGCGCGTCCGCCACCGCGGCATCGCGCGGGGCGCGCTGGAGGTCGAGGACGCGGGCGAGGTGAGCCTTGCCGCGTACGACCTTCGGCCACGGCGTGTCGAGGGTCGCATTGCTCAGCCCATATCGGCCTCTGCCGAGGCGGCGAGGCGGGTCGATGCGGTTAGAGACATACCACAAGGTGGCCTTGTCTTGGTCAACGTGACCGAGGAGTAGGTTGAAGCCGTTGTAGCGAGCGCCTCGCTCGGCGATGTGGTGCGCGTACGCTTGGGGCGTGGCCTCCCCTCGGAGGAAGTCCGCCACGAGGGCGCCGCGCGAGGGCGCATCGTCCACGTGCCGATCCGGTTCGCGTACGTTCGTGAGCGCCGCCCATCGCCCGCTACGGGTGACCCCCATCCAGGTGCCGCCGCCCCGCTCGTCGCGCCCAGCGAGCACCTCCGGGTGGTCCTGCTCCCTCCAGAAGTGCGCCGGCGAGGTCGGGCGCGCGTAGAATTCGTCGCGATTGGAGGCCAGCGTCAGCCGTCGCTCAGCGGGCTGCCACTCGAAGACGATAAAGCACACAGGGATTCGCTGGACGAGGCCAGGGGAAGACCGTGACGAGCTCGGTGTCAGGCTACTTCTAGTGGCTGGGGGGGCGCTGTGAGCGTCTCCGTGGGCGCATCCAGGGCGCGCTCCACAGACGGTAGCGGCGAGGCCGATATGGGCGAAGCGGGGTCGAGCAAGCGAGCGACGAACCATACCTGCGTGAGCCAGGTCGCGTCGGAACCGGCAAGGTGAACGATCTGAATCCACACCGGGGCCTTGAGCGCGACGTTGGCCAGCCCGATTCCCATCTGCACCAGGTAGAGCCCTACCACCGCGCCGCCGAGCAACTGGGTCGTCCGGACGTACGTCGTCGTGTCCACCCCACGTTCGAGGTGGGCGTTCGCTTTCCAGACGGCCCACAAGACCAGCAGGACGACGAAGCACGCGAGTGTAGGATGCACGATCCGCAGCCCCACGAGGGTCGCCACGATCGGGTCGTCAGCAGGGTCGATGCCGCCGCCGATCGTGAGCGTGTCGCCGAGGGCTGCGACAGCGCCCGAGGCACACAGCACCGTCGTAGCCACGAGTGTGCCCACCAGACCCACATCCAGCGCCGATCTGATGCGCGGGCGGTGGCCGCCGTACGCGGCGTAGAGGGTGAGCGCCTGAGCGCCGAGGAGGAGGAACGTGTTGACGAGGTGCCCTG
Source organism: Bacteroidota bacterium (assembly GCA_039027055.1). Taxonomy (GTDB): domain Bacteria; phylum Bacteroidota; class Rhodothermia; order Rhodothermales; family Rubricoccaceae; genus JBCBEX01. The sequence continues at coordinate 6,727 of JBCCLD010000210.1, forward strand.
CCATCCAGTAGCCCCGCGCCACCGAGACGTTGTAGGCGACGTACTCCAGCAGTACCAGCGCAGCACCAAGGGCTGCCTCGGTGCTCATGAAGAACAGCGCCCAGCCAGCATAGCGCCGGACGGCGGCGCCCGAGGTTCCACGCGGGTGCGCCGCCTTTGGAAACGCACGGCGGCTGAGGACGAACAGCGCGAGCGCCATCAGCATCACCAAGCCGCTTGTGACCCGGTGCGTGAACTCGATCACCGTCGCCATGGCCTCCGCACGCGGGATAATCTCACCGTTGCACAGCGGCCAGTGGTCGCCGCAGCCCGCCCCAGAGCCGGAGGCGCGCACAAAGGCTCCCCACAAGACCACGACGATCGTGAGGCCGAGCGTGGCCCAGGCGAGACGACGAAAGACAGCGGGTGAGCGAAGCATGAGACAGGAAACGTGTCAGCGGGGCAGCAAAGAAGTAGAAAATGGCCGCGCGGTTCCTCGTTCAAGCGGACTTCGATCCCCTCGGGAGGATGAGACACCGGAGGTCGCCGATACGAGTAGAGAGACGAAACGCCCACCTGGCCAAAATGGGCGAGGTGAGCGACATCCTAAAGCGACAAATCGTAGAGGTAAACGCGCTCGGACTTAAGCGGCCCGGTGCTCGCTGAAGGTGATGCGTTCTCCGCTCTCACCCTGTTCCTCTCTCTCCATGCGCATTGCTCTCTGCATGCTAGCGGCGTTTATACTCGTCGCGTTGGGTTGCGATTCCACCTCGGTATCGCGCGACAACCTGACCCCGGGTCTCGTTGCTGGCACCTACGCTGGGTCCGCTGTGCTCCCGGACATCGGTACCAGCCAATTCACCATCACCCTGGATCCCAACGGTGGCCCGAGCGACCTCGGGCTCACCGGCACGCTCGGACGTAGCGACGGCAGCTTCAGCCTGTCAGGCGGGGGCAGCTTCGACTACCCCTCGGTGGCACTCGGAGCTAAAGCTCCCGCCCTCACCACGGGTGGAGATTTCAGCTTTACCCTCACCACCGATGCCTCGGGCACGGTGCTCCAGGGCGAGGTCAACGGCAACACTATCCGGCTCGACAAGCAGCGCTAGTTGCGCCCCAAACTCGCGGTGGACGGCGGAACTTGGCGGTATCCCGCTCCAATCCCCGCGCTTAGACGAGGCGACCTCCCGCGTCGGAGAGGTCGCCTCGTTGCGTTTATGCCACTACGATTGCCACGCAGCTGGAGATTCGGCTGGAAAGGGTGATCGCGTTGCACACCACTTCTAATCATCCCCGCGTATGCTGGAACCCACAAGGTCACAAGGATCGTGGTACGACTCCCTCCGTTCCCCATCGGGTGGCTAGGGGATATCGTCTCCTCTCGTGTGACTATGCGCAGTGGGATCAACCGAGAATCCCTGCCCCGGGCCGGTCGCCTCAGAACCAGGAAACGGGTCAGCAATCAGCGCTTCGGGGCACTGTGATACCAAGTCCGCCTGATGAGTTGCGATGGTGTCATCCTGAACTCGGTTCAGAGCCGAAGGCCGGCGAAGCCAATCTCTGGCGATTGTGGTGTTTCGAGGCATCGCTGAGATGCTGAATCAAGTTCAGCATGACCAGGTCAAAAGTTTGCA
>JBCCLD010000211.1:0-8295 GCA_039027055.1 Bacteroidota bacterium
CTGGCTCAGGCGGCTATGCTACGGAGCCTGGCTGGTGGCTTCGGTCGGGCCGATGCGGCGTTCTTGGAAGGCCGGATCTACCGGCGGCAAGGCGACGTCGACGCCGCACTCCGCGCCTTCGACGAAGCGCAACGCGGGTATGAGGCCGCCCAAGATTCGGCCGGGCTAGCGACGACCCTGCGCCTGATCGGGCTCATGTATCGGCAGCAGGGTGATTTTGACGCGGCGCTGGAGTTGTACGACCAGGCCCGCCTGCTCTACGAGACGATCGGCGACAGCGTGGGCCTCGCGAACACGCTCAGCAGCACGAGCATCGTCCTTCGCCGCCGAGGGAATAGTGAGGGCGCACGTGACCTCCTCACCCGCGCGCTGGCCCTCACCGAGGCGGCAAACGACGAGCGGGCGATGTCCATCGTCCTCAACAACCTCGGCCTCGTCTACGAGAACCTCGGTGACTATGACGGCGCCCTCGAAGCCTACACCCGCTCTCTCACGCTCAAAGAGGCAGCCGGCGATGTCCGCGGGATCGCCAGCTTGCTCAACAACATTGGCGCAGTCTACCTCGACCAGGAGGCCTATGCCGACGCGCAAGCCATGTTCGAGCGCGTGCTTCGTCTGCAAGAAGACCTAGGTCAACCAGCGGGGGTGGCGCGGGCGCTCAACAACCTCGGCCTTGTCGTCTCGCGCCAGGGCGATCTCGACGAAGCGCTGGACCTCTTCGAGCGGTCGCTGGCGATCAAAGAGGACTTGGGCGATCGACAGGGGGCGACCAACTCGCTACTGAACCTCGGGAGCCTGCACGAGGCGCGGGCGAACTACGAGGCGGCGGAGACCTACTACGCCCAGGCCCTGGAGCAGTACCGCGCCCTGGGCATCGTCGATGGAGAGGCGACGGCGCAGCTCAACCTCGGCACGGTCTACCTAGCGCAGCAGCGGTTGGAGGAGGCCCTCGAGTCCACGACCGCAGCGGGGACCCTCGCCGACGCGATAGGGGCACTCCCGAAGCTGCGAGCGGCCTACGAGCAACAAGCCGCCATCCTCAAGGAACTGGGGCGGTACGAGGAGGCCCTCGCGGCGCACGAGGCGTACAAGGCGGTGGACGACTCGCTCTTCACGACGGAGAGCCAGAGCGTGTTCGCCGAGTTTCAGGCGCAGTACCGCTCGGAGCAGCAGCAGCAGCGGATCGCGCTCCTGGAGGCGCGGCGGTCGGAGCAGCGGCTGTGGGTGGTGCTGTTGCTGGGTGGGCTGGGCCTGCTGACGATCGTGGTCGCGGGGCTTGCCGCTCAGGTACGGTTGCGGCGCAAGGCGCTTGCGGCGGTGGAGCAGGCGCGGCGCGATACGGAGGAGAAGGCGAATCTGCTGGAGGCACAGGCGGGCGAGTTGGAACGCGCCAACGCGCTCCAAAGCCGCTTCCTTGCTAACATCAGCCACGAGTTCCGCACGCCGCTCACGCTGACGTTCGGTCCGCTCGATGACCTGCTCGATGGACGCTACCACGTTGAGGAGGCGGCGCGACCTCACCTCCAACGCGCACGTCACAACGGCGGACGATTGCTCCGGCTCATCAACCAACTCCTCGACCTCTCCAAGCTGGACGCGGGGGCCCTCCTGCTTCGTCCAGCACACCAGGATCTGGCGGGTCACCTCCGTCAAATCACGGCGCTGTTCGGGTCGGTGGCACAGCGTCGGCGGATTGCGTTCAAGGTCGAGGGGGTCGAACAGCCCCATGCCTTCGTCTATGACGCGGACAAGATCGAGAAGGTGGTCGTGAACCTCCTGTCCAACGCCTTCAAGTTTACGCAGCCGGGGGGGACGATCTCGCTGGTGTTGATCAAGGACGACGAGGGAACGAACGGCGGCGTGCGCATCGAGGTCGCTGACTCGGGGCAGGGCATCCCGTCGGACGCCGCTCCGCTGCTCTTCGACCGGTTCTACCAGGTCGAGAGTGGTACGACGCGCGCGCAGGAGGGCACCGGCATCGGCCTCGCGCTCGTCAAAGAACTCGTCGAGCTGCACGGTGGCACCATCGCAGTCGAGAGCACGGAGGGCATCGGGACGACGTTCACGGTGACGTTCCCCACGATGGAGGCGCGTGCCGATGCGGGTTTCGAGGGAGACGGCCATGGATTGGACACCGGCGCACGCGAGTCGGAACCTGTCGGGCTAGGCGCGTCCGATCTAGATACGGACACGTCCTGGGCCGTTGAGGAAGTGGCGGAACTGCGCGGCGGCGGAGAAGCAGTGCCCCTCACAGCGGTTGAAGACACCGAAGAGCAGGAGGGGGGGACCGGCGAGGAGGACGAGGCCCCTGAGTCGCTGGTCTTGGTCGTCGAGGACAATGCCGACATGCGGGCCTACATCCGCAGCCACCTCGACGACCGCGCCGTGGTGGTCGAGGCGGAGAACGGCCGGGTGGGGGTCGAGCGGGCCCTCGAACTCGTGCCTGACCTCGTGGTCTCGGACGTGATGATGCCCGACCTCGACGGGCTTGACTTCACGGCCGCGCTCAAGGCCGACGCGCGGACCAGCCACATCCCGGTCCTGCTGCTGACCGCGCGCGCGGAGGTCGCCGACCGCATCGCAGGCTACGAGTCAGGGGCTGACGCGTATCTCCCGAAGCCGTTCAGCGCGGCGGAACTACGGGTGCGGGTGCGGACGCTCATTGCGGAGCGGCGTCGGCTATGGGCCCGCTTCCGAGCGGCTGCCGAGCACCCATCGCCCACCGAGGCGCTCACGTCCAACGGGGACGGGGCGACGCCTCACAGGAACGGGGCAACGCACGATACGCCCGAGCCCGCTCAACTCCCCCCCCGGGAGGCGATGTTTGTGGCGGACGTGCACGCCTTGGTCACCGAACGGCTCGCCGATCCGGCCTTTGGCGTAGACGCCCTCGCCGAAGCGCTCGCCATGAGTTCACGCCAACTCCTGCGCAAGCTGAGGGCGCTCACGGGCGAGACGACGGTGGGGCTCTTGCGTCGGCGGCGGCTGGAACGCGCTGCGTCGGCGTTGGCGTCCGGTGCCGACTCGGTCAAGGCGGTCGCCTTCGAGGTCGGGTTCGCGAACGAGTCGGCGTTCAGCCGTGCCTTTAGTCAGCACTTCGGAGTCGCGCCCTCCGCCTATGCAGAGCAGCACCAGACCGACCTCGAGGGAAGCGCCTCCGACACGAGCGGCTGACCGCACTGGGGCTAAGCTAGGGCGTGCCCACAGCCGCCTGAGGAACTCCCCGTAACCGAGCGCTCATAACAGGTCGCCGGGTTGTTAACACGCCCGCACCTTGGTCATCCCGGACTTGATCCGGAGCCAAAGGCCGACGCAGTCAATCCACACGATGTACCGCATGGATCTCCGCGTTCGTGCTGATGAAAGTAGCTGTTCGACCCCTTCTCATTGTCATCCTGAGCGCAATCCGCGCAGCGGATGAAGTCGAAGGATCCTGTTCATATCTCTCGGCTACGAAGCGACTTGGATGCTGGTCCACAGATCCTTCGGCTCGCTGCGCTCGCTCAGGATGACATCGTTTTGAAAAGTTTACCTATGTCAGCGAGTTCTTGGGGATGACTCTTTAGGTGAAAGGAGGTATCAACTCAGAGCGTTGGTATCGGGTGCTGTAATGGCGGCGCATGTCCGATCGGGCAAAGCTGCGTCGGATGCGGCAATGAGGTTGTCCGGTCGGGCAATGCCTCTGTCGGGAACGGCACGGGCACGCCGTTCCATATTGGATGCCGGTGTACGCACACCTTCACGAGGCACTACTCGGCTCGTGCTGACAACGCTGTCCGTCCGGCCCTCCATCTTGGGTTTCCCCAGTGAACAACGCTCAGCCACCACGACCTACCGATCCGACGTCCGTCGGTGACAACCAATCCGCCACCGATACCGGTAGTCCACCGCAGGAAAACCAGCAGAGCGCTACGTCTCATCTCCCAGCCGCAGGCGCGCCTCCCACCACCCCAGGGCAAGGCATCCCGCCTGGAGCGCGCACGCCTGTGGCCAGGGACCCCAAGCACCTCGAGATCGACGCGCTCGACGCCATGCTGGGCACGGAGCAGACACCTGCGCTCCCCGAAGGCTCCGCCGAGCACCGCCGCACCACTCCTTCCGTGTAGCCCCACGGTCCCTACCGCATCCACCCGGATTCCTCGCTATGGCTCCGCTCTTGCCGTCGGCCCGCCGCCGCGCTCTGCCTGTCCGCCCGTTCTCCGTACGTCCGTTCGCTGGCGCTCGCCAGGTTGCCCGCCGCCGCCTCGCGTGGTTGCGCCGCTCCGCTGCCGCGGGGACGCTCACGCTCGCGATGCTGCAGGGCGCACCGGAAGCTCAGGCCCAGGTCGCTTCCACCGCCGCCGGCGCGGAGTTCCAGGTCAACACCTACACGACAAGCGTCCAGAGTTTCTCCGCCGTGGCACGGGACGCCGACGGCGACTTCGTGGTCGTGTGGGAGAGCGGAAATAGCTTCCTAGGGAGCCAGGACGGGTCTACGAGTGGCATCTACGGGCAACGCTACGCGGCGGATGGCACGCCCCTGGGCTCCGAGTTCCTCGTCAACACCTTCACCACGAGCTTGCAGCAGAGGCCCGCCGTGGCGATGGACGCCGACGGCGACTTTGTGGTCGTCTGGCAGAGTGGCGACTACGACGGAGACACCCAAGACGGGGATTCCTACGGCATCTACGCGCAGCGCTACGCGTCGGATGGCACGGCCCTCGGCTCCGAGTTCCAGGTCAACACCTACACGACGAGCTTCCAGTTCGAGCCCGCCGTGGCGATGGACGCCGATGGCGACTTTGTTGTCGCCTGGACGAGCGATGGTCCAGACGGGGCCTCCTTCGGTATCGCTGCGCAGCGGTACGCGGCGGACGGTACGGCCCAGGGCAGCGAGTTCCAGGTCAACACCTACACCACGAGCTTACAGCAAAACCCCGCCGTGGCGATGGACGCGGATGGCGACTTCGTAGTCGTTTGGGAGAGCTACCAGAGCATTAACCGCAACGAGATCTTCGGGCAGCGCTACAGTGCCGCGGGCACACCCCAAGGTGTCGAGTTTCAGGTCAACACCGACACGGCCGGCAACCAGGAGAGCCCCGCCATCGCGATGGACGCCGACGGGGACTTCGTCGTCGTCTGGGAGGGACCCGACGTGAGTGTCATTGGCGTCTTTGCGCAGCGCTACGCGTCAGACGGCACGGCGCAGGATGCCGAGTTCCAAGTCAATACCTACACCACCGACCGTCAGAGCTTTCCAGCGGTAGCGATGGATGCCGACGGGAGCTTTGTGACCACGTGGACGAGCAGCTACCAGGACGGCGACCGGACCGGCGTCTTCGCCCAGCGCTACTCCGACGTGCCAGCGTCCGTGCCCGAGGGAGGCGAGGCGGCCGTGAACATCGCCACGGCCGGCGGCCAAGCGGACCCCGCAGTGGCCATCGATGACGCGGGCGACTTTGTGGTGACGTGGGAGGGCTCCGACGCCGACGGCACAGGCATCCTCGCGCAGCGCTACAACGCCGACGGCACCCCCGCAGGCTTCCAGTTCCAGGTCAACACCGTCGCCACCGGCGACCAAGCCATACCCGCTGCCGCCATCGACGCCGACGGGGACTTCGTCGTCGTCTGGGAGGGCCCCGATGGTGGTTTCATTGGCGTCTTTGCGCAACGCTATGCCGCCGACGGCACCGCCCAGGGTGCTGAGTTCCAGGTCGCCACTACCACCGAAGAAGACTCGGTCGATCCCGCCGTGGCGATGGACGCGGACGGCGACTTCGTGGTCGTCTGGACGACCAACCAGCGCGTCTTCGCGCAGCGCTACGCCGCCGATGGCTCCGCTGAAGGCAGCGCGTTCCAAGCCGCCGTGGCGGGGATCACTAATAACATCGATCCCTCGGTGGCGATGGACGCCGACGGCGACTTCGTCGTCGCCTGGAGCGGAAGCGGCACCGGAGGTGGTGGCTACAACACGACCGACGTCTACGCGCAGCGCTTCAGTGCCGACGGCTCGGCCCAGGGGTCAGCCATCCAGGTGAGCCCCGTCGCCGGCGGTACCCAACAGGCGGACGTCACGCCCTCGGTGGCGATGGACGCCGACGGGGACTTCGTCGTGGCCTACGCCAAGCAGTACTATGCAGGCACGACCCCAGTCGATGTCTACCTGCGACGCTACGCCGCCGACGGGACGGCGCTCAGCAGCGAGACGCTCGTCCACGACGCCACGACGAACGACCAGCGGGCACCGTCGGTGTCGTCGGACGCCGATGGAGACTTCGTGGTGGTGTGGCAGGAGACAACGCGAGACGGGTCAGGCACGGGCGTGTTCGGGCAGCAGTTCTTGGCGGACGGGACCGAGAACGGAGGCGAGTTCCAGGTAAACGCCTACACGACGAACGGGCAGAGCACGCCGGTGGTGGGGTTGGACGCGAGCGGCGACTTCGTGGTCGCCTGGGCGGGTGAGGGCACGGGCGACAATGCAGGCGTCTTCGCGCGGCGCTACGACGTGGAGGACCTCATCCGCCCGTCCGTAGAGCCGCCCCCTGGCCTCCCCGATGGGGTCCCGACTACGACGGCCGGTACCCAGCGCGATCCCGCCGTGGTTCGCGCCGATGCAGGTGCCTTCGCCATCGTCTGGGAGAGCCCCGACGGCGCCGGCACCGGGATCTATGGGCAGCGCTATGCCGCGGACGGCACCGCCCAGGGTAGCGAGTTCCAGGTCAACACCGACACGGCCGGGAACCAGGAGAGCCCCGCCATCGCGATGGACGCCGACGGGGATTTCGTCGTCGTCTGGGAGGGCCCTGACGGGAGTGTCGTTGGCGTCTTCGCGCAGCGCTACGCCGCCGACGGCACCGCGCAGGGCGCTGAGTTCCAGGTCGCCACTACCACCCTAGAAGACCCGGTCGATCCCGCCGTGGCGATGGACGCGGACGGCGACTTCGTGGTCGTCTGGGCGACGAACCGCCGCGTCGTCGCGCGGCGCTACGCCGCCGACGGCACCGCCCAGGGTAGCGAAGCGGAAGCTGCCTTTGCAGACATCAGAAACAACATCGATCCCTCGGTGGCGATGGATGCCGATGGGGACTACGTCGTGGCCTGGAGCGGAGCCGGCACCGGCGGTGGCTTCTACAACACGACCGACGTCTACGTGCAGCGCTTCAGCGCCGACGGCTCGGCCCAGGGGTCAGCCATCCAGGTGAGCCCCGCGGCGAGCGGCACCCAGGAAGCGGACGGGGTGCCCTCGGTGACGATGGACACCGACGGGGACTTCGTGGTGGTCTACAGCAAGGGGTACTACGCAGGCGGGCCCCCCTACGACGTGTACCTGCGCCGCTACGCGTCCGACGGGACGGCACTCAGCGGCCAGACGCTCGTGCACGACGCGACGACGAACAACCAGCGGGCGCCGTCGGTCTCGGCGGACGCCGACGGAGACTTCGTGGTGGTGTGGGAGGAGTCGACGCGGGACGGGTCGGGCACCGGGGTGTTCGGGCAGCGGTACGCGGCGGACGGGACGGAGAGCGGGGCTGAGTTCCAGGTAAACGACTACACGACGAACGGGCAAAACACACCCGTCGTGGCGCTCGACGCGAGTGGGGGCTTCGTGGTCGCCTGGGCGGGCGAGGGGGACCTGGACGCCAGCGGCGTCTTCGCCCGCGTATACGACGCCAGCGGCGTCAGCCAGGACCCGGACGCCACCTTCGCCCTCAACCTGGTTGGGGCCCCCGGCTGGCGCATGCTCGCCCAGCCCAACGGCACCACCATCGGCGACCTCTTGGCTCCGCTCTGGACCCAGGGCGTCCCGGGCGCCGATGCTGCTCAGGACGAGCCCACCGCCGCCAACGTCTTCGTCTACGACGAGACCGACCCCACCGCCGATGAGGACGTCGGCTTCACCGCCGTGACTTCGCTCAACGCGGCGCTCGCGAGCGGTCAGGGCTTCATCGTCTTCGTGTTCGCTGACGACGACTTCGACGGCACGCCCGACGCGTTCCCGAAAGCACTCTCCGTGGAGGGCTACACGGCCCCCAGCGGTACCGTGTCGCCTGCGATGAGCTTCACCGACTCCGGTACTCCGAGCGCCGACGGCTGGAACCTGCTCGGCAACGTCTTCGCCGAGCCGCTCGACTGGGACGCCGTGCGGGCCAACGGCGGCTTCGACAATGTGGAGGCGACGGTCTACGTGTGGGACCCGGCCTCGAACGCCTACCGGACCTACAACGGCTCGTCGGGCGACCTCATCGGCGGGCAGATAGCGGGGGGGCAGGGCTTCTTCGTCAAGGCCACGGCGGCGACCCCCGCCGTCCCCTTCGC
>JBCCLD010000212.1:0-8287 GCA_039027055.1 Bacteroidota bacterium
CCTGTGCGGTCGCGCCGAGGGCGCTATCGAGGAGCGACGCCGTGACGCCACCGAGCACCACCACGGCGAAGGCCGTGCCGCTACCCAACTCGGCCAGCCGCTCAGCCGCCACGAACGGCAAGGGCGCGAAGACGGTTGCCGCTCCGGCCAGCGCGCCGAGCGTCCCTGCGATCGACACGCCACCCGAGGCGCCCGGCGCAACGGGCTGCCACGTCCACACGGAGCGCGTGGCCCCGCGCACCCACGTGCCAATCTCGGTCGCCCACGTGTCGGCCGCGGCGGCCGCGAACGCGCCCACAAAGCCCCAGTACAGCCAGGACTGCGGCGCGGCGACATACGCGAGCAGCAGCACCCACGCCACGCCGCCGTTGGCGTAGACCTGCCCCGCGTCCCGGCGGCTCCCCTTCTCGGCCTGCACCGCCGACGCCTTGCGCCGCCTGCCGAGCTTCGAGAGCAGACTCGACAGGACAAAGAAGGCGAAGCCCGGCAGCGCCCAGTCCCAGCCGCCCAGGCCGACAACGGAAAACGCGAGGAGGCTCGCCGCGAGAGTCCCGCCCAGGTCGAGGAACCGCAACCCGTAGGACAACGCGCCGAACGCCGCCGCCCAACCGAGCGCCACCAGCAAGGCCCCCAGCGCGCCGGGGTCGCCGTGCAACACCAGCAGCGGCGCAATCACCGCCACCACGATCGTGAGGTTGTCCCAGCCTTCGCCGCCGATGAGCTCCGCGCACGCCGCAAGTGCCGCCACGAGCAACGCCACCACGACATACTCGCCGTGGGTGTAACCGAACGGGTCGAGCCCGACGAGGGGCGTCCACGTGAGCAGCACGGCCGCCATGAAGAACCCCGTCGTCCCAGCCAGCGACTTCGCGTTCCGGCCCACCTTAAAGCGCCCGGGCCTCGGCACGGTCTCGCCGACAAGTGAGGCAACAGGGTCAGCCACGCCGAGAACGAGGAAGGCCGTTTGCAGGGCAAAGACACGCGTTGGGTCTAGCGTCCAACATGACCAGAGGGCGATGAGAAGCGCAACCGGGAAGACCACTGTGCCTAGGCTCGGCCGCTCGATCGAGTGCATGCTACGAAACACGCCGCGCGGAATAGCCCATAGGTTCACCCCGATGAAGCCGGTCGCAAGGACGTAGATCCAGAACGGCTCATCGAAGAGCCACGGGCAGGCAGTGACGGCGAGGCCGGTCCATGCATGCACCACTCGCCGCGACGCCTCGCCTGCCCAACCGCTCGCGCGCAGCGCCTCGCCCAGCCCTACGCCGACGAGCAGAACACCGCCGAACACCCAGAACCACACGAAGTCACTGATTGCCGCCATGCGCGGAAGCTACCGACACCGGCGCCTACCGCGCCGCCCTACCGGAACACCTCAAAGGGGAGCCGCAACGAGACTTCGAACGTGGCCCGAGCAGTGCGACTGCTGAATCCAAGGTCCTCCAGCGGCCGCACCCACACCTGACGCCAGCGCACCTGCATAAACCGAGACCCTAGCCCCAGGACGACGCCTGGCTCAGCGATCCATCCAGACAAAGGCAGGCCCACCAGATCAGAGTTGCTGCTCAGCACGTCGAGGTCGTAGTCGAGGTACACCAGCTTGGTAGTGAGGCCCACCTGTGACCGAAACCCCTTGCTGTCACCCTGCTCGAACACCAGGGCGGCAGTCCCATATTGCGCCGTGAACGTGCCGCTCTCGTTGACGAAGCGTTCGTTGTCGCCGAGGACATCGGTGCCTAGCGTCTCGCTTTCGCCGGCGCCGTAGCCTCCGCCCAACTCCACCCATGTCCGCACCCCCGGAGAAAGGGGAATCGCATAGCTCAGGCCGCCCCCGATGTACCGCCCCCAATGTCGCCGAAACGCTCCGTCATTGCCATCTTCGCTCTCGAACAACGCGTAGCCATACAGCCCGTACGGTGCCCGTACGAGCATGGAGCCCGTCAGAAATCCGTCGGGCTGCACCTGCACCGTAGCCGCCACGCCGGGACTCTCCATCGCCACGACGGGATGGGGCGTCGGCGTGTAGATCGGCGGCGCGACACAGCCGAGTGCCTGGGTCAGCACGACGAGGGTGAGCAGGGCACGGACGACGCGCATCGGAGAGGAACTGGACGCTTTGCGCTATGACAAGGGTCAGGAGGTAGAGACAAAGGGCCGTCGCGCCAGGCTTGCAGTCTCGTCCATCCTGCGACATGGCACGGGCTCCAGGCATTAGAACTGGAGGCGCATGCTGGCGACCGGTGCCAGCGACCCGCTCGCGTCGGGCCGAAGCGCGAGGTTGCTTTCGAGGCGCAGGTTGTGGACGCGCGCCGTGAGCATCGCGTCGAAGGCGCTGAGCACGTGGTTCACCACGATCACGGCCGACACCCGTGACGCGCGGCGGAGCAGCCCGTTGGCATCACCGTGGTCGTCAGCGTAGGCACGAAATTGGTCGGTTGTCTCCGCGAGGTCCTCTGGGAGGACCCCGTCGGGATACGCCGCCGCGAAGTCCTCCCAGCCGGGGTTGAACTGGAAGTACTTGCCGATGAGTTCGTAGTACTGCTGCGAGCCATAGAGCGGCAGTTGGTGGGAGAAGGCTGCGCCGTTGGCGACCACGCTCTCGTCCTCAGCGGCGCGGATCGCGGTGACGAGGTCTCGTACAGCCTGCTCCTCCTGAGTACTCCACGCGTCGGGGGCCTGGAAGTCGACAGCGGCGGCGGCTCGGAGTGCGGCATCCAACTCGGTGGGATCTCCCTGGTAGCCGTCGTAGCTGACCAGCCAGCTTCCGTAGCGGTAGGGGCTCCAGCGCGCCTGCGCTTCCAACTGGTAGGCGTCTCGCCCATCGTTGCCCTGGCTGAGCCACGAGACGTAGCCTGCCCACAGCGCCACCTCGAGGCCGGCGTAGACCGCGGCGCGGACCCAATTGCGGTTGTAGGCTTGCCCGGCTCCGGGGAAGGCGGCCGACAGGACCAGCGCCAACGGCACGCTGCGCCTCGCCTCCGGAGCGTCCTCCCATGCCCACGCGAGTGACGGGGCTGGTTTGCTCTCGGCGAGCACAAGATCACCGTGTAGGTAGCCTGTGACGCGCAGGGTGTCTGGGACGCCGAGCTCCAGCGGTGAAGCCAAGACCCCAACCGGAGCCCACGCGAGTAGAAGGACGAACCAGCGCTGCATGAAGGAAAGACGATACACAAGGAGGGAGAGCTAGTATACCCGCATGAGCCTCGCGTGTCTAGCCCCTTTCCCCTCCCCTCCTGTTGAGGCTCGATCTATTTGGCCTCGATCTATTCGGCTTCACTCAGCCCTTCTCGGCTTCAATCGGCGCCTGCGGTCAGCCTACGGGTTGCCAGCCTACTGGTTGTACGCGTCCGCCGCGTTCGTCGGCAGTTCGGCCCCGCCTACCTCTTCTACGACGGTGGGGTCGAGGTCACAGACGTGGATGCGGCCGTCGGGGTAGCCCGCGTCGCCGCCGTTGAGGAACGACTCGGCGAGCGTGCGACTGTACTCCTCGGCGCGTGAGTAGCGCAGGTGGGCGAAGTCGGGGAAGTCGTCGTCGTTGCAGGCGAAACCGGTCGTGCGGACGTAGCGCAGGCCGTTTGCCTGGCGGTGCTCCGTGAACACCTCCGTGCTCTGGAGCAGCGCCACCGACCCGAAGCGGATGATGCCGTAGGAGCCCATTGGCACGTCGAAGAAGACGACGTCGCCGCCCTCGGCGCGCACGAGTTCGACGATGCTGGCCGCGGCCGTGCGGTTCCAGTCGTCGACGGGCACTTCGAGTTGCTCGGCCTGGCGCGTCTCGAAGCGGACGATGTTGCGCGTGATGTCGATGCCCTCGTCGTCGCAGCGGACGCCGCCGTCGGTGCTCATGTCGGCCTCGGCGCAGTCCTCATCCTTCGTCTCCGTCGCGCCTTTGCTCGCGCCGAAGGCACGGTTGAGCGCGGCCTCGAACTTGTTGGTGAGCGCGTCCCAGTAGCGCGTCGACATGAAGAGCGCCGAGCCGATGGCGGCCACCTTCGTCTCCTTGGTGTCCGTCGAGGCGAAGACGTAGCGCGGGAGGTCGCCCACGCGCATCGGTGGGCCGAGCAGCTCCGGCCACGACTCCTTCGCCCACTCGCCGTCCCACGTGTTGGTCTGCGCGAGGCCCATGGGCGACTCGATCATGACCGTCGTGCCTTCGAGCGAGCCGGGGTAGTCGGTGGCGAGGTTGCGCAGGTGGAAGTAGTGCTCCACGAGCGTCGAGTAGCCCTTGCCCTGGTCGATCGCCATCGGCCGGGTGCCGGTTCGCTCCTCGACGACGTCGGCAAACGCCTGCGGTTCGACGGCCGCCGCCACGCGTGACGAGCCGACGAAGAGGTAGTCGATCTGCCGGTCGTTGGACGCCGCCATGCGGGTCGGGTGGTAGAAGTCGACGTGCTTTTCTTGGCCCTTGAACTTGTCGGCGGCCACGACGCGGATGCCGAACTCCATCACCACCACGGGGATGAGGATGAAGAGTAGCCCACGCAGCATGATGCGGGCGAAGTCGCGGCCCTGGCGCCCGGTGTTGAGGCGGTCCTGCTGGACGTCGGCTCGGATCTCCTCGCTGTGGACGGAGACGTCGTGGACGAGCGAGCCGGCGTCGGCGCCGTCGCCCTGGGTGGTCGGTCGGATGTCGTTCGTGTCACTCATAATCAGAGAGTATCAAGTAGCATGGGTCAAGTGACAAGAGGGGGCTCGAAGCGGTCCGTGCTTCTTGCCACTTGATACGTGTCACTCCTAGAACTGGAAGTAGATGAACTGCTCGTTGTCGAAGACGCCGAAGAAGTGGATGATGAACATCAGGCCCCAGTAGAACGTCCAGCGCAGCGCCGTCGGCATCTTGGCGAGCAGCGCGCCGATGGAGTGGCCGCGCTCCTGCACGACGTGCACCGATTCGAGCAACAGGATCATCGCGATGCTGATGACCATCATGGCCGGCGTGAAGCCCTCGATCATCCACGCGCCGAAGCCTTCCCACGGCGTCTTAGCCCAGGTGACGTAGATCTGCCAGCCGTCGGACACGCTCTGCGCTCGGAACCAGGTGCCGGTGATGTAGAACAGGCCGAAGGTGCCGATGACGCTCGTGACGTAGCGGAACTGCCGGATGAGATTCAGCGAGGGCCGTAGCGTGAAGCCACGCGCCGCGATGGGCGCGGGCGTCGGAATCGGGCGCGGCTTCTGTCCCGGTCGTCGCTTACGGACCGGTGCGGTGTAGCCCGCTACCGCTTTCTCGATCTTCCGCCAGTTGTTGTCGCGGAACTTCTTCGTGGTCACGCTCGCGATGATGATGAGGCCGTTGAGGACGCCCCAGATGGCGAATGTCCAGGAGGCGCCGTGCCAGATGCCCGTGAGGAAGAACACGATCAGCACGTTGCGGAACGCCTTCGCGCGGCCCCGGCTACCGCCGAGCGGGTAGTAGACGTAGTCACGGAACCAATCCACGAGGGTCATATGCCAGCGCCGCCAGAGCTCAGCCGTCGAGGTAGCGAAGTAGGGTCGGTTGAAGTTCTGGGACAGGTCGTAGCCCATGATGCGCGCCGCGCCGATGGCAATGTCGCAGTAGCCCGAGAAGTCACAGTAGACCTGGTAGGCAAAGAACCCGCCCCCCACGATGATCTGCGCTGACGACGCGTTCGGAATATCAGCGAAGAGGATGTTGACGTAGATCGAGACGCGGTCGGCGATGACGAGCTTCTTGAAGAAGCCCCACGCCATCAGCCGCAGGCCGCTCACGGTACGGTTGTACGAGAAGTCGTGCTTGCGGAAGAACTGCGGGAGCAGGTTGCCCGAACGCTCGATCGGCCCCGCGACGAGCTGCGGGAAGAAGGTCACGTAGAGCGCGAAGATGCCGAAGTGCTTCTCGGCCTCCACCTTGCCGCGGTACACGTCGATGGTGTACGCGAGCGTCTGGAACGTGTAGAACGAGATGCCGACGGGCAGGAGCAGGTTGAACACCGGCGTGTTGATGTCCCACCCGAGCAAGCCGGCCAGCCCGCCGATGTTCATGCTCGCCCAGTCGAAGTACTTGAAGAAGAACAGCAGCCCCAAGTTGGCCGCCAGACTGGCCCAGAGGAAGGGGCGCCGTGCCTTCTTCGTCTTCCGTGCACTCATCGCCCGCGCGGCGAAATAGTCGACCGTGGTAGAGAACCAGATCAGGCCGAGGTAGGACCATTCCCAGAGCCCGTAGAAGAGGTAGCTCGCTAAGAGGAGCAGCCCCCACCGGTACTTGTACGGCAACGCGAAGTAGATCGCGACGACCGCCGGGAAGAAGAAGACGAAGTCGAGGGAATTAAAGAGCATCGGAAGCGCTGGAGGGCGAGCGCGGATCTACCGTGGGGGCGGCAGGCTGAGGGTGAGGCAGGGGTGGGTCCTGCGAGCGCGCAAGTCTAGCCGTTTCAAGCAGCAGGCGCAAGCGGGGACTGTGCGAAGGCGGGGTGTAGAATCAGCGAGGGACTACGTCAGCAAGCGTCGCTTCGTGCTCGCTGGTTTTGCGTGTTGCGTCGTGCGTGTTGACTTCGACCCGATACGCAACACGCACGACGCAACATGGTCAAGCGGTAGAACTGAGCTCAGTGTCAGGGTCAACCAACGGCCTCCCGAAGCACGGCCGCCACTTCACGCGCCACGCGGGCGGTGCCGAAGCGGGACAGGGCGTCGGTGCGGGCGGCGGCGGCCATCGTGCGGGTGCGGCTGGGATCGGCGAGGAGGGCAGCGAGGGTAGTGCGGAGCGCAGGGGCATCGCCGGGGGGAACGAGGCGACCGGTTGCGCTGTCGTCGGCGGAGTCCCTCACGATTTCCAGGGCTCCACCTGCGGCGGTAGCGACAACAGCGCGCTCAGCAAGCATGCCTTCGACAATCACCCGGCCAAAGGGCTCGGCCGCCACGGATGTGTGCGCCACGATGTCGCAGCAGTGCAACAATACCGGCACGTCATTGCGGAAACCGGGCAGCACGACGCGCCCATCGAGCGGCGGCTGCGACGCGCGAGACCGCAGCGTCTCAGCATAGGCGCGGTCCTCCGGGAAGATGGCGTCGCCCACGACGAGCGCCTGCACGTCGGGCAGCGCTTCGAGCGCGTCGAGCAGCACGTGCTGGCCCTTCCACGGCGCGAGGCGGCTGAAGACGCCCACCACGGGCCGGTCGTCGAGCCCCAACGCCGCCTTTGCCTCGGCGACTTCGGCGTCCGTCACCGCGTCAAACGGCGCAGCGTCGATGCCGTTGAGCACCACGCGCACGAGACGCTCCTTGCCGCCAGCCTCCACGAACGCATCGGCGGTGGCCTGGCTGTTGCAGATCACCGCGGCGGCGAAGCGGTTGGCGAGCGTGATCGCGACGGTGCGGTTGGCGCGGCTGAAGTGGTCGGCGGTCATCACGTCGCGGAGGTGCCACACCACGGGCCGCCGGGCCATCGGGGCCGCCAGCGCCGCCGTCACAAACGCCTTCTGGGAGTTCGCCAGCGCTACGTCGAAATCGCGCAGCCGCTTGGCTACATGCCGGGCCTGCGTCCAGATCGCGGGCGCCACGCCGAGCGCCCCGGCGAGGCCCCCGTCGCGCGTCACGTCAAGCAAGGCCTGCGGCGCATCGAGCACTTCGACGGCCACACCGGATTCGGACAGGCGACCGCGGAACGGTCCGTCGGCATACAGCGCCACGACGCTCTCCGGCCCCGCCGCCCGCGCGATGTCGAGCAGCGACAGCTCTGCCCCACCCAGCACCGCCGCATGGTCGAGGAAGAGCGTACGGGGAAACGTCCCAGGGCGAACTTTTTCCGCCGGTGACCCTGGGACGACAGTCTCAACCACCGAATCTGGATTTGTCATGCTGAACGCGTTTCAGCATCTCAGCGAAGCCGCGAGACACCTCAGTCGGTAGAGATCCTGAATCAAGTTCAGGATGACAGAAAACAAGAGAAAAAGCTGTGGCTTCTCAAACCACTGAGCGGTAGACCTCGGCGGTCTTGGCCGCGATGACCGGCCAGTCGAACGTAGCACGAACGTAGGCCTGGCAGGCGCCGGCGTCGGGGAGCGGGCGAGCACCGGTGAGCGCCCCGCCGAGCGCGTCGGCGACGGTCGCGGGCTCCGCGTCGTCGAGGATGAGCGAGGCGTCGAGGCCGCGCACCGTCTCGGGGAGGCCACCGATGGGCGTCACCAGGACGGGCGTGCCCGCCGCAAGCGACTCGATGGTGATGAGCCCGAAGCCTTCGAGCGCCACCGTCGGGACGATGCTCACGTCGGCGGCGCGGTAGGCGAGCGGGAGGTCCGCGTCGGGCAGGAAGCCGAGGAGCCGC
>JBCCLD010000213.1:0-8279 GCA_039027055.1 Bacteroidota bacterium
ACACGCTCAAGGGCATCCTCATCAAGACCGCGATCGTGGTGATGGCGATCTCGTTCATGGGCCGCGCGGTGACCTGGGACGGCGACGAGAACCTGCTCGAATACGGCGTCGCCATCGGCGCGGTGATCGCGGCGCTGGCGTTCTTCCTCAGCGTAAAGGAGGAGAAGAAGTCGCAGGTCTAAGGCTATGACACGGCGATTCTGGCGGGTTCGGCGTCACAGCAGGTGGTTCGTGTTGCGTGCTGCGTATCAGGTCGAGGTCAACACGCACTACGCAACACGCAGCACACGTGAGCGAACCCGTTGAGCCTCTCTACACCATGACGACCCCACCTGCTGCCTCTCCGAAGCCGCGCCGTCGCTGGCGGCGTATCGTCGGAGGCCTGAGCCTCGCCGTTGTTCTCGTACTCACCCTGCTCATGATCGACGCCTGGAAAGCCCTTGGGACGAAGCCTGCCGGATCGCGCCTCGCGCGCCTCGAAGCCTCGCCGCAGTACCGCGACGGCCGCTTCGTGAACGTCCTCCCCCAGGGCAACGCCGCGCCGTCGCTGGGGACGATGCGGGAGTTTTTCTTCGGCGGCAGCGACCACCGCACGCCCGCAGCGCCGCCGCCCACCGTGGCCCTCACCCCCGCCGACTTCGCGACCGTATCCGATAGCCTCCGCGTGACGTGGCTCGGCCACTCGACGTTCATCGTCGAACTCGACGGGGTGCGGCTGCTCATCGACCCGGTGTGGGGCGAGCGCGTGTCGCCGTCGTCGATGATCGGGAGCCGCCGCTTCCACGCGCCGCCGCTCCCGCTCGACGCGCTGCCGCCCGTGGACGCGGTCCTGATCTCGCACGACCACTACGACCACCTCGACTTCCCGACCATCCGCGCGCTGGCGGACCGCGTGCCGCGCTTCCTCGTCCCGCTCGGCATCGGCGCGCACCTGGAGTACTGGGGCGTCGACCCTGCCCGGATCGACGAGGTCGACTGGTGGGACGAGAAGATGGTAGGAGGCGTGCGCCTGGTGAGCACACCCGCGCGGCACTTCTCAGGGCGCTTCGTCAACGACCGCGACGCGACGCTCTGGACCGGCTGGGCGATGCTCGGCCGCAACGGCGCGGGGGTGGAGCAGCGGCTGTTCTACTCCGGCGACACGGCGCTCACCCCGTCGTTCGCCGAGGTCGGCGAGCGGCTCGGGCCGTTCGACCTGACGCTGATCGAGATCGGGGCCTACAACGCCGCGTGGAGCGACGTGCACCTCGGGCCGGAGCAGGCCGTGGCGGTGCACCGCATGGTGCGCGGCACCGTGATGATGCCGGTCCACTGGTGCACGTTCGACCTCTCGCTGCACGGCTGGACGGAGCCGGTCGAGCGCCTGCGCGCGGCGGCCGGGCCGCTGGGCATCCCCGTCGCCCTCCCGCGCCCCGGCGAGCACGTCACGCTGGACGCCGTCCCCACGACGCCGTGGTGGCCGACGCTCCCGTGGGACTCCGCCAGCGAGGCTCCCGCCGTGTCTACGGGACTTCCCGACGAGGTGCGTGTGCTAGTGCCGTAGCGCTGCGTTCCGGAGACAAGAGGGAGACGAGGTCGTGGGGGGCGATGGAGCGGGGGACGTCGAGGCCCCGAGCGATGGGGCCGCAACATCGACTCGTGGGGCCTCGTAGCTTCGGCGCCACATGCATTTTGAGGTCCCGAAATGAGCGCAGTGCCTAACGAAACATCGCAACGCGAGCCGTCCCGCCCGGGCGCGGGAATTGGTGTCGGCGTCGCTATCGGCGTGGCCCTCGGAGCCGCCTTCGGCCAGCTGGCCTTGGGCTTAGCGCTGGGCGTGGCGCTCGGCGCGGCGTCAGACGCCGTCTCCCATGCGAAGCAACGCGGGCGAGCGTAAGCACTGTTTACGTTACGTGTGCCCCCCTGGTTAGTAAGCGTCGAGAGGATGAAGCGTCTGCTGTGCATGCTGGTTGTCGCCTTCGGGGTGATGGGGTGTGAGCAGCCCGCCCAGCCTGTTGACGTAGACGCCGACCGCGCTGAGGTCGAGCGCATCCTGGCCCTGGCCGACAGGCAGGACGAGGCTGGCCTGGAGGCCTACCTCACGCACGTGGCCCCCGATGTAGTGCTGATGCCCCACAACCAGCTGCTGGTAGAGGGACGTGAGGCCTACCGCGCGCACGTACAAACAGGCTGGACGTACGGGCAGTCCACGGTCACGCATGAGGTACTTGCCTTGGATGCCTATCCGGATGTCGTCATTGCGCGTGGGCGCGCCGTCGGCACGTTTGTGCCTACCGGCGGGGACGCGGCGATGGCGTTTGAGACCAAGAACCTCTTCGTCTTTGAGCGGGACAGGGAGGGCCGCCTCACGGTTCAGCAGGTGATCTTTAACATGAACCCCTAGCCAAGCTGAACGTGGTACGAGCGAGGACACCGCAACGGACTTCCGTATGCCCAGCCACCGTGATCGGATGAAAAAGGCCGTCGTCGTTGGAGCCACCTCGGGGATCGGCCGGGCCGTCGCCCTGGCTCTCGGCGCACGCGGCTACGCCGTGGGCGTCACGGGGCGCCGGTCGCCCCTACTCGACGAACTCCTGGCAGAACTCCCAGGCACGGCCGAGGCCGCAACCATGGACGTGACCGAGCTGGACGAAGCCCGGCGTGTGTTTGACGTGCTCGCGGAGCGCATGGGCGGCGTAGACCTCGTCGTGCTCAGTGCCGGGACCGGCCACATCGATGAGGCCGAGTCATGGGACCACGTCCGCGAGACGGTAGAGACGAATGCCGTGGGGTTCGCTGCGCTCGCCGACGCGGCATACCGTCACTTCGAGACGCGCGGCGGTGGGCACCTGGTTGGCATCACGTCGGTTGCGGCCGTGCGCGAGAGCGGCCTCGCGCCAGCCTACCATGCCTCGAAGGCGTTCGCCGCGCGGTACCTCGCCGGACTCCGCCACCGAGCCGCCAAGTCCGGGCTTCCCATCACCGTCACCGACGTCCGACCGGGGTTCGTAGACACCGCGATGGCAAAGGGCGAGGGCCTCTTCTGGGTCGCCTCGCCGGAACGCGCTGCGGCGCAGATCGTGAGCGCGATCGAGCGTGAGCGCAGCGTCGTGTATGTCACCCGGCGGTGGCGCGGCGTCGCCGCACTGCTGGCCACGCTTCCTGGGTGGCTGTACCGCCGTGCTGTGTAACGATCGCCTTGTTGAGTACCAAGGCACCATCAGATCGAGTGGGTAGTCCTGAGATGAGGATATCGCCGTTGTTGCTTCGAAGCATGGAGGCATGGGTCAATACCAGTCTGGCTGGCACGGTAGGCGTGTTGCCGCGTCACGTACGGAGAGTGCCGGTTTTGTGTGCGGGCTGCGACGTGGCGCTCCACGGCGAGGTGTTCGAGCAAACGCTGGGCGTGGTCGCGGGAGAGCAGGCAGGGGTGCTGCGTACCATGAAAACGGATGTACCGCTTGATTTACCCGACGTAGGCGTTCTAGGTGGCCCGGCTGAGGTGGCGGGTGCGGCAGACGAGGCGGACTTCGTGAAGGAGTTTCGGCTGTTGCGCAGACACGGCGGTGCGTATTATCGAGAATAGAACGATAACCTAGGGACCGTAATGGGGCGTTGAAGCGCTAGAAACGGCGGTGCTCCCTAGATACCCTTCCACCTTTGCGCATAACCCCTGTGCGCGCTATGCCGAATTGAATCGGCATAGAATGATGTTAGGCACACGCTGAGCGGGGCCTGCGTTTCACGATGAAGTACCACTGGCACGACGTTGCGCGGCGTACCGCTCCAGACGAGTGGCTAGGCTTGCGTCTCGAAGTCTCTGAGGCGTCGCGACCAAGCTTCAGGGTCGAGGCTTGCGAACCACGTTGTCTTCGAGTCGTAGCGGGGGCTTCTCCGGTCCTCTGGTCAAGGATCGAGGAGGACTACTGGGGATATGAGCTCCTACGCCGGGCCAGGACTGAGGGCCTGAGTATCATCCCGCCAATTCCATTCGATACGGTGCGCTGCATCAACGCCGTAGAGGAATCCGATGCGCGGAGCCGGGGATGGGCCGCCTTCTTCGCGCAGCAGCTAGCAGAGGCGAAGCTCACCCCGCTTTCCAACGGTTCATGGCAGCTCGGCGCCATGGGCCACACCTTCGCGCAGACGGAGCTGGTGCCGCCGCTTGTTCAAAGCATGATCGACGCTGCGCGGCTTCGGTACGTCCACTGGGACTTCCATGTGAGGTGCCACCCCATAGTGCTGCGAGACGCCTCGCCAGCTAGTCACGGCAGGGTCAAGGCGTGGCGCAAGTTCGCGCGCGTCGGGCTGTTGCCACCGGTTCTCCTTTTGTGGGTCAGTGGCTTGGACACGCATGTTGTTCTCGATGGCCACGACAGGCTTCTTGCGGCTCTACTTGAGGGCGCGACGGCGCCAGCTCTCGCGCTCTCACTGGTTGAAGAACACAAGCCTGACGGAGCGAGGTGCGACGCGGTTCGTCGTAGCGTCGCCGAAGCGCTAGAGGCTGGACGGATCTCTGTCGAACGCGCCAACGCGGTGCTACTAGACGCGCATGTGCCGTACATCAAACGATGCCTGACACGCGCTTTCCCCATCGAAGGGGGAGTCGGTACGTGGGCAGCCGAAGTAAAGCTTGAACTGGAGCATCGTGGTCATCCTGACCGCGATATTCTGGAGGGCCTCACTGGCCCGGACGGTGCCTAACACGCGCCTGAACACGGTCGACCGCATCGGTCGGAGCAAGCTCCTCCCTCTTGCGTTCGCCGGTTAGGCGCAACATCGTTATGCCGCTTTGCTTTTTTCATGCCGTCTAAGCTCATTCTGCTCATCTTGCTGTTTGCTTCAGCCTGTACTGAACCTCTTCCTGAACCAGACGACAGGGTAAATGCCGGGGCTCTGACTCCCCAACCATTGTCTGTCAATCCAGGCCAGGTCAAGCCACATGCTGAGCCAGCAGCCCGGCTCGACACGACTTTCGAGATCGCAGGACAGTCATACCAACTCAGTCTCGCGCAAACTGTAGCCTCAGAGAGCACATTCGTCAGACACATCTCGCATTATGACGGCGGTGAGGTTGACACTATGCGCTACTTCGACAACGAGGTCCGAGCCATTTTCTCACGCGATGATCAACTTCTCTTGGATCAGACTTTTCTCAAAGGTGACTTCATCGCAGCGAAAAGAGAAACGAAGCCTGACTACTGGGCTCAGTTCGAGAGTCAGGCTACGCTTTGGCGTTTCGATCCGATGACCCTCACTCTTCTGCCTGATTCAGTGGCTGTGAGCGTCATCCTGACAGTGATGGACACAGACTGGCTAGAAGAGTTCGTGCTAGAGTTCGGTGAGGAGGGCTCTCACCGCATTCACCATGTAGATCAGCTTGCCCATGAGTAGGAAAGCGAGACGTTTGAGGGCGAGGTAATCCAGGTGCTAGTTGAAACGGTCCTCGATGTTGAGGACCACGCGTGATGATATTGCTCGAACGATGAGCAGCATAACAAGGCGCTCAAGGCGACGAAGGGCGGCCGCCGCCATGCTGCTTGCGCCGGTCGGCGTCTCAGCGGTACCATGCGGGCGTTGGCGTTCGCCACTTCGCGCCTTAGATTTGATCGTTATGCCGCCTTCCGATGACAGCTAAAGAATCGATCTGCTGAAGAAATCGATGCAACAGCTACTTGACTTCCTCAATCGACTTGAGGAAGAGCGTCTCGCCTACTCGCTGGAGCACAACACACCAGATGCCATCATGGTGCTCGTTGCTGTTCCAGGTGAGCGTTGGGAAATAGAGCTCTTTGCTGACGGATCGGTAGAAGTCGAAGTATTCACCAGCGGCGGAGTAACAGAGGCAGGGACGTTGTTAGATCAATTGTTTGAGCGTCACGGTGAGAGCCCGGCGGCATAACCAGGGTATGCAAGTGACCCAAAGCAGGCCGGTTCGAGCCGAGATGTTGTTGCTCCGTGAGTCCGTTTTCGCTGTAGTAAAGTAAGTTGCCCCGCATGCTTTGTGCACTTGATACCTAAACCGTTACACGGCCTCCGGAACTCCTCCCCATGCGATGCGGGATCATGCCATCATTGAGACCGAGAGGCTTCGGCTTCGGCCTGTCGGTGAGCCTGATGCCGACGCGATCCAGGCTGCCGCTAGCGCTTTCGAGGTCGCCGACACCATGATCTCGATCCCGCATCCATACCCGCACGGCGAGGCGCTCCGGTACGTTCGTACCCGCATCACCGAGCGTTCGGACGGGTACGCAGAGGTATTCGCCGTCGAGCAGGCGTCCAACGGAGCGTTCTCCGGTCTGATCGAGGTCCGCGACATCGACCGGGAGCACGACCAAGCGGAACTCAGCTTCTGGCTCGCGCCCGCCGCTTGGGGGCGAGGCTATATGAGCGAAATCGTTCAGGCCATCCTCCGCTACGGGTTTGAGAGCCTGAGCCTGAACCGCCTCTACGCCTACCACATGACGCGGAACCCAGCCTCGGGGCGTGTGCTCGAAAAGAACGGATTTCACCGCGAGGGTACCCTCCGTCAGCGGGTCCGAAAGTGGGGCAAGCGAGAGGACGTGGCGCTGTGGGCAATCTTGGCGGACGATTGGAGAGCGAGCCAGTGAGTGAACCGCGAGGGCTTCTGCAGGGCCGTGTAACCCGCGGCTGCGGGCCGACACAACGCTTCAGCGCTCCTGCCTCGTCCAACCGCCCTGCTATGTTGTGCGATTGAGCGTCAAGCTGTTACCGGATCTCCCTTCGCTGCTATGAGACCATTTCCGAGAAACAGCCGTGCAAACTCTCTTCAGAGTCATTCCCGCGAAAGCGGGAATCCATGCGGTGCATCGTATGG
The DNA here is from genome assembly GCA_039027055.1 of Bacteroidota bacterium. Classification (GTDB taxonomy): domain Bacteria; phylum Bacteroidota; class Rhodothermia; order Rhodothermales; family Rubricoccaceae; genus JBCBEX01. The sequence continues at coordinate 6,818 of JBCCLD010000213.1, forward strand.
ATCCCGGATCAAGTCCGGGATGACAAAGGAGAGAGAAGGAGGCAATGCACAAGGCTTTCTCGTATCTGGTATGAGACCCGCCTCTCTCACTCTCCTCGCGCTATTGCTCACATCCGGCAGCGCATCAGCGCAGTCGCCTCTGCTCGTCTCGCCGGAAACGCTGTACTATCCGATCGAGGAGGTCGTGACCATCACCAATGTGTCCAACGAGACGGTCTCCCTCGACAGCATCGCTATTGGGATTGGCGGGCCGCGCGCATACGACGTTGAGCTAGTCATGCCGGACTCGACCTACGGCCCGCGATACCTCAATCCCTTCTATGAGACGAACTTCTCTGTCGGAGCGAACCTCGACTCTGGAGAACCCGCCTTGCTCCGCGTGCTCGGTTTCGACCCGTGCGTGGTCTGCGCTGGCGGCGGGAGCGGATTGGGGCCGGATACCCTCCTCGTCTACTCTGGTGGGGGCGCCGTCCCTGACACCACGCTCATAGACCTTTCGACCTACGTAGCTACGGAGCACGGCCCAAAGGCACCGCCGGACCTCCATCTGGTTGCATACCCCAATCCCACTTCGGGCGACCTCACGCTGAGCTTCGGAACGACGGTAACCACAGGCGTGGAGGTCACCACGATCGACGTACTCGGCCGTATCGTCGGGCGCCAGCGGCTCGCGGCGGGGGCCAATCCAGAGCTCGTACTCCAGACGAGCGGACTGTCAGCGGGCATCTACCACGTCCGGGCTAGGGCAGACGGAGGGAGCCGAGCAGTTCTGCTATTCACGGTGACTCGCTAGGCCGTCGGCCACATAATCTGCGGATGTGCTGCACTCACGCATGGCTGAATCGTGACCCTGCTTGAATAGATCAGTTTGGTCGGAGCCATCGCAACGCGCCGCCGGCCGCTGAGTATCCTATCCGTCCATCCACTCGCTCATGTCCAAAGACAACGCGCCACGCGAAAAGAAATGGAAGCAGGTCTACACCCGGTCTGAGAAGCTGCGTCGGGCAAAGCAGCTTGGATTCGAGTACCCCCGCTTAAGTACCTCAGAGATGGTGGATCAGGAGTCGCTCAACATCTTGTTCGTTTGCTCGATGAATCGGTGGCGGAGTCCAACGGGAGAGAAGATCTATGCGACCAAGCCATTGGTGCATGCACGTTCCCGCGGCACGAGCAAACGGGCCCGAAGACGGGTGACGTCGGGCGATCTAAAGTGGGCGGACATCGTCCTCGTGATGGAGCAAAAACACAGACAGAGGCTCGTTGCGGCGTATCCCGGCGAAATGCGCTTCAAGGAGCTTCACGTTCTGGACATCCCAGACGACTACGCATACATGGATCCCGAGTTGGTGGACGAGCTAGTCGCCGCCGTCGACCCCATTCTGACGCAGCGTACAGGGTGACAGAACCCTGCGCGCGGCGCCGACGAGCGCGCTTGTGTTGCGCGAATTGATCTCCCCCTGCA
>JBCCLD010000214.1:0-8181 GCA_039027055.1 Bacteroidota bacterium
CCCCGATACCGTATGGGTATCGGGGCCGCTGGGGTTTTACGACATCCGGGCGAGCGCAAAGCGGCGCGGCAGGTGGCCGAAATGGACGCTTGTGAACGCATTCACAAGACCTTACCATGGGGACCCAGACGGGCTCTTCCTACGTCTCCCCCCGATGTCTATGTCGCCCTCCATCTCGGCAGCCCTACCGGCCTCCTCCCAGCGGCCGCTCTACCGGCTCGTCGAGAACCGGACGACCTTCGGCGGGCACGACGTGGAGCTTGCGATCTATGACACGCTCCGCCCGGCTGAGCGCGTGGCGCTCAAGGCCGAGCACCCGCTCTACTGCGGCATGGTCACCGGCGTGAAGCACATCCACACCCGGAGCGGCGACGTCTTCCCGTTCGTCCCACAGGAGTCGCTGGTGCTGGCCCCCGGCGAAGAGATCTGGATCGACTTCCCCGGCGCGAGCGACGCGGCTCCGACGACGTGCCTCACCGTCGGCGTGGAGGAGGCGAAGGTGCGCGACCTCGTGGCCCGCTTCAACGACACCGCCCCGCGCCACGACAGCACCTGGGCGCTGCCCGACGCGCGCGTCGCTCACTTCGGCAACACGGCGAGCGTCGAGCAGCTTCTCGGCACGCTCACGCGGCTCTTCACCGAGAACCCGCCCTTCCGCGACGCGCTCATCGACCTCAACGTGTCGGAGCTGCTGCTGCGGATGCTCCAGACGCAGGCCCGCGCGCTGCTCCTCGGCCAGACGGCCGCGCTCGCCACGCAGAACAGCCTCGCCGCAGCGGTGCAGTACGTCCGCGACAACCTCCACCGCCCCATCGAGGTGGCCGAGGTGGCAGGTGCGGCGTGCATGAGCGTGTCGAGCCTCTACCGCTACTTCCGCAACGAGCTCGGCATGACGCCGCTCGCGTTCATCCACCGTGAGCAGATGCAGGAAGCCCGGCGGCAGCTGTCAGACCTCCAGCGGTCGGTCACGGAGGTCAGCTTCGCGCTCGGCTTTCGCAGCGTGAGCCACTTCATCCGCCTCTTCCAGCGCCACATCGGCACCACGCCGAAGCAGTACCAGCTCGGGCTGACGCGCTCCTCCGGACCGGACGCGCGTGCGTGACCCGGGCCTCTCTGCTCTTGCTCTGCTGCTGTCATCCTGAGCGGAGTCCGCGCAGCGGACGGAGTCGAAGAGCTTGCCCTCGCCGAGGCGGGGGATCACTGTCTACCTTAGCGCTCCGCTCATCGCCTGGAAGCTGGCCCACAGATCCTTCGACTCGCTGCGCTCGCTCAGGATGACATGAACTCTGGCTGAGGTGGATCCCCTTGTTCTCGCCGCCTTCCTCCACCTATTCCCCTCACGCGTGAGGGGGACAGCTTTCTGACCCTTCATGGAGAAGAAAGCAGGGGGTGCAGGTAGGCCGAGGATGTAGATGCGATCTTGGAGCACACACCTTATCACCACCGCTATTCTCATGCGCCTTGTCCTCCCCGCCCTGCTGCTCTGCATTCTCCTCACCGCCTGCGAGGAAAGAGAAGAGCTCACCGTCGCGACGCCGGACAGCACGGTCATCGTCGCCTACGCGGGGACGCTCCCCGACGGTACCGTCTTCGACAGCAACGACCGCGCGCGGCTTCCGCTGCCGAACATGATCCCGGGCTTCCGCACCAACATCGCGGGCATGACGGTCGGCGAGACGAAGACGTTCGAGGTGCTCCCCGAGGAGGGCTACGGCGACCGCCCCCCACCCAGCATCCCGCCGAACACCAACCTCACCTTCGAAGTAACGCTGCTCGATATCGTCGAGTGACGGTAAACGCTGCTCGATATCGTCGAGTGACGGTAGGTGCCTCTTCGTGGCGACAGAGACGGGGAGATGTTGCGTGGTGCGTATTGCGTGTCAACCTGGGTTGGATACGCAACACGCGATACGCAACAGATAGCAAAGCGAAAGCCTCGGAATCGAACCTAGTCTACGCGTCCACACGCTCGACCGGCACGAGGTTGTCCATCTCGTCGTCGGTGAAGACGCGGGAGTCGGTGAGGAAGCGCACGCCGAGCGGGATCTCGAGCGAGAAGCTCGACCCGCGGCCGGGGCGCACGTCGATGGTGAGCTGCGTGTGCTTCCAGTATTCGAACTGGCTCTTCTCCATGTAGAACGAGCAGCCGTGGATCTCGCCGAGCTTCACGTCGGAGCGGCCGAGGCGGAAGTCGCCGTCGGCGTAGCACATCGGCTGGGAGCCGTCGCAGCAGCCGCCGGACTGGTGGAACATGAGCGGGCCGTGGTCGGCGCGCAGCTGGTCGATGATCTTGGTGGCTTCGTCGGTGACGAGCACGCGGGGGACAGGCATGGGGGACGGGAGAAGGATGAATGCAGAAGGCAAAAATGGGAGCGAGGCCGAGGTAGCACGCGCCACCTCGGCCTCGCGGTCCTGTCAACCAAGGACACGGGACCAAGAACTAGGACGAGCCTCTAGAAGAAGCCCAGCGCGTTCTTGTCGTACGAGATGAGCATGTTCTTGGTTTGCTGGTAGTGCGAGAGCATCATCTTGTGGTTCTCGCGCCCGATGCCCGACTTCTTGTAGCCGCCGAAGGCCGCGTGCGCCGGGTAGAGGTGGTAGCAGTTGACCCAGACGCGGCCCGCCTTGATGGCGCGCGGCACCTGATAGAGCTCATGCGCGTCGCGCGTCCAGACACCGGCACCGAGGCCGTAGAGCGTGTCGTTGGCGATCTCGATGGCCTCGTCGACGTCCTTGAAAGTCGTCAGGCTGGTGACCGGCCCGAAGATCTCCTCCTGGAAGACGCGCATCTTGTTGTGGCCGCGGAAGACGGTCGGCTGGATGTAGTAGCCCGTCGCCGGGACGCCCGCGTAGCCGTCGCCCGACGCGCCGCCGGTGCCGACGGCCGCGGCCGTGGCCGTGCCGCCGTTCTCGGCGACCGACATCGTCGGCTCGTCCGTGAACACGCCGCCGCCGATGAGGACCTCGGCGCCCTCCTCCTGGCCGATCTTGAGGTAGCGCTGGATCTTCTCGAACTGGTCGTTCGAGGCCTGCGCGCCCACCATCGTGTCGCTGTCGAGCGGGTGGCCCACCTTGATCGCCCTGACGCGCTCGACGAGCCGCGCCGTGAAGGCCTCCGCGATAGACTCCTGCACGAGGATGCGGCTCGGGCAGGTGCAGACCTCGCCCTGGTTGAGCGCGAACATCGCCGCGCCTTCGAGGCACTTGTCGAAGAACGCGTCGTCCTCGTCCATCACGCTCTCGAAGAAGACGTTCGGCGACTTGCCGCCGAGCTCCAGCGTGACCGGGATGATGTTCTCCGAGGCGTACTGCATGATGAGGCGGCCCGTCGTGGTCTCGCCGGTGAAGGCGACCTTCGCGACGCGGTCGCTCTGCGCGAGCGGCTTGCCCGCCTCCGGCCCGAAGCCGTGCACGATGTTGACCACGCCCGGCGGGAGCACGTCCTTCACGAGGTCGATCCACTCCATGATGCCGATGGGCGTCTGCTCGGCGGGCTTGATGACCACGCAGTTGCCTGCGGCGAGCGCCGGGGCGAGCTTCCAGGCCGCCATGAGCAGCGGGAAGTTCCACGGGATGATCTGCGCGACGACGCCGAGCGGCTCGGGCAGCTGGATGGCGACCGTGTGGGCGTCGTGCTCGGAGATGCCGCCTTCCTGCGCGCGGATGACGCCGGCGAAGTAGCGGAAGTGGTCAACCACGAGCGGCAGGTCGGCGGCGAGCGTCTCGCGGATCGGCTTGCCGTTGTCGATGGTCTCGACGCGGGCGAGGTACTCGAGGTTGTCCTCGGTGATCTGGGCGATCTTGATGAGGATGTTCGAGCGCTCGGCCACGGGGGTGCGGCCCCAGGCGTCGGCGGCGGCGTGCGCGGCGTCGAGGGCGCGCTCGACGTCCTTCGCGTTGGAGCGCGGGACCTCGCAGAACGGCTGCCCGTCGATGGGCGAGATGTCTTCGAAGTAGCGGCCGTCAACGGGCTCGACGTACTGGCCGCCGATGAAGTTGTGATAGCGAGACTTGAGTTGGGGGCGGTCGTAGAGCATAGTCGCAGGATTGCAAGAGAAGAGAACGGCGATGCGTGAATATATCGGAAGCGCTTCCGATAAGTTCTCTCTCGTCCTTCTCAAAAAATGCCGCGATCCTGTCAAGCCGAGTCCGGGTGGGGGTTCTAGCCTGGATTTCAGGATCGGAGCCGGACTCGGGTATGGACGTGTGGACGTGTGGACGTATGAAGGTGTGCAGGTAGAGCACCCACCTTCGCATGTCAAGTCAGCGGCTGATCAGGAGCGATGCCGTGCCGGAGGCTCTCAGCCTGTCTCCACCCACGTTCACACCTGCACACGTCCACAGTACCTTCCCCCTCGTCCCCTTCCACCCGACCGCCGCCCTATGCGCGCCATCATCGTCGGCGCGGGCGACGTGGGCTACGACGTGGCCCGCCTCCTCGCGCAGCGCCGCCTCGACGTGGCCGTGCTCGACACCGACGCCGCTCGCATCGACTACGTCCGCGACACGCTCGACGTGCTCGCCATCCAGGGCTCTGGCACCTCCGCCGCGACGCTCATGGAAGCGGGGCTGCACGACGCCGACCTGGTCGTCGCCGTGACCGACATCGACGAGGTGAACATCATCGCGTGCATGATGGCGGAGCGCGCGGGCAGCCTCGGTGGCAAGGAGAGCCCCGTCACCATCGCGCGCGTCCGCTCGGACGAGTTCACGGGCGCGAAGTCGGTGCTCACGCTGCGCGACCTCGGCATCGACCACCTCATCCACCCCGAGGAGAGCACCTCGCACGAGATCGTCTCGCTCCTGCGCCGCGCCGCGGCGACGGACGTGATCGACTTCTGCGGCGGCCAACTCCAGCTCGTCGGATTGAAGATGGACGCGCGGACGGCAGCGGTCGGCCAAACGCTCGAAGCGATCACCGAGGCCAACAGCCACCTCGCGTTTCGCATCATGGGCATCGTGCGCGGCGTGCGGACGATCCTGCCGCGCGGCGACGAGCGGCTGCAGGTCAACGACCAGGTGTTCGTGATCGTGCAGACGGGCCAGGTGCCGCAGGTCGTCCACGCGCTCGGGCAGTCCGGGCGGCGGCTCGACAACGTGATGATCCTCGGCGGCTCGAAGGTCGGCGAGCGGGTCGCGCGCGAGCTGTGCGGCGGCGGGCGCAAGCAGCGGATGCGCGTCAAGCTCGTCGAGCCCGACCGGACCCGGGCCCACGAACTCGCCGAGCAGATCGAGGGCGCCCTCGTCATCCACGGCGACCCGTCCGACATCGACCTCCTCGCCATCGAGGGCCTGCAGGAGATGGATGCCGTCGCGGCGGTGACGGACGACGAGGAGTCGAACCTCGTCTCGTGCCTGATGGCGAAGCACCTCGGCGTGCGCAAGACGGTGGCGCTGCTCTCGAAGTCGGCCTACGTGCCGATCTCGCAGGCCATCGGCCTCGACGCGGCCGTGAGCCAGAAGCTGGCCGTGAGCCGCGAGGTGCTACGCTTCCTGCGCGGCAAGCACGTCCGCAGCGTGGCGACGGTGCAGGGCCTCGACGCCGAGATCCTGGAGGTCGAGGCCTCCGGCGGGTCGCCCGTCACGCGCAAGCCGCTCGACGCGCTCCGGGTGCCGCGCGGGCTGCTCGTGGCCGCCGTCGTCTCGCCCGATGGCTCGGTGGAGGTGGCGACCGGCCAGACGCAGATCCAACCCGCCGACCGCGTGATCGTGTTCGTCACCCCCGACCGCATCGCCGACGTGGACAAGCTGTTCGGACGGCGGTAGGGAGTGCGGCGTGGGGAGGAGAGGGGGCGAGCGTTGGTCTACGCCACCCTCCACACCCTACTCCCTCCCCGCACACAAGCTCATCGCTGGCTTCGTTCTCGAAGCAATCGTATCCCTGCCTCTATGAACGCTCTCCTTACCGGTGCGAACGGTACCGTCGGTCAAGCCCTCGCGGCGCATCTCCGGGACCAGGACGCGACGGTCACGCCGTGGAACCGCCACGCTACGCCGCCGCTCGACCTCGACGCGCAGGCGTGGCTCTTCGACGCCGTGCAACCCGACGCGGTCTTCCACCTCGCCATCGCCGCGCAGCCGACAGGGCGCGAGAACGAGGGGCACCTCGTCAACGTGGCGTGGCCGGAGGCGATAGCGCGCCTATGCGCGGAGCGGGGCATCGCGCTCGTCTTCACGAGCACGGCGATGGTGTTCGAGGACGGCCCGAGTGGCCCGTTTCACCCCGATACCGCACCGACGGCCCAGGGCGGCTACGGCGGGCAGAAGCGCGAAGCCGAGAACGTCGTGCACGCCGCGAACCCCGATGCGCGGATCGTCCGGCTCGGCTGGCAGATCGCGCCCACGCTGGGCAAGGACGCCGCCTCGAAGTCGCAGCACAACGTGGCGGGCGGCAATCATATGGGCGCCCACCTCGCCGCCCGCGCGGCCCGCGGCGAGGTGGTCGGCGCGAGCACGCGGTGGTACCCAGCCTGCTCGTTCCTCCCCGACACGGCCGCGGCGCTCGTGGCGGCGCTCGACGTGCCGCCGGGCACCTACATGGCCGACGCCAACGGCACGCAGACCGCCGATCAGGAGACGGGCGTCTCGTTCTACGACCTCGTCTGCGCGCTCCGCGACCACTACGGCACGGACTGGCACGTTGAACCCAACGAGGACTTCGTGTTCGACCAGCGGATGATCGACCCGCGCCTTCCAGTGCAGTCCCTCGCAACACGGCTGCCGGAACTGATTACGTAGGAGCTAGCCGCCCATGACGGCGATGCGGACGCGGCGGTTCTCCTGGCGGCCTTCCTCGGTCTCGTTGGTTGTGAGCGGGTGGTACTGCCCGAGGCCGACGACCTCCATCTGCGACGGGTTCATCTCGTGCGTCCATTGGAGATGGCGGGCCACCATCGCCGCGCGCGCGGCCGAGAGCTCCCAGTTGGAGGGGTAGGTCTCCTTCAGCGGCTCCGCGATGGGCTGGGCGTCGGTGTAGCCTTCGATGCGCACCTCGCGCCCGGCGTACTCGGTCTTGAGCCGGTCCACGACCTCGATCAGGCGGCTGACGCCCTCGGGCGTGAGCTGCGCGCTGCCCGACTCGAAGTAGATGTCGGTCGGGAGGATGGCAACCGTCTCGCCGCGCTCGCCGCGGCGGGAGGGACGAGGCTGTACGACCGTCACGGGGGGCGCGTCGCGAAGCCGTCTGTTCTCGCCACGAAGCCGTTCGACCTCGGCGTAAGCGAGGTCGAGGTCGCTCTGGAGTTGGCTGATCTCGGCGTCCCGCTCGGCGAGGAGTTCAGGGTTGACGCAACCGACGAGCAGGAGGGCGGCGCAGGCCGCCAGGAGCAGGCGAGGCATGACGGAGGGGGCTAGCTTGGCGAGGAGCGAAGCCACACGGCAGAGCCCAGGATTCGGAAGCGACGCCAAGGTGCGCCGGTGGTACGACCCGCCGCGTGACGCCCCAAAGTACGACGCGTCTGCACCGGTCCGTCGCTGTGCTCTGGGCTAGCCGACCATCAGCGCTGACGCGCTCTCTTTGGGGGGGAGCAGCATCGGCACGTCGGCGACGCGCGAGATCACCACGTCGGCCCCGGCGGCCATGAGCGTGGCGCGGTGCGCGTGGTAGTTGAGGTAGGGCGGCACGACGCCAATGGAAAGGAGCCCCGCCGCCGCCGCCGCGCGCATGTCGTCGCCGTTGTCGCCCACGTACACGGAGCGGCTGCGGTCCAACGTCTGTCCGTGGAGCGCGTCGAGCTGCGCCATGGCGAGCTCGATGCCGTAGGGGTCGGGCTTGCCGCGCCCGCCCTGCTGGTCCATGCCGACCACGCTGGGGAAGAAGCCGTCCCAGCCGAAGCGCCCGAGCGTCCACTGCGCGTCGCGCTCCGGACGGCCTGTCACGAGCGCGAGCGGATAGCGCGCCGCGAGGCCCGCCAGGATGCTCGTTGGCATCAGCGCAGGCTCTTCGGCGATCAGGCCGTCGAAGACGCCCGCCTCGTGCTGTTCGCCGAGGTAGATCCGCTGGAACGCGGCCACGACCTCCTCGAACGCCACAGTGTGCCCAGCGTCGCGGAGCATCGTGTGCGAGAGCTTCCAGTCGTCGTTGAAGCCGCCGCGGTCCTTGTAGGCTTGGATCTCGGCCTTGGTGGGCGTCACGCCCGTGTAGCTGCGCACGACCTCCTGCACGACCCGGCGGAAGGAGCC
>JBCCLD010000215.1:0-8126 GCA_039027055.1 Bacteroidota bacterium
AAGATTAGGTTTCCCTTATGGGTCGTTCGAGACGAGGACGTTGATAGGCGGCAGGTGGAAGCGTGGTAACACGTGCAGCCGAGCCGTACTAATTACCCATGAGACTTAACGCCCACACACCGATCTTGAGCATATCTGGCTGCCCTCGGGCAGCCGAGTTATCCAGAGCACAGTGTTGCTCGTGGCCCCATGTGATTCTACTCCGGCTACCGTATGTCTGCCGACCCCGTGTCGGCACAATTTCTTGGTGACTGTAGCGCAAGGGGTACACCTCTTCCCATTCCGAACAGAGAAGTTAAGCCTTGCAGCGCCGATGGTACTGCCACTAGGTGGAAGAGTAGGTCGTCGCCAAGTTCCTTCTAGCCCGATCCTCAGACCGAGGGTCGGGCTTTTTTTGTTGCAAAGCTATCCTCTCGCGATACACCCCCGCCGCTACAACGCGCGCAGACTATCGACGGTCCGTCTGGCCTGCGCCCGCATCGTGGAGTCCGAACGCTCCGCAGTCGTTTCTGCCTGGACCTCAAGGAAACGCTCCAAGTCGCGAATTGCGGACTCGGCTTGCTCGACGGTGTTGTGGAGGATCCCTCGCTCGTAGTACAAGGCTGGATTGTCCGGCTGAAGCGCGATGGCTTCGGTGAGGGCGTCGATAGCGTTCGCGTACTGAAGTGTGCTCATGTAAAAGACGGCACGCATCCGATGCGAGCGGACTCGGTCCTGCAGATAGATGGTGTCAGAGAATCCAGCTCGCTCCAGGTCCGGAAGGGCCCGCTCGGGTGTATCCGTAGCAAACAGGCTGAGCCCACGAAGGAAATACGCGGTGTCTAGCTCTGGGTCGAGCGCTATACCACGGTCGAGATCCTCGACGGCCTGGTCGAACTGTTGTTGGACGTAACGAACCTGGGCGCGCCCGACGTAGGCGGATACCAGACTCGAATCGATTTTGATGGCCTCGGTGAAGTGCTCCTCCGCTTGAGCAAATTGTAGGTCGGACAGGGCTTGATTTCCAGCGGAAAGCGCCTGCTCCTGGGGAGACGGCCCAGAGCCACACGCAGCTAGACAAGCAAGCGTCCAGACTAAGGCTAGACGGTGGCCCGACGAACAACTGCGAAAAGACGAGGATAGCCAACTGGCGTAGCGAAGCATGGCAGCAGAACCTGAATAGACACGGAAGAGAACGCGTGGGAGGGAAAGAAGGAGCGACGAACTCAACCGACGAGGCCTTGCGCGTCCTCCGTGGGCTCCGGGAGCGCGCGCCAGACAAGCCACGCCATCAGCAGAATCACGAAGCCCGAGGCGAGCGTGTCGCCTACAAACCCGTAGCGGGCGTAGAGCCACCCGGCAGCCGTAGCGCCAAAGCCCGTGCCGATCTGCCCGATGGCGATGGTGAGCGACATGAATGAGCCGCGCTGCTGCGCCGGGACGAGCGCGGTGAGCAGCGCCTGCAACGGAGCCATCCGCATCGAGAAGAGGCCCATGATGGCGATGTAGACCGGGTAGGCTACCCAGCGCACCGTTACGATCTCCGTGAGCAGCATCGACACGGCGGCGAGGCCGAAGCACGAGATCAGGATGAGCGGCTTGCGCCCGATCCGGTCGGAGAGCGAGCCCGCCGTCGGGCCGATGAGGACGCTCACCGTCCCACCCACGAGAAAGAGCGTCGCGATGAAATCGATTTTGACGTCGCCAAACTCAAGCGGGTACCCGAAGAGGGACACGTCCAGCGCGAAGTTGTCCGTGAGCCACTGCGGCAAGAGCACCACTAGGAGGCTCAGGCTCATGTACATCAGGAAGTAGGTCAGCGACGCCACCCGCACGTCGGCGTCGCCCAGCAAGCGCCCGTAGCGCTGGAGCCCTGATTTGAGCGTGATCGCGTCCGTGTCGCGCTTCACGTCGGGCTGCGGGACGAGGAGCCAGATCATCAGAAACGCGACCGCCATGATGACGGCAAAGGCCACGAACGGAATGCGATAGCCGAGCGAGGCCGCCAGCACGCGCCCAATCGGGATGCCGATGACGAGGCCGAACGGGACGCCGCTCATCACGAGGCCGGTCGCCCAGCCGCGTTTCTCGTAGGGGAAGTAGTCGCCGCAGTAGGCGACGGCCGCGCCGCTCAGCATGCCGCCGCACATCCCAGCGAGCACGCGCACCAGCGCAAACGACGAAAACGACGTGGCCCAGCCGTGTAGCCCTAGTACCACCGCGATGGCACCCGAGCCGATCATGAGCACCCTTCGTCGCCCAATCCGGTCTGAAATGGGGCCCATCACAAGCGCAGCGAACGCGAGCGCGTAGGAATAGACCGAGACGAGCCACCCGAGCTGCGACACCTCCGCGTCGAGCGCCTCGCCCAAGATGGGGAGGATCGGCGTGATAATGATGGTCTGGCTCGCGGCGGTGAACACCATGAGCCAGAGCGGAAACAGGATGGCGGCGGTACGCAGCACGCTCGTTTGGGTCAGAGGAGAGGCAAGACAGGCAGGAATCGAGAGGCAGACGCCTTCAGCACGTCAAAGGATGCGCATGGGGGCTCCCGCTGCTAACACCATGCCTGGTGGAAATGTATGTCGAAACAAGGAAGCGAGGAGGAGGCGTGAAGAAGTGGTCGGTAACGATGAGGTAACGCGGTGGTAAAAGCCAGGTAATAGACGCCGTCTAGCTTGGCCGCCTGAAGACCTGCAGTGCTTTCGCATTGCGGGCCCCTCTCCCCACACCCACAACTTCAGGCATCCATGGACACCCCCACACAGGTGCGCCTCTGGCGTACCCTTCTGGTACTGAGTGCACTCGTGCTCAGTCCGGCGCTCCTCGCCCAGACCGGCATTATCGCTGGCACCGTCGTCGAGGAAGGCACCGGCCAGACGCTCCCCGGCGTCAACGTCGTCATCGACGGCACCACCCAGGGCTCTTCGACGAGCCTCGACGGCGACTACCGCATCGCGTCGGTCGCACCCGGCACCTACACCCTCGTCTTTACCTACATCGGGTTCACCACGAAGCGCGTCACGGGCGTCGAGGTGGCCGCCGGTGAGGTCACCACGGTAGACCTCGCGCTGGGCGAGGAGCGCCTCGAACTCGGCGATGGCCGAGAGGTGGTCGTAGAAGCCCGCGCGATCCGCAACAACGAGGCGGCGCTGCTTCGGGACCGGGCGCGCGCTGCGGCCGTCTCGGACGCCATTTCTGCGGAAACGATCTCGCGTGCGGGTGCCAGCACCGCCGCCGATGCCGTGCAGAAAGTGCCCGGTATGACCGTGGTCGGCGGCGACCGCCTCGTCGTGCGTGGCCTATCGGACCGCTACCTCAGCACGCAACTCAACGGGGCCACCCTGCCGAGCGCGGACCCCGAGCGCCAGTCGACGCCCCTCGACCTCTTCCCAAGCGGCCTGCTCGACAACATCGTCGCGTCGAAGTCCTTCACGCCAGACAAGCCCGGTACGTTCACCGGCGGCGGCGTCGACATCTCGACGCGCTCGTTCCCGGAGATGCTCACCGCGCAGATCTCGACCTCGGTCGGGTTCAACACGGCGGTCGAGCCCGGTAGCGACTACCTGCGCTACAGCAATGGTGGCGTTGGCATCTTTGGCGTAGCCGACGACGCGCTAGCCCTGCCTGCCCTCATCCAGAATGCGAGCGAGGACGACCTCGCGCTGGGGGGCTCGCAGTTCACGAACGCCTTCACCAACACGTTCGCGGCGGCCCCCGCGTCGGTGCCGCTCAACACGAGCTTCAGCGCCTCGGTCGGCAACCAGGCGAAGCTCTTTGGACGGCCCTTCGGCTTCCTCTTTGGTACGAACTGGAGCAAGTCCGCTGACGGCTACACCGGCGGAATCAACAGCGAGTTCGGCGGTACGGGCGACAACCTGCAGGAAGACTATCGTTTGGACACGAGCTTCGGCGAGGAGGAGGTGCTCTTTGGTGGGCTGGCTAACCTCAACTACCGCCTCACCGACCGCGACGAACTGGGCCTGAACGTCATCTACAACCGCAACACCAACTCGCAGGCCATCTTCCAGACCGGGGCCTTCTTCGACGGCACGCTGGAAGAGGAAGACAACATCTACGAGGGGCGCGGCCTCTTCTTTAAGGAGCGCTCCCTGTTCTCTTCGCAGCTTTCCGGCAAGCATGCGATCACCAACGATGGCCTCCGCGTGGAGTGGAACGGGGCGTACTCCCTCACGACACTGAGCGAGCCTGACTTCCGCATCTTCCAGAACGAGATCGACTTCTCGACGAGTTCGGGCACGCCGGACTACCTAATCCGCACCTCGGCCTACAGCGAGCCAAGCCGTACCTACCGCGACCTCGAGGAAGACGCGCTCAACGGCGCGCTCGATGTCGAGATCCCGCTCGGAGAGCGCGCCGACCGACCGGTCCAACTCAAGGTGGGTGTTGCTGGCGACTTCCGCACGCGCACCTTCCGCGAGCGCGCGTTCAACTACCCGGTTCGGGGCCGCAACCAAGACCTCCTCTCGAACTTCGGCGGCGACATCGACGCGTTCATCGCGCAGGCGAGCGAGAACAGCATTCGGGTCGGCGAGATCACGGACCCGGACGCCGACTACGACGGTACCATGCAGGTCTATGCCGGCTACGGCATGGTCGACCTCGCGCTCGTCGAGAAGCTGCGCTTCGTGGGGGGCGTCCGCGTCGAGTACACGGACCTGCTCGTGCAATCGCCGAACGGCGAGTTCCGCGGCCTCATCGACCCCGAGACAGGCGACCGGGTCGTGTCGGGTGGCTACGCGTCCGATGGCCTCAACGATGTGCTGCTGCCTGCGGCCAGCCTCGTCTATGCGGTCACGCGAGACATGAACGTGCGCGTCGCCTACGGCAAGACGCTCGCGCGCCCCTCGTTCCGCGAGGTGGCCCCGCGTGCGGTGTTCGACCTCGCCGAGCGCTACACGATCAACGGCAACCCGCTCCTGGTTCAGAGCAACATCCACAACGCTGACCTCCGCTGGGAGTGGTTCACGCGTCCTGGCGAGATCCTCGCGGTGAGCGCGTTCTACAAGCGCTTCAACGATCCCATCGAGCTGACCATCTTGGCGGGCAACAACCAGCTGCGCCCGGAAAACCTCGCCGATGCGGACCTCTTCGGCCTCGAGTTCGAGGGGCGTCGCCAACTCACCTTCCTCCCGGGTCTGTTGGCCAACCTGCAGGCGGGCGGCAACCTCTCGGTCATCAGCGCAGAGGTGCAGCTCACCGACACGGAGCAACTCGCCCGTGGCAATCGCGGCGAGACGCGCCCGCTCGAAGGCCAGTCGCCCTACGTGCTCAACCTCGACCTCGGCTACCTCGACGCGGAGCGCGGCACGAGCGTCAACCTCTTCTACAACGTCTTCGGACGACGCCTCCACGCCGTCTCGCGCGGCGTTGAGCCGGACCTCTACGAAGACTCGCGCGCTACGCTGGACTTCACCGCCAGCCAGGACATCTGGAACGGTGTCTCCGTCAAGGCCTCCGCGAAGAACCTCCTCGGCGAGCCCTACCGCCTCGTCAACTACGACGAGAGCACGGACGCGGAATTCCTCCGCCGCGAATACGACCTCGGGCGCAGCTTCTCGCTTGGCGTCACCTACCGGCTCTGATCGTCCCCAACGGACACCGTGAGCTTGCCAAGGCGCCATCCGTCGCCAGGGCGAGCTGTGCACTCCACCCAGACTTCTCGCAATGACTACCCTGTCTCACTACAAACCTCTCGCTCTGCTCTGCGCGCTCGCCATCGGCGTCGTAGGGTGTGATCTAAGCAGCGTCGATTCCGAGCCGCTCACGGGCTTCTGCGCCGTCGATGCGTCCGCGTTTGGCTGCCCGGAATCCGGAACGGTCTACGATACGCTCGGAGCGGACATCAACGGCCGCACTGTCATCGAAGTGACCGACCGCCAAGGCGGCATCGGCGGTGCCCTCAGCGGTGCTGCGCATAGCACCGTCACCTGGTCGAACAACTTCACCTACCTGCTCGATGGCGCGGTCTTCGTCAACAGCGGTCAGACGCTCGTGATTGAGCCCGGTACCATCATTCGTGGGCATCCAGGTCAGGGCCGCAACTCGTCGGCGCTCATCGTCGCGCGCGGCGGTCGCATCGAAGCCAACGGCACCGCCGAGGCGCCGATCATCATGACGGCGATCAACGATGACGTCACCGACCCCAGCGACCTCCTCCAGGCTGGAGGGCCCGCCCAGGGCGAGTGGGGCGGTCTGATTGTGCTCGGCGCGGCCCCGACCAACATCGCCGAGGGCGAGACGCCCATCGAAGGCCTCGACGCCACCGACCCGCGCGGGCTCTACGGCGGCTCCGACCCGAACGACGATTCCGGCGTCCTCCGCTACGTCTCGATCCGCCACGGTGGTACGCTCATCGGGGCGGGCAACGAGATCAACGGTCTCACGCTCGGGGCCGTCGGCGCAGGCACCACCATCGAGTACATCGAGATCTTCGCCAACCAGGACGACGGCATCGAGTGGTTCGGTGGCACAGCCCGCGCGAAGTATCTCCTCGTGTCCTACTCGGGCGACGACATGTTCGACTACGACCTGGGCTACTCGGGCCTTAACCAGTACGTTCTTGGCATCATGGACGTTGGCTTCGGCGACAACGGTGCCGAGCAGGACGGCGGCGACTCCGACCTCGGCGGTGCCGCTGGCGAAGCCGCTACGCCGCTCGCCACGCCCGTCTTCGCCAACGTGACGTACATCGGCCAGGGCGTCGATGAGGGTGGGCGCGCCATGACGTTCCGCGATAACGCGGGCGGTCAGTACTGGCGCTCCGTGTTCTACGACTTCGAGAACGGCGTCCGCATCGAAGACCGCGAGGGCGAGGGCGACAGCCGCGCACGCGCCGAGGCGGGCGATATCCGCTTCACCGACGTGCTCTTCTCCAACGTCGTCTCCGCGTCGCCGACCTTCGACGAGGTCTTCGCCTACTACGAGGACGCCCCCGAGGGCGACACGGCGGTGGACCTCGTCGATCTCACCGGCCCGTTCAACTTCGGCGCGTCAGGCCTTTCGGTGCAGCGCAGCCAGGGTGGCCCCCTGAGCCTGTCCACATCGTCAGTAGGGGCTCCTACGGTGCCGTTCCCGGCCGCTGTCGCCGACTTCTTCGAGGAGACGGACTTCGTTGGAGCCGTCGGTGACAACAACTGGATCGAGGGCTGGACGGCGCTCAGCCAGTACCACGCCGTCAACTAGGTCAACCGAGGTACCTTGGGTGCTTCTCCAACCAGTTGCCTCCGCAGCGGGGGTAGCTCCGAGCGCCGGTCTTCTCGTGGGAGGGGGACCGGCGCTCTCCCGTTGGGGAGCTGCGCATTTCGGGCCGCCCCAGAGGCGAGGGGCGCGTGATGGACAGCTCACAGCCGACTAGCGTCCAGCTTTCTCCAGCACGACTGCCGGTTCGAGCGCGCGGACCCAGACACTGTCGCCGACCTCGAACGCGTGGCGGTTGTCGGTGTGGACGAGGCAGTCCACGGCACCGAGTTGCACGCGGTAGGTGACGTCGTGGCCCTTGAAGGCGCGCGCGGTGACCGTGCCCGCGCGGCAGTGCTCCGTCTCCGGCGTGAGCGTCAGGCTCAGATGCTCCGGTCGGATCGAAACCAGCACGGTGCCTGCGGCCTCGCGGTGGAGCGTGAGGCGGCCGAGCACGGAGTCCGACTGGGTGCCCTGCGCCTCGGTGAGCATCAGGTTGGTCTGGCCGAGGAACTGCGCCACGAAGAGCGTACGCGGCCGGTAGTAGACCTCCTCCGGCGTGCCTACCTGTTCGATGCGCCCGCCCTGCATCACCGCCACGCGGTCGGCGAATTCCATCGCCTCCTCCTGGTCGTGCGTGACAAGGATCGCCGTGGTGCCCTCGCGCTGGAGCCAGGCGCGCACGTCGCGGCGCATCTCCGCGCGGAGGAGCGCGTCGAGGTTGGAGAACGGCTCGTCGAGGAGGAGTAGGCGCGGACGCGGAGCCAGGGCACGTGCCAGCGCCACCCGCTGCTGCTGCCCGCCCGAGAGCTGGTGCGGCGCGCGGTACTCCATGCCGTAGAGCCCGACAAGCCGCAGCACCTCGGCCACGCGAGCGTCCCGGTCGGCGCGCGACCACGAGCGTAGCCCGAACGCCACGTTGGCCGCCACGCTCAGGTGCGGGAAGA
>JBCCLD010000216.1:0-8002 GCA_039027055.1 Bacteroidota bacterium
CGGCAGCGCTGCGCGCGGCACAGGCAACGGTACGTGAGGCCGGCTACACGGAGCCGGTGCACTGGGCCGGGTGGGTCCTCGCGGGCGAAGCCTGGTGAGGGGGGCGGGGACTGATGCACCTACCTCAGGCTCAGCGCCAACCCCAGGCGTGGGACCGGACTTAAAAACAGATCCTGCCTCACCGGTGCGTCCGTCCTCATCTTCTGGAGGTTGAACTCAGCATTCCTTGCCTCACGCGTTGAGTGCAACGATTCAGCTGGACTACCCCGTCACACTCCGCCCGCGTCTTCCAGCGCTTCTAGTTCCGCGAGGAGGCGTGTTGCTTCCTGGGTCCACGGGGGGGCGGCTTCCGACTGCGCGCGCAACAGCCACTCGCGGGCCACGGACACATTCCCGTCCAGCAGCGCAGCTTGGGCCAGGAGGTATGCCGACAAGGCCCGGTACACCTTTTGGGTCGGAGGCTCTGGGTCGCCTTCGGGTCGCTGGAGCGACGCGTAGGCAGCCTCGAGCATCGACGTTGCTTCGGCGAGGGCATCGTCATCGTAGTGCGGAAAGAAGCCAAACGTCGTCGAGGGTTCGGTGGGCAACGCCTCCAAGCTCGCAACCAGTGCGTCGGGAGGAACGCCTCTAGCAGACGCAAATAATGCGCGGGTGGCTTGCACGTCGACGAGGGCGGCCGTGGTCGGGAGAGGAGGTTGGCTGAGGGCCCAGAGCCCCATGCCGCCGACAACTAGAAGGAGAGCCATGGGCACGACAAATCGCCATGGGCTTGGGCGGGAAATGGTGCGTGACGGTGGCGGCTCTGTGGGTACCAACCCTGTGTCGGCATTGCGCTCGGCGTGGCGTGCGGCCTCTGCTTGGGCTTGCAACGCAAGGGCCTGATCCTGCAGACGCGTGAGTATAGCCTGAGCGTCCGGGTCCTCCTCCGTAAGTTCGGCAAGCACCTCCTCGTGTGAGAGTGCTTCGATCCGTTCCGTTTCCGTTAGGAGGCGATCTGCCTGAGCCTGGAGCCAGGCGTCAGGGTCACGGGCTGGGAGATTGGGTTGGTCGGCCATCGGTGTAGGAAACAGCGTCGGTAGGAAGCGAACGGCGGGGCAAGAATAGTCTTAGGTTTTCTTGAGCGAACGGAGGTGTCGCCTCAGGCGTCTTGAAGCGTTATAGATGTCGTTGACATCAACCCCCAGTCGGTCGGCTAGCTCCTGTGACTTCAGGAAGGGATCTTGGCAAAGCAAAGCGACCATACTTGCCAAGAGCGCAATGTCTTTCACGCGGGCCGCAGCTTTCTGGCAGAACGTGTGACGGTCCATCTCATCGTCTATCGTTTCATCGAACACGCCGAGCGTATCCGTGAGAGCCTCGTTGTCGGGATCGTCGATCGATGCAGGGATCCCTCGCCGTTTCCACAAGCGGTAGTGAGCTCGCACGTTGTCCCATAGGATACCGGAGCACTCCTCGAAGAGCGAGCCGTCGCCTGTGAGCGTACGACGCCCAGAGTAGAGGTCGAGCAGGACTTCTTGCACGAGGTCTTCGGGAGGAGGAATGCCCTTCCAGCTCCGAAATCTCTGTGCCTTGAGCAAGAGCTTCGCCGTGAGGGCCTTCAATTCTTGGTTGGAAAGCGGTGGCACGACACGCAAGGGCGGGTGAGGTAGAAGCGGGGCGCGCTACCTGTGTAGGCTAACGAAGTCACAAAATTCGCTGCCTTCCACCTAGATCGATTCGGCTTTGGGTAGCCCAGTGGAGGCACACGAGGTAGCGGTCAATGCTAAGCTACTACCCCCTGTCCATAGGGTGCTATGCAAAGCCGGGCGATAAAAAACGAGTGCGCGTGGCGAAAAGCGTCGGGTGGTCCGCCTACCCCAGTGAGCGCTCCCCCCTTGCGGGAGCCCCCAGCCATCCAACCGTCGATCATCCATGTTGCTCCTACGCCTTGCATTCGTGGCGGTCATTCTGCTCGGCCTTGCAGCCCCGCACGCTCAGGCTCAGGCCCACAGACCTGATATCCAGCCGGTTCACGATCACCTCGCCGCCCTTGACCGCGGGTTGCGTGATCAACGCAGCAACGGCCTCTACGCTCGCCGTGTCGGTGTCATAGAACCAGGCCGCTCCCAGTTACACACCCTCTACCTGCACGAAGGCCAGACCTACCAACTCCACGGAGCCGCCGAGGACGGCACGCCCCTCATCCTTCGGCTCTACGACGCTGAGGGTATGCACCTCGAAGTAGTAGAGCCGCCTCCAGGCATCGCCCGTGCACCAGGCCACCTGCGTGTGAGGCCGATGCGTTCCGGGGTCTATCGCCTCGATGTGCGCACCCCAGCCCGAGAGCCTCACCCGCTCGCCTACAGCGTCGGGCTGTCCCACGAGTAGCCCCGGGTCTCACGCTTCGCAGCACGGCACACTTGGCCCTGGTGCACGGGCCTTCCGATCGGATGCCTGGGCAGGGTCAAGCCCACACGCCCTAGTCAATCTAGCCCAGCAACGAGGTCTTGTCCTCTTTGCCCGGATGGGCTGCGCCGCCGCGACGGACGCCCTGCCCGTGGACGTGCTCCCTGCCCATCCACGGCCTCGATTTCCATCACCTGACTCTACTAGTCCTATGACCCGCCTTCTCTCATGCATCCTGGCGGCCGTGTTCCTGACAAGCTTGGCCGCCCGACCCGCCTTCGCGATACACCTTGACTCTCCTTCTGCGCGGGGCGGTCCTCCCACCTCTACGATTACCGAGGCCCGGATCGTCCTCAGCGATCTCGACGCACGGCTGTCGCCTTACCAGGCCACTGCGCGGTACGACGCGCTCGGTGAAGGTGTGGCCTATGTAGTCGTCGGCACTGACCGCTACGACCCCCTCTTCCGCGAGGCAGCCACCGCGGCGGCGTCCATCCGCCAGCTGCGCTATGCCGTCGACCTCTTCGGAGACCAAGCGCTCGCGCTCTCGTCGCCTGGCGATGCGCTCTTCCTGCGCGACCTCACCGACTGGGGCATCGAGGCCGCGCCTGCGCTCGTAGCGTCGCTCGGTGGCCTCCTCGACACCGCCCAGGGCGTGCGCCCCTCTTGGCGAGACCTCGGTCGTGCCCCTGCCATCCTGCGCGGGGCGAGCCAGACCGTCGACAACCTCAACACCGCGCAGCGCGAGGCGCGTGGCCTCGTGACCGCGCTCCAGGGGCTCGGATCCTCCGTCGCAGCCTCGCTCCAGGCTACCAATTTCCAGGCACTGCTCTCAGGCTTCACCCCCGGCGATGTCACCGGCTGGGCGGCGCGCTACGTCACGAACCTAGAGACACAGCCGCTCACCACCAGCCTCGACGCCGCCTACGACACTGAGGTGCTCCGCGCCGACGCGGTGACCGCACCATCGCAGCCGCTAGCGCAGCAGCCCCGCACACCCTCGGGGGCCTTCCTGCTCGCGCCGGGGGTCTACGAGTACGATGCGCGCAGCTACTGCCTCCGCGCAGGAACGCACGGCGAGAGCCGAGGGCGCGGCTACCTCCCCGCCGCGCTCACCGGTGCCCGCGCAAGCGTGATCGAGGAGGTCCTGCGCGGTGCAGCGCGCCACCCTGAGGTGCCCCAGCAGCACGTACAGCTGCTCCTCTGGGCCATCATCGCCCAGACCGACTTCGATGCTATGCCGACGCGCCTGCAGCAGACGGCTCGGATGCTGCTTGCCCCTAGCGACCTGCTCGCATTGCAGGGCGGGCCGCTGAGCCTCATCGGTAGCGACCGGTTGGAGGCGTTCGGAGCGCAGGTGAACCAGCAGCTCGCCTCGCTCTCCGGGCCGATGCAGCGCGCCTTCCAGGCCGAGGCGGGCATCCGCGACCTCTTGGCTGGCAGTCAGAGTCCAGGGTCTGGGTTCAATGAGGTCGGCATTACAGAAGCAGGCTTCGAGGCCTTTGAGCGCCTCGCCGTGCCTGCGGGCGTCGCCCCACCCGACGCAAACGCCCCAGACGTGGACTACGGCGCATGGGTGTGGCACCCCGGTGGCTACTACCTGAGCTACCGCCCGCGCGGCTACAGCCGCACCAACGTCCGCATCTACGTGCCAGGCGGGGCCTCTGCAAACGGGGTAGGCGGCGGTGCGTCGCGAGGCCCCTCAGCGATAGAGCCGTTTCCTGTCACTCAGACCATCTACGACCCAGCTTCTACGGTAGCGGTGCCTGCCAATCGCAACGCCCAGCGGCTAGGCACGCAGCCACCCTCACCCGGCGAAGAACCTCCTGCGCCCATCAGTGAACCAATCGCTCAAGTGGCAGACGACCGCTGCGAAGACGGTGGCGGTGGGATGCAAGTCGACTATGATCGTACAAACCGCTCGACGTATCACCGCTACCCGACGCCAGGTACGACGATCCGTACGCGCATGTGCGAAGCTGGTAGCCCAAACTGCAACCGGTCCAGTGTGTACCAGGTGATGCTATCCAATACGCACCATATTGCTCCTCCGGAAGACCCAGATACGGAGGGAGTACCCGTCACGGACTGCATGGTGGTCGATGTAGAGCTCACCATCCCTCGCACAAGCATCCCTGCAGGGATCTTAACAGGGTTCATCGACCAGGTCACAACGGTCGTGGACACGACAAACTATGCGATCCGCAACTACACCCGTGAGAACCACGCACTGCATCCTGGAGTCGTCCAACGTAGGGTCGTCGAGGATCGGACGGGGGTCTGGATAGAAACGAATGGAGAGGGAAATGGGATCGCTCCACGGACCAACGAGGACCTTGCCCCCAGTGTTTGGGCAGGTGTGGATGCCGTTCTGCAGCGTGGGTTCGACACCTTTGATTTCGATGCACGATGATGCGGTGAGAGGCTGTCGAGTTGCCTCCCGTCCAGGCTTCTGTCTGGTCGGGAGGCAATGACCCAGGTGGCGACGAGGTCGAGCTCTCTTGTAGCGCTGCAAGAAGTATATCGAGGCCATGGCCAGCGAGGTCAACGCCGTAGCGGATGGTGAAGGCGTTTCAGACCCCGACAGAGTAGTCGCTTTGCAGCAATGGGACGGATTCGTCCCGTACGAGCCTCACAGGCAGTTCGCCTTTGTCCTCGGACTGTGATACAGGGGGGCTTAAGACAAATAGGTGGGCCGTGGCGAAAACCGCAAACTGGTGCGCCTACTCCTATAGACGGACGCACCGCGCGCCCGTCATCCCGCACTGAGACGACGCGCTTAGTGCCCTCCCAATTGAACTAAACCACCGACTACCATGCCCAAAGTCAAAACGAAGGACGGCTTCTACGGCGAGCGCCCGGACATCGGATGCTTCTACCAACTCGGCCAGCTGACGGCGTTCGTCCTCGGCATGCTCCTGCTGCTCGCCATGTGCGGCTCGTAGTAGGGGGAGCCAAACCGGCCTGCTATCGCCACCAACGTCGGATGCCCGACAGGCCGTGGCGAAAACCGCGAACTGCTGCGCCTATCCCTCTAGACGGACGCCTCCGCGTCCGTCACCCTCACGCCTCCCATTTCTCGTTCTCCAACTGCAACCACCCATGCGTACCCTCTTCCAACTCACCCTCCTTGCCGCGCTCGTTGCCGGGATTGGCGTCCAGAGTGCTTCCGCCCAGTCGTCTCGCTACGACCGCCAGGTGGATCGCCAACTCGACCGCCTCGACCGAATGCTCAACGACGAAGGCTACGACGGTAGCTACGACCGCCGCTACGGCTGGCTTCGCGATGACGCCCGTGACTCGTTCACCGTCTACCTCCGTGCCGGGCAGGAGTACTACTTCTTCGGCGTCTGTGACAACGACTGCTCGGATCTCGACCTGCGGCTCTTCTCGCCCACGGGAGGGCTCGTAGACTCCGATACGGCGACCGACGACACGCCGCACGTGAGCGTGCGCCCGCGCCGATCCGGGACCTACCGGGTGCAGTCACACATGTACGACTGCGATACCCAGCCCTGCCGCTACGGCGTTTCGCTGATCCGAGGCTAGCGCGGTGCTCCTATCCTCCATCCATCACGCCGATGCGGGCCGTTCTCACCCGGGGGCGGTCCGCTCTGCGTCTTGTAAGTAAAGCATATTTGCAAACGCCCGGTAAAGTAATATTGACACATTCAGCTGTTTGCCCATACTTAAGAAAAGTCGTGACACGTCGCCTAGCCCTGCTCATTTTCGTGCTAGTAGGTGCACAAAAATGTGATTCCCAAGAATTGACGCCTGACAGTTCCCGCTTTGATGCGACATCAGAAATAATAAGGGCTACAAATATTGCCAACAGGGCTACAAAAATGATCAGCCAATTGCAATATTACAGGGCGCTAATGCTGTTAGATAAGGCATATTCAATTGTAAGCGCTGCGAAAGGCAAAAGTGATCCATTGTCAGGAGCTGCTCTGTATGTAAAAGCAGAAGTCACTCGTTCTATGGGAATGCATGCCGAGGCAGCTCTTTTGTACCAACGTGCATTATCTGTTCTTGAGATGTATCCGGGCGCATATCACTCTA
The DNA here is from genome assembly GCA_039027055.1 of Bacteroidota bacterium. Lineage (GTDB taxonomy): Bacteria > Bacteroidota > Rhodothermia > Rhodothermales > Rubricoccaceae > JBCBEX01. The sequence goes on from JBCCLD010000216.1 coordinate 6,448, forward strand.
TGTTGGCGAATACACTGGACGGGTACGCGCTAGTATTATGGACACAGGGCCTGTCAAATAAAGCCCGGTTGCACCACGAGCGTGGCCTCGCCATCCGCGAGCAGGCTCTCGGTCCTACCCACCCCGATGTGGCGATCAGCTTGGACAATCTAGCGACGACCCTAGTGGCGATGGGGCATTACAACGATGCCCGTTTATACCTCGAGCGTGGCCTCGCCATTCGGGAAGCCACTCTGGGGCCCGACCACCCCATAGTAGCGAGAAGTATAAATGATTTGGCAGATTTCATTGCGTTAATGGACGACTACGATCAAGCCCTGCCATTGTATGAGCGCGCTCTAGCCATTCTGGAGATAGCCCTAGGACCTAATCATCGTAGTGTGGCAAATTCGCTGAATAAAATCGCGTTGCTTCATCATGAGTCAGGAAGCTATGCTGCTGCGCGACCTCTGTACGAACGAGCTCTTGCCATTCGGGAAGCAGCGCTCAGCCCCAGCCATGATGCGATTGCGGTTAGCGTGAATAATCTTGCAGCATTGCTGCACGCGAGTGGGAATTTATCTGAGGCGAAACAAATGTTTGAACGCGCACTGGCAATTTTAGATGCGGCACCAATACCTAACTATGGATCGATATCCGCTGTGTCAAATAATATGGGAATATTGCTAGTAGATATGGGATACTTAGATATTGCGATAGGGTATTACGAGCGGGCGATTTCCATCAGGAAGGAAGAATTAAAACTTGACCATCTTTATGCACAGTCTACCAACAATCTCGCTCGTCTGTACGACATAGCAGGCGACTATGAATCTGCGCACTCACTCTATTTGAGGGCAGTACGCATATACGAGGCACATTGGGCACAAGTGTTACCCTCGCTGAGTTTTGCGGAGCAACTAGCTTTCATTGGGAGAAACAACCATGTGATTACTAGTGCCCTGCTTTCATCAAGCCGTGCTCCAATTGATCTATTTATTTATTATCCATTTGTGGCACGCTGGAAGGGGCTTCTCCTTCACAGTTTACGCACCCAGACGGCTGTGAACGCACTCGCCACCGATCCTGCCTATTCGCAAGACGTATCAGCGCTACAAGCCGCTCGCGCCAATCTCGTTGCCTTGCAAGATCGCATGAGCACGCTCTCCCTCGCGGACTGGCAAGCCCGCCGTGACGAGCTCACCGCAGAGAAGGAACGCCTTGAGCGTATCCTCGCTGCAGCACTTCCCGAAGGTGTCTTCACTGACCCTCTCCGCGCTGACGACTACCCAGGTCTTCCTGTCTATCTCAAACCGGGGGAAGCCTTCGCTGATGTATTCCGCTATGGCTACCGGGAACGTGGACGCTTTGTTGAGCACCGCTATGCAATCGTCCTAAGCTGGGACAGTACGATCGTTCTGCAAACAGCCAGCGGGGCAAATCCCGTCCTCATTGACCTAGGCAATGCCGACGAACTTGAAGCGGCAGTCGCTGCCTGGCGCAGCGCGGTCACTTTCGAGCGCTCCGCCGCTACCGTGCAGAGCGCCCTCGCCGAGCGCCTCTGGGCACCACTTGC
>JBCCLD010000217.1:0-7999 GCA_039027055.1 Bacteroidota bacterium
ACCGGCGTCTATGCCCAGCGCTACGACGCGGCCGGCGTGGCGCAAGGCTCCGAGTTCCAGGTGAACACCGAAACCGAGGACGAGCAGCAGGCCCCCTCGATAGCGATGGACGCCGACGGCGACTTCGTCATCGCCTGGCAGAGCTTTTACCAGGACTACCCGGATAGCTTCGGCATCTATGCCCAGCGCTACGACGCGGCCGGCGTGGCGCAAGGCTCCGAGTTCCAGGTGAACACCGAAACCGAGGACGAGCAGCAGGCCCCCTCGGTGGCGATGGACGCCGACGGCGACTTCGTCATCGCGTGGCAGAGCGGTGGTGGCCAGGACGGCGACGGCAACGGCGTCTTTGCCCAGCGCTATGCCGCCGACGGCACCGCCCAAGGCTCGGAGTTCCAGGTCAACTCCACCACCACGAGCAGCCAGCAGGCCCCCTCGGTGGCGATGGACGCCGACGGCGACTTCGTCATCGCGTGGCAGAGCGGTAGTGGCCAGGACGGCGCGAACACCGGCGTCTTTGCCCAGCGCTATGCCGCCGACGGCACCGCCCAAGGCTCGGAGTTCCAGGTAAACACCTACACCACGAGCGGCCAGAATGCCGCCTCCGTCGGGATGGACGCCGACGGCGACTTCGTCATCGCCTGGCAGAGCAACGGCCAGGACGGCGATAACAACGGCGTCTTTGCCCAGCGCTACGACGCCGCGGGCACGCCGCAAGGTGTCGAGTTTCAGGTCAACACCTACACTTTCGTAAATCAGGAGTCTGCAGTGGTGGCGATGGACGCCGACGGCGACCTCGTCGTCGCGTGGCAGAGCGGTGGTGGCCAGGACGGCTACGGCAACGGCGTCTTCGCCCAGCGCTACGCTCCGCCTCCGCCCGTGTCTTCACTCTCGGAGGTGCCCGCGGGTGCGGAGTTCCAGGTCAACACCGAGACGTCGAGCGATCAGGACATCCCCAGTGTGGCGGTGGACGCCGACGGCGACTTCGTCGTGGTGTGGGAGAGCGGTGGTGGCCAGGACGGCGATGGCACCGGCGTCTACGCCCAGCGCTACGACGCCGACGGCGTGGCGCAAGGCTCCGAGTTTCTGGTCAACACCACCACCACGAACAACCAGCAGACCTCCTCGGCGGGGATGGACGCCGACGGCGACTTCGTCATCGCGTGGCAGAGCGGTGGTGGCCAGGACGGCGATGGCACCGGCGTCTATGCCCAGCGCTACGACGCCGCCGGCATGGCGCAAGGCTCCGAGTTTCTGGTCAACACCACCGTCACGAGCGACCAGAGCCAACCGGAGGTGGGGATGGACGCCGACGGCGACTTCGTCGTGGTGTGGAGGAGCGACGGCCAGGACGGCGATGGCACCGGCGTCTATGCCCAGCGCTACGACGCCGCCGGTATGGCGCAAGGCAGCGAGTTCCTCGTCAACACCTACACCACCGACGACCAGAGCAACCCCTCGGTGGGGATGGACGACGACGGCAACTTCGTCGTGGTGTGGAATAGCAGCGGCCAGGACGGCGCGAACAACGGCGTCTATGCCCAACGATTCGACGCCGCGGGCGTGGCACAAGGCAGCGAGTTCCTCGTCAACACCTACACCACGAACAACCAGAATCGGCCAGCGGTAGCGATGGACGCCGACGGCGACTTCGTTGTGGTGTGGCAGAGCTTTGACCAGGACGGCGCGAACAACGGCGTCTACGCCCAGCGCTACGTCTCCGACGCCACGCCGCAAGGCAGTGAGTTCCAGGTCAACACCATCACCACGAGCAACCAGCGCAACCCCTCCGCGGGGATGGACGCCGACGGCGACTTCGTCATCGCGTGGGATAGCAACAGCCAGGACGGCAACGGCGTCGGCGTCTTCGCCCAGCGCTACGCCCTCACCCAGCCCACCCTCGACGGCGGCACCCTCGCCCTCTCCGTCCTCGGCACCGAAGGCTGGCGCATGCTCGCCCAGCCCAACGGCACCACCCTTGCCACCCTCCTCGCCTCCATCTGGACCCAGGGCGTCCCCGACGCTGACGTCCCCAACGGCAGCGCCAACGTCCTCGTCTACGATGAGTCCGAGGCCGGCGCCGAGGGCGTCGGCTTCGAAGCGCCCGCCACCCTCGCCGCGTCCACGCCAGGCGAAGGCTTCATCGTCTTCGTCTTCGCCGACGACGACTTCGACGACGGCGAGAACGACATCGACGGCGGCTTCCCCAAGACGCTCAGCGCCGCCTACACCGCGCCCGCCGGCACCGTCTCCCCCACCGTCGCCTTCACCGACAACGGCACCCCCGACGCCGACGGCTGGAACCTCCTCGGCAACCCCTTCGCCGAGCCCCTCGCTTGGGACGAGGTCCGCGCCAACGCCGGCTTCGCGAACGTCGAGGCCACCGCCTACGTCTGGGACCCCGCCTCGAACGCCTACCGGACGTGGAACGGCTCCTCGGGCGACCTCCTCGGCGGCGAGATCGCAGGCGGCCAGGGCTTCTTCGTGAAGGCCACCAGTGCCGGGGCCGCCGCCCCGTTCGCCTCGGACGACACCGGGACGATCGACAGCCGGACGTACTCCGGCTACAGCCGCATCGGCACGCCGGTGCAGCTCGCGTTTGTGCTCTCGACGGACGTCGGCGAGGCCCGCGCGTTCGTCGAGGCGGGCTTCGGCGGCGCAATCGAGCGCGACGGCAAGGACGGCTATCTCCTGGCTCCGCTCTCCGGCACGTTCGCGCAGGTGTTCACCCGGCCCCTCACCGAGGAAGCCAACGCCGATCCGCTCGCGATCAACAGCCTCGACCTGGAGGCCCTCGCTTCGTCCGAGTCCCCGATTGCCATTCCGCTCGGCATCGCCGCCTTCGAGGCAGGCGCACCCACCGGCGGCGCGATGACGCTACGCTGGCCCGAGACGCTCGTACCTGAGGGCTGGCGCGCCGAACTCCGCGACACCGCCACCGGCGAGGTCGTGGACCTCGCGGACGCCACCGAGTACGCCTTCACGCTCGAAGCCGCCGCGCAGCCGGACGCCCCCGAGATCGCAGCCCCCACGCCGGGCACGCAGGCCGTCCCGCCGCTCCTCGCGCAGGGCGTGACCAACCCCGTCGCCCGCGTGGCGGCCGCCGACCGCTTCGAACTCGTGCTCACGCCCGCCAGCGTCGTCGCCACGGAGGGCGATGCCGCGCTGCCCGAGGCGCTCACGCTGGCGGGCAACTACCCGAACCCGTTCACGGAGCAGACGACGCTGCGCTACGGCTTGCCGGAGTCGGCGACGGTGCGCGTGGCGGTGTACGACGTGCTCGGCCGCGAGGTGATCGTGGTGCAAGACGGCCCGCAGCAGGCGGGCTGGCACACGCTCGGCGTGGACGCGGCACGACTTGCGAGTGGCGTGTATGTGTGGCGCGTGGAAGCCGAGACGACCTCAGGCCGCGACGCTGTGACGGGCCGGATGCTCGTCGTGAAGTAAGCTGCTCGCCACTCGCTCGTACTGCCCCCTCTACTTTTACTCTGCACACCGCCATGCTCCGCCTGACCGCTCTCGCCGTCGTCCTCCTGTTCTCGCTGCCTGCCACCGCGCAGAGCGTGCCCGACTGGGCCGCGCCCTCGGCGGCGCCCGCTCCGGAGGCTCCCGCGCCGACCGAGGCGGTGCCCACGCTGCCGGGCAACCCCACGCAGGTGCCCATCGACGGGGGGCTGGGGCTGCTCGCGCTGGCGGGCGCGGGCTATGCCGCACGCAAGCTGAAGCAGCGGGCGGCCTGAGCAACGGAGGGCTATTCGCGTAGCCGCTCTACGGCCTCAGCCCCCCACGGCACCTCCACACGCACCGTCGTGCCGCCGTTGGTGTGCAGCGCGAAACGGCCGCCGAGGCGCTCGGCCCGGCGCTGCATGCCGTCGAGGCCGAAGCCGCGCAGGTCGTCGGCAACGCCAGCCGGGGGGCTCGTGCTCGCCTCCACAAACGCGCCATCGTCCTCAACGATCAGGATGAGCGCGTCCGACGCCGCCTGCACGTCGATGCTGAGATGCTGCGCGGCCGCGTGCTTGAGCGCGTTCTCGACGGCCTCCTGCGCGATGCGGTAGAGGTTGAGTGCCTGCATCGGCGTGAGCGTCCGCGCCGGGTCGGCGGCGTGCAGGTGGCACGCGATGCGCGGAGCGTCAGGGCGGAGGCCCGCCTGCGTGCGTGCGTAGGCGCAGAGGCGGTCGTGGAAAGCCTGGAGCGTCACCGTCTCGTGGTGGAGCGCCCAGATCGTCTCGCGGAGCTGCGCCATCGTGGTGCGCGCGTGCGCTTCGAGGCGGTCGAGGTAGGACACCGCCTTCGCCGGGGCGCCATCGCCCTGACTAGGTTTCGCCGAGGCCAACCGGGCCAGGTCGATGCCCGAGACGATGGTCGAGAGCTGCGCGCCGACGTGGTCGTGAAGGTCCTGGCTGATGCGCTCGCGCTCGTCCTGGAGACGGCGCTCCACTTCGAGGCGGCGCAGCGTTGCGCGGAGTTGGCGCGTGGCGAGGAAGCGCACGAGGAGCACGCCCAGCACGATCGCGCTCAGCAGCGCTGAGAGGCGCGCCCAGGTGGTCTCCCACCAGTACGGCTCCACGACGACCGGTACGGCAAACGTGCCGCCCCAGCCTGCGCCCAGGTCGGCCTGTAGGCGGAACGTGTAGCGCCCGGGCGGCAGGTTCGTGTAGGCCGCGTAGCGCCGGGTGCCCACCTCGATCCAGTCGCCGTCGAAGCCCTCCAGGCGGTGGCGATAGCGGATGCGCTCGGCATCGGCGTAGTTGAGCGCGGCGAACTCGACGCCAAACACATCGTCAGCGGGGGCGAAGCGGAGTTCGGCCGGCTGCGGCGCGACGGGGCGCGGCTGACCGAGCACGTCGAGCGCGGTGAGCGCGAGCGGGGCGGTGGTGGCGTCGTCGCGGATGGAGTCGGGGTGGAAGACGAAGAGTTGGCCGTTGCCCTCGAAGGTGCGGCCGTCGGTGAGGGCGAAGCGGCCGTCGCCGAGGCGGGTGAACCCGGCAAGTCCGGCGTAGGCGCGGAGGCCGTCGGCCTGCCCGAAGATGCGGAGCGCGCCCGTCGCGGGGTCGTGGCGCACCAGCCCGCGCGGCGTCGTCGCCCAGATGCGCCCCTGGTCGTCTTCGAGCACCTGGTTGACCTGCAGGTCGGGGAGGCCGTTGCGCGTGGTGAGGCGCTTCATCAGGCCACTTTCGAGGTCGAGGCGGTTGAGCCCGCCGCCCCACGTCGCCATCCACACCGCGCCCGTGTTGCGCCGCGACGGCTCGATCCAGGGCACCACGTTCGCGCCGAGCGTGGCCGGGTCGGTGCGGCTGTGCTGGTACCGGGCGAGGATGCGGCCGGTGTCGGGGTCGTAGCGTTCGACGCCGTGGGTGTAGTAGCTCACCCACAGCGTTCCGTCCGAGGACTCGGCGATGGCCCACACGTCGTCGCCCGCGAAGCCCTCGCCGACCGTCGGGGCACGTGAGAAGGACTGCGTGGCCGGGTCGTAGAGGTCGAGCGTGCTCGACGTGCCGATCCAGATGCGGCCCGCGCGGTCTTCGTGGATCACCCGGACCCCGCGCATGGCGATAGACGTGGGGTCGTCGGCGTCATGGACGAAGTAGCGGGAGGTCCCGTCGGGGTCGAAGCGGTAGACGCCGCCCTGCCCTGCCTGCCACGGCCAGGTGCCGACCCACACGGCCCCGTCGCTGGTCTCGGTGACCGTCATCGCGCACAGGCCGAGGCCGGCCGGCACGAGCGGATGCGGGACGAGTAGCGTCCCCTGCAGCCTGAAGACATCGCCGCAGAACTCCCCCACCAGCAAGCTTCCATCGCGGCCCGTGCCCACGCGCAGGAAGGTCGTCGGCGCGTTGTTGATGCGGGTGAAGTAGCCCTGCCGCCCCGTCACCCGCCGCACGCCGCCGAGGCCCGCCAGCCAGAGCACGCCCGCCTGGTCCTCGAACACCCGCCCGATGCCCATGCCGGGAATCCCGTCCAGGTCAGCGGGGTCGTAGGTGAAGAGGCGCTCGGCTCCCGTGTCCACGTCGATTGCGGCCAGGGTGCCCTCGTCCACGCGGTAGCACCACGCCACGCGCAGCGCATCCACGTAGCAGCCCGACAGGAACGGGTTGCGGTGCCAGGCGAGCGACGGCCCGGTCAGGCGCAGCGTGAAGCGGTCGGCCGCCGCATCGTACTCGTAGAGGCTGCCGTCGCCCTGCGCCCACACGGCCCCGCTCGTGCTCACCCGCACCCGCGCCGTCCGCGTGTCGAGGCCCTGGCTCGCATCGTAGAAGTGGGCCTGCCGCGCATAGACGTCGTAGCGGATGACCCCATACTCGGTGGTGGCGAGCCACAGGTGCCCGTCGGCACCCGCTTCCATGTCCACGATGCTGACGAGGAGCCCGTCCGGTGCATCGAGGGGCGCCACCTCGGACACGCCCGTCGCGGGGTCGAGGCGATAGAGCCGGTGGGCCACGCCCGACGCATCGTTCGGCTTGCTGGTGTACCACACGATGCCTGTCGAGTCTACGGCGACGCGGCGGTGGCGCTCCCCGACGGACACCTCAAACACCTCCGCCCGCTCCGTCACCGGGTCGAAGCGGACGAGCGGCCCCGGCACGGCGGAGAGCCACAGCTTCCCGTCGGGCGCTTCCGAGATCCCGTAGATGACGTCGCTCGGGAGCGAGTTGGGGTCGGCGGGGTCCGGGCCGTAGGTGCGCAGCGTGTAGCCGTCGAAGCGAAACAGGTTGCCCTCGCTGGCCATCCACACGAAGCCGTGGCGGTCGAGCAGGTGCGTGGTGATGAAGTTCGACTCCTCGAAGGAGAGCGCGTCGGAGCGCTCGAAGCGGAGGCGGTCGAGCGCCTGCGAGGCGAAGGCTTTGGCCGCGACCGGGGTGTCCCAGTATGCGTCGGCAGGCAGCGAGGTGCGCTCCTGCGCCCGCGCTCCTCCGGCGAGGAGCAGCAGACCGAGCGCGAGCGCGCAGCAGCGCAACAGCAATCGGAAGCGGGAGAGGACAGGCATGGGGCGCGCACGGGACGGCGGTAGCGGTCGTGAAGGTAAACGGAGCCGCGAGGTGGTTCAACACATCGGGAGCGCGGGAACGGGGATCGCGCCGCCGTGCCGAGGCGCTCCGGTGGTCGTATGGAAGCGTTTTCGTATTTAAGTTTGAAATTTTCCAAACGATATGTATGTTTGGATTGCTCTACGACGCGCCGCCCGCTCCATGTCGCCCAAGCTCAGCCCCACCGAACGCCGCCTCATCGAGGAGGTCAGCGCGCTCTACGAGTCGTTCGGCCTCCGGCGGCTCCAGGCGCTCATCGTCGGGCTGCTCATGAGCCAGGCCGAGGCCCGCTCGCTCGGCGAGATCGCCGCCCTGCTCGGGCGCAGCAAGGGACCCGTCTCCATCGCCGCGCGCGACCTCGCCGCCAAGCACCTCATCCGCAAGGTCGAGGGGCCAGCGCCGCGCCAGGACTACTACACCGTCCACCGCGACTTCTTCCTCAACGCCTTCGCGTTCAACATGGCCACGGTGCGGGAGAGCCGCGCCGTGGCGCAGCGCTTTCTCTCGGCTGCCACCGAGGACAGCGCGGCTTTGGTGGACGGGGCCGCCGAGCACCTCCGTCGGATGACCACGTTCTACGGCCTCATGGAGCGCTTCCTCGCGGAGTTCGCCCACACGTGGCAGGAACGCGGCGACTCGCTGCGCCCCGACGCGGTCGCAGCGACCGACATCGAGGTGACCCCGGTGGCCCCGCCTGCTCGGGCCCCTGACACCTTGGCTCCCGACGCCTCCGCGGCGGAGACCGACGCCTGATTCTCCCTCCCCCCATCACCCGGACGCCGAGCCTTCGCTCACGGCGCGTCCTTGCCCCCAGTTCTATGCAAGCTCCTGACGCCCGCACGGGCTCCCGCCTCGAAGGCCGCGTGGCCGTGGTCACCGGCGGCAGCCGTGGCATCGGCTACGCCACCGCCGTCCGCTTCGGCCAAGAAGGCGCGCAGCTCGTCCTCGCCGACATCAACGCTGAGACCGGCGAG
>JBCCLD010000218.1:0-7919 GCA_039027055.1 Bacteroidota bacterium
CGAAAATCAGGGCGGCACCGTCCTTGTCTTCACGAGGCTACGTCCTGAGAGAACTTCGCCTCACTCTGTGCACTGCCACCTATCATGTCTCGCTCCGTCTTGCTCGGCAGCTCGCAGCAACCGGCGCGTCCTCGGTGCGTGGCTTCGTGCAGCCCGTACCATCACGACAGTCGTGCTGTCGTTCGCGCTGCACGCGTCCACGCTCGCTGCGCAGCCGACGCCGGGTGACACGGAGCGCCTACCGAGCACCAACCAACTCGACCCAGCGAAGCTGCCTTCTCAGTTCCGCGCCACCTCCTGGTCGAGCGAAGACGGCCTACCGCAAAGCATTGTAGACGCACTTGCGCAGACAGCGGACGGCTACGTCTGGGCCGCCACGCAGTCCGGTGTCGGGCGTTTCGACGGAGTAGGCTTCTCGACAATTTCCACGCGCAGCCACCCCGCGCTACGCTCGAACAACGCCAATGCGCTCGCCTCTGACACCGCCGGCGCGCTGTGGATTGGCACCGGCGACGGGCTCGCCCGGCTTCAACCAGACGGCACGCTCGCTGTGTTCGATAGCAGCCATGGCCTCCCTCCCGTCCCGATCTACGCGCTCGCTACGACGGGCTCGAACCTGTGGGTGGGGACAGAAACAGGCGTGTGCTGGAGCAAGCTCTCTACCGAATTGCTCGCATTCTCCTGTCAGAAGGACGGTCTTCCCGATCCCTACGTCGGCATCCTACTCCCTGGAACCGATGCTGAGGAGCGCCCAGGCGTATGGGTAGGCACCGGTGCTGGCCTCGCCTGGTTTGACGGAAGCGAGATGACTTCGTACGCCCATCTCGGAGGCGTGCTCGCCGCCCCTGTCCTCTCGATCGCCACCGACCCGACCGACCCGCAGCGCGTCTGGATCGGTAGCCTTGACGGCCTTGCTCTGCTTGACGCGAGCCACGACCGCCCACGCGCTAGCACCCCAATATTGCAGCTTAGCGAAGCGCGCATCGCTGACTTGAAGTTTGACGGTAGCGGCGCTCTCTGGATCGGCACCGACGGCGACGGGCTGTTTCGCTGGCGAGACACAGCGGCTCGCTCCTCACAGTTGGAGTCCCTCGACCGTGTAGACGGCGAGGCGCTGATGTCTGTCGAGTCCTTGCTTCTCGACCATGAGGGGGGATTGTGGGTCGGCGTCGCCGGCCAAGGTCTCGTTCATCTGCGCGACTCGAAGCTGTCGCCATTCGGCCAGCCCGAGGGCTTGCAGGCTGACGTGACGTACTCCATCGCGGAAGGGCGTCGCGGGAGCGTCTGGATCGGCACCGATGGCGGCGGTGTGAGCCGGATCAGCGCTGGCCGCGTCGTGGAGACGCTCCGCGCTGAAGGGCCGTCCGGCCTCGCGAGCGACTTTGTGAACGCCGTCGTGGAAACGCGCGACGGAGCCGTTTGGGTCGGCACTAACGGTGATGGCCTCGCCCGGTGCGTCCGCGCCGGCGGCTGGCAATGCACAACGTTTTCTGTGGACGACGGCCTCCCCGACCCGTGGGTCCTCGCACTCTTCGAGGCAAGCGACGGTACCCTGTGGATCGGCACCGACGCGGGCATCGTCCGGGCGCGCGGCAGACGCCTGCTGCCTGGAGTGCTCTCCGAGGACGACGGCCTGGGCACCTCCTCCGTCAACACCTTTGAACAGGACGCCGACGGCCACCTCTGGGCCGGGACCTACGGCGGGGGCCTGAGCCGCATCGAGATACGTGGCGCCACCCCCACCGTCGCTGAGACGATCACTACGGCTGATGGCCTCGGCCACGACCTCGTTCTCGACCTGCTCGCGGGGAGCGGCGGCTGCCTCTGGATCGGAACCTACGGCGGAGGCCTCACGCGCCGATGTGCTGGATCAGGCGAAACGGCGACCTTCACAACCTACTCGACGCGGCAAGGACTGCCCTCGGATGGCATCTTGAGCGTCCTCGAAGACGAGGCGGGGGCGCTCTGGCTCAACACGGACCGTGGTCTGGTCCACCTCCTGTACACCGACTTGCTCCCCGACGCCGACGGCCAGGTTCGCCTGTCGCCCACCATCCTTGGCGTGGCCGACGGTGCGCGCGATGCTGAAGGGACCGGCGGCGTCGGCCCCGCGGCCCTTCGTGCGTCTGACGGGCGATTGTGGTTCCCCACCATCGACGGCGTCGTGGTGCTTGACCCGACACAGCTTCCGTCGAACCGCGTCGCGCCCCCCGTCTCGGTGCAGCGCGTTCTCGTCGGCGGCTCGGCACAGCCGCTCGGACCAGCGCTCTCGGGTGCACTCACGCTACCCCCCGGCAGCCGCGAGTTTGAGTTCGACTTCGCCGCGCTCACGTTTTTCGCCCCGGACGACGTGCGCTATCGCTACCGCCTAGACGGACGCGACGATACCTGGAGCGCCCCTGTTGCGCGTCGGCAGGCCTTCTTCACGGATCTCCGCCCGGGCACCTACACGTTCCGCGTGCAGGCCGCCAACAACGACGGAGTCTGGAACGAAGAGGGCGCTTCGGTCCGCTTCACACTCCAGCCGTTCTTCTATCAGACGACGTGGTTCCTTGTCCTCTGCTTGCTGCTTGGCGTCGGCATCGTCTACGGCGGCTTCGCCATGCGCGTGCGTCAGTTGCGCAAACGGGCCGAACACCTCGAAGAAGTGGTCACCGAACGGACTCGCGAGCTCGCTGAGGAAAAGGAGCGCGTCGAGTCGCAGAAATCGGTGATCGAAGAGCAAGCAGGCGAGTTGCGTGAGCTCAACGAGCAGCTCGAACAGCGCGTGCGCGACCAACTCGCTGAAATCGTCCGTGGCTCGCGGCTGCGGAAGTTCTTCTCGAAGAAGGTCGTCGACCGCATCCTCACCGCCGACGAGGACGTGGCGGTCGTCAACGAGCGCAAGCGCGTCTCGGTGCTGTTCTCCGACCTGAAGGGCTTCACTCGCTTCTCGGACACGACCGATCCGGGCGTCGTCACCGGCATGCTGAACGCCTACCTCACCGAGATGGTGGCGCTCATCGAGGACCATGGGGGCACGCTCGACAAGTTCATGGGCGACGGCATCATGGCACTCTTCGGAGCCGCCGACCAGATGCAACCCGACGAGCAGGCGCGGCAGGCAGTCCGGTGCGCTGCCGCTATGCAGCACGTCTTCCGTCGTCTCCGCGCTCAGTGGGCGGCCGCAAACCTGCCGGCCAGCCTCGACCTACGCGTTGGGGTGAACCAGGCCGAGGTGATGGTCGGCAACTTTGGTTCGGAGGACCTCGTGGAGTACACGGCCATTGGGCAAGGGGTCAACCTCGCGGCCCGGCTGGAGAGCGCGTGTACCCCTGGGCAGGCCCTGGTGTCGTTTCCCGTCTATGCGCTCACAAAGACGGACTTTCCCTACTCGGGCGAAGAGGCCTATCAGCTGAAAGGCATAGAACGCCCCGTCCCCGGCTACACGCTCCGCACCGATGTGATGGAGAACGGTGCGTCGGTGCGTCAGCAGGTGAGTCTGCAGGTCGGTGAGTCGGTACGTCCGTCATAACAGTCGCGTCCCACAGCGAGCTACAGACGAGCGTCCCCTCAATATATCCGCACGTACGACGTGGCCGGAGCGAGCTCGGCGAGCGTCGCCGCCTCCTCATCGCCTGCGTCGAGAGCCTCTCGGAGCGCGCTCAGGTTGACCTCCGGCGGGCGCACCTTGACGAAGCGGTCGGGCAGGTGGTCCACGTCTACACGCAGTTGCACCGCGCGGCGCGATGCCTGCTGGACGCGGACCGTGCCGAGGCGCGTCTGCTGCTGTGTCTCGCCTCGGCGCTGCATGGAGTCGAGGAGGCGGTCCTTCATGCGCTGCGCCGCGTTCTTGAGCGCTTTCTCAGCGTTCTGGAGCCGCTTTCGCTCTGCTTCGACGGCGTCGGCGCTCGCGCTCAGCCGCCGGATGAGGGCCACATACGCCTCGATCTTGTCTTCGCGCGCGTCGAGGAGCGCGTTGTGCCGCGCCTCCGTCTCGTCGTCCACCTCGCCCCCGGCTTCGAGTAGCTCGCGTTCGAGGTCAGCAAGGTCGGCGTCGAGGGCGTAGAGGTTGAGCGGATAAATAGGATCAGGCACGATTCGAGACGCACAGGTGGCACGGTCAGGTCTCGCTTAACCTACGGGCACCTCACCCTGGGGCGGCGCTTCGTCCTCCCATGCCTGCGTGGAGGGCGGAAGCAACGTGAAGACGGTTGGCAGACCTGCGAGGCGAACGCTTCGGGCCTGCTCGGCAACGTCGCGGACGATGGTGTGGAGTGTGTGCTGAAGTGCGTTCATACAGAACGAGGTGGGTGGCACAAATGCAGCGTCTCCTCGAAGGCCTTGGATCGAACCTGGCGTGGACACTCTGCGGAAGTGCCGCGTCAACCGACGCGCACATCGAGGTAGATCCCCATGAGGCGTCGGGCAACCGCTTCCGTCACAGCGAATTAATCTGTCAGCGCTTCCGGTGCTACTTTTCTCCACACGTCCTTCGCATATCACCCATCCTCAGCACCGCACATGATCCCGCTCATCGGCATCACCACCTCGCTGAACGATGGGGAGCAGCGCATCGACCTGGCCTACGTGCGTGCAGTTGAAGCCGCTGGTGGCATGCCACTCCTCCTGCCGATGACCCGTGACGTAGCCGCTATGGCGGAACAGTATGCCGCACGCCTACATGGCCTCGTTGTAACGGGCGGCCCTGCCGTCACACTCGGCCTCGTTGTTGACGCCACGCTGCCCACCCTGCCTGCGGACATCGACCCTACGCACCCCATCCGGGAGGCTGCAGACCGAGCCCTCCTTGCGCGCTTTCTCCAAGGCCCAAAGCCGGTACTTGGCATCTGCTACGGGATGCAGTTGATGAATGCCCTGCTCGGTGGGACGATCTATGCTGACGTCCAGCGACAGCGCCCCGACACGCGTGCTCATAGCCCAAAACGAGGTGGCACCACACATCCCGTGCACCACTCTCCTGGCTCGACTATGGCCCACGTGCTGGGACGCCACGTCGAGGTCAACACGCGGCATCTACAAGCGATCGGCACGTGCGGAACCGGTCTAGAGGCAACCGGCCACGCACCAGATGGCGTCATTGAAGCGTTGGAAGGAGACGCTGGTCGTTTGATGGGGGTCCAGTACCATCCGGAGCGCCTTGGACCTGTCGGGGTGCCGCTGTTCGAGCACCTCGTCAGGTGCGCGGCGGCGGCGGCCTAACCCGGCACACAGTCTTTTTCCCGCTGGGAACGAGGCCGTACCGCCGTCCGTCACTGCTGTGTCGCTCCTGGGTCTGCATGCCAGACCAACTCCCAAGGGCACGCCAGTTCGTCCCGTGCTTTTTTAGGCTCGGTACTGATTTTGCGTGCACGATCGATGGAGGATTCGCGTAGTTTTCTGCCAGCAGGATAGCCCTCCCGATCCGCTCGCCTGCCTCTTCCTTTTGCTTTCGTATGCACTACGACGCTTCAGCCCCTTCGGACGACCCATCTCCGCCTCCCCCCGTCTCACCCACTGACTCCTCTTCGGCTGAGCCAACTTCGGCTCCCAGCTTAGCGATGCCGCTCACGCTGATCGCTCTTGGACTGCTGCTTGGTAGCGGTGCCGTCGCCATGCATCTGGGGTCGTTTGACTTGAGCGCCGCTATCACAGCAAGCTTGAGCGGCGACGCTATCGGGGCCAGTGACGAATACGCCCCGTTGCCCCTTGTCGGCTCCGACCCAGACCGTCCGTACACGTTTAGCGGGCTGCCGCAGCACCCCGACCAGATGTATCCGGCCGTGGCGGCCAACGTGTTCCTCGCGGACCCCGCGGACCCCACGTTCGCCCAGCAGCCGCGTTCAATTCAGGAGTTTCGCCAACTGCTCGACCTCTACGAGAAGCGGCAAGGGCACGACGACAACTTCACCATCCGGGTCTTCGACGGTCGCACCAACGAGACGCTGGAGATCCATGAGTTGGTGACGGAGCGCTCGCGTTATGAGCAAAACGGGTGGGCCAACTGGGACCGCAACAACCAGCTTCGCCGCGCAGAGACCCGGCGGCTCGTCGACAAGTATGTCCGGCGCGGCATCCCACGCGACGAGGTCAAGATTCGATGGGGCTACGCTAACCAGGTCGCCGAGGCGCGCGGGCGCGAGTTGAGCACGATCCATTATGAGATCGCCCTCGCCGACCAGCTTGGCCTAAGCCTGCTCGCTACCGAGATCGGAACGGTGGAGACGTTTAACCAAGACATGCTTGTCTCGCCGGCCGGAGCCCGCTCGCGCTATCAGATGATGCCGGACGTACTGCGACGCTTCGACGTGCGACGCTATCGGCTGTCCGCGGGCGAGGGGCACGTGGATGTGCGAGAGGAGCACCATCCCCTGCTCACGCTCGAACCCGCGTTTGTTTTCCTCCGTGGCTACGTGAACAGCGTCGGGCACGAGATTCCCGGAATCTCAGCCTACCACACCGGCCCTGGCAACATCTTCCGGCTCTATCAGGCCTACATGCAGTCGCAGGCGGGCCGCTCCCTCGATCATAAGTCTGTGGTCGATGCGTACATGTGGGGCGTGACGGACGGCTTTGAGCGCGTGAAGCGGCAGTCGAGCTTTGGAAATCACTCCCGCGCATACGTGCTGCAGGCGTATGGCTCCCTGCGCGCCACCGAGCATGAGTGGCTCGATCCGACAGAGACCCTCGAAGCAGAACGCGTGCGGCTACGCGACGGCGAGCGCATCACCCTCGCCGATCTCCTCGCCCGCCTCGACGCGCACAACGACCGTCTCGACTGGAGCACGGTCACAGACCTCGGGTCGTCGTACGAGCGATTCCGTGCGCTCAACCCGCACATCGCGCTCCCCGCGTCCGAGGACGGCTCGGTACCTGCCCGAGGCAACCTCCGCTTCACTGCGCGTGTCGGTCAGGCTCCAGTGCAGTTTTTCCTGCCCCTAGGTGCCTCCAACGTGCTCGCCCGCACCGGTCGCACGCTGCTCGACCCCGCGTCCACGTTCGTCTTTGACCGGAATACGTTCCGAAGCGGTCCCGCTGACCGCACGTCTGCGGACGACGCCTACGACCGTCTGATTGCCGATATCGCCGCGTTTGGCTTCACCGAGTCGAACCTGTCCAGGCTGCGCAACCTACGGAGCCAGTTCTACGCACTTGCCGAAGCTAACCCGACCGCGTTCCGGCAGCGGCAGGCCGAGATCATCCGCATCCACAGCCAAGTGTGGGGCACCCGAGCCTGGCGCGACCTCGTTGGCTCGGTCGCCACCGTGATGGGTAGCGAGGCAGGTCTCCCCTTCGCGGAAGAGGTCGCCAGTAACTAAGCGATGGCGATCGTTCGTGCCCTGCTCGTCGAGTGGCGCGCGCTCGACACGGGGCGTGCAGTGCTGCGCTCGTTCGGGTGCGTGGTAGGGAGCGTCGTGCTGGGCATTGCTCTGTTCTTAGCGTGGCGTAGCGGATGGGCGTGGACCACCGCCGTCGTTATGCTTACATCCATCGGCGGTGCGCTCGTGGCGCTTGGCCTCCTAGTGCCGATGTCGCTGAAGCCTGTGTACCATGCGTGGATGCTGCTCGCGCTCGTGCTTGGTGCCATCGTCTCGCGCATTCTGCTGACGCTGGTATTCATTCTGGGCATCTTCCCCATCGGCTGGGCGCGCCGTACGTTTTCCGACAGCCCCGTTCTCACACGGCCCGATCCGGACGCCGAGAGCTACTGGATACAAAAGCCGCCCCCGACGCTGAGCGAGCGGGAGCGGCTTGAAAAGCTGTACTGAGGACCTTCATGTCCCCGCAACGTCGAGCCTGGCTAGGGCGTGTGGACAATCGGTCTGATCGGTGCTCACGGCCTCCGTTCGGCCTCCGCTGCGTTCCACTCGTCACTCGATCCTACGGGATCGCGCTCCTCGTGCGCCTTTCGGAGACGCAAACGGCGTCTCGTGAGCACC
>JBCCLD010000219.1:0-7910 GCA_039027055.1 Bacteroidota bacterium
CCTCGATCCGATACGCAACACGCAACATCGAGGCATACTGACATCGTGACGCCGAATCCGCATACCTGGTGCGATAGAGAGCGAGGCACGCTGCCCACCATCCGCACAAAGGAAGTCGGGCGGTCGATTTGCGATTGGAAGCTCTGGCCCGTATCTCTGCACGCGTTCAGAGCAGCGACTCCACCACCACTAACCGTGCGGGCGGGAGGTCTTTGGTGTCGCTGCTCACCCTCGCTCGCCCGCGGCTCTCTCCCACCCTTTGTTCGATGCGCCTTTTTGCATGCATGGCAGCGCTGTGCCTCGCGTTGCCGCTTTCTGCCCCCGCAGCGTCCCAGTCACTCACCGCCGCTGAGGCCGTTGATGCTGCTGTAGATGCTGCCGTGCGGCACGTCGCCCAGCACGCCGACGCACTCGGGGTCACCGCCGCCGACGTGGCCGATCTCGTGGTCACCGACGCCGTCCCGAGCCACCGCAGCGGCCTCACCTACGTCTACGTTCGGCAGGCCGTCGGCGGGATCGAGGTGCTGGGCACCGAGCTGACCGTGGCCGTCGACCGCAGCGGCGCTGTCGTGCACCGCTCCGGTGCCTTCACGCGCGACCTCGCCGCGAAGACGCCCGCCGCGCGCCGCCGCCTCGACGCACCCGAATCCGTACGCCGCGCCGCGAGCCACCTCGGCGTGGACCCCCACCGCCTCCGTCGCCTCGCCCAGGCGATGGGGGCCGGCCGCGCGACCACGTTCGCCCAGACCGACGCCGTGCTGACACGCATCCTCAGCCGGCTCGTGTTCGTGCAGCCCGAGTTCGTCCCGTCCGGGGGCGAGGCTGCCTACCGCCTCGCCTGGCGCGTCGAGATCGCGCCGCGCTCGGTAGGTCGCCTCTATCACGTGTATGTCGAGGCCACGACCGGCGCAGAAGTGCGCCGCGATGACCTCACCGTGGACGAGCACGCTGGCCTCCCCACGACCGGGCGCTCGGTGAACGCAGCAGCGCCGTCACTCCCACCGCTGGCCGTGGCTCCTGCGCCGAGCCTACTGAGCGCGACCGCTCCCGCTCCGAGGAGTGCCTGGGCTCCGATGAGCGTCAACGACGGCAGCAGCTACAACGTCTACGCGCTACCGCTCGAAAGCCCCAACCACGGCCCCCGCTCCATCGCTACGAACCCCGCTGACGCCATCGCCTCGCCCTTCGGCTGGCACGACACCAATGGCGCGTCCGGCCCCGAGTTCACCATCACGCGCGGCAACAACGTCCACGCCTACCTCGACCGCAACAACAGCAACAGCCCCGACCCGGGCAGCGAGCCCAACGGCGGCGCGGGCCTTGATTTCAACTACCCGATCAACCTCAGCCAGGACCCGACGAACTATCAGGACGCGGCGGTCACCAACCTCTTCTACTGGAACAACGTTACCCACGACCTCCTCTACCGCTACGGCTTCGACGAGGTGAGCGGCAACTTCCAGGTCAACAGCTACGGCAACGGCGGCCAGGGCGGCGACCCCGTGCGCGCCGAGGCGCAGGACGGCGGCGGCATCAACAACGCCAACATGTTCACGCCGTCCGACGGCAGCGAGCCGCGCATGCAGATGTTCCTCTGGCAGGACACCAACCCCCGCCGCGACGGCGACCTCGACGCGGGCATCGTCATCCACGAGTACGTCCACGGCCTCTCCAACCGCCTCACCGGCGGGCCGAACAACGTCGGCTGCCTCAATGGCAACGAGCGCATGAGCGAGGGCTGGAGCGACTACTACGCCGCCGTGTTCACCATCCACCCGGGCGACACGCGGACGACCAACCGCGGCATCGGCACCTACTCCATCGGCGAGCCGATCACGGGCGACGGTATCCGTCCTGCGCCCTACAGCACCAGCTTCGCCGTCAACGACTTCACCTACGGCGACACGCGCGACGCGTGCTTCCTTTTCTGCTCGCTCTCCGTCCCGCACGGCGTCGGCTTCGTCTGGGCGACGATGCTCTGGGACCTGACCTGGGACCTCATCGACCAGTTCGGCTTCAGCGAGGACGTCTACGACGCCGACGGCACCGCGGGCAACCAGATCGCGGTCAACCTCGTCACCGAGGGCATGAAGCTCCAGCGCTGCAACCCCGGCTTCGTGGACGGCCGCGACGCCATCCTCGCGGTGGACGACGCGCTCTACGGCGGCGTGCACCGTGACCTCATCTGGGCCGCCTTCGCCCGGCGCGGCCTTGGCTTCTCGGCGATCCAGGGCACGTCGTCCAGCGTGACCGACAACCGGGAGGCGTTCGACCTCCCGCCGGGCGGCGGCAACGTGGATCCAGTAGCCGGCTTCACCGCCGCCTGCGACGGCCTGACGTGCGCCTTCACCGACACCAGCGCCGACGCCGACGGCAGCATCACAAGCCGCGCGTGGAGCTTCGGCGACGGCGCGACCTCGTCGGCGACCAACCCCACCCGCACCTACGCGGCGAACGGTACCTACACCGTCACGCTGACCGCCACGGACAACGCCGGCGCGAGCGACACCGCCGCGCAGAGCGTGAGCGTCTCCGACGGGGGCAGCGTGGAAGACACGACGCCGCCCGCGCTCTCCGGCTCGATCCGGGGCAACAAGTACGAGGGCACGGCCTCCGACCCCGGTTCGGGCATTGCCTCGGTGGCGCTGCGCGAGGCGACCAACCTCAACCTCGACGTGGACGGCTTCGCGCCGGGCGCGGCCAGCGTCGACTTCGACATCACGCTCGCCAGCCCGCGTCAGCAGGGTAAGGGCTACATCGTCGCGACGGACGTGGCGGGCAACGAGGCACGCTCTTCATCGACTCCGAGAACCGCGCACAGTTCGCGCCGGCGGCCAGCAGCGCCGCGCTCCCCGACGCGGTCACGCTCACGGGCAGCTACCCGAACCCGTTCGCCACCACGACGACGGTCCGCTACGGGGTGCCTGCCGCGATGCTGGTGCGCCTGGCCGTCTACGACGTGACCGGCCGCGAGGTCGCACGCCTCGTGGACGGCACGGTGGAGGCAGGCACCCACACGGCGACGTTCGAGGCGAGCGGCCTGCCGAGCGGCGTCTATGTGCTGCGGCTGAGCGCGGACGGCCGCGCCGAGACGCACCGGATGGTGCTGGCGCGATAGCGTTCGCACTAAGTTGAACCTCTATTCCCCGTCTGGCTCCAGCTAGGCGGAGCGTTGTGTTGGGGCGGCCTTCGGCCTGTGGGGCGCTCACGTTGTTCGCTGTAGGACGGCCTGCGGCCTGTGGTTTGGTCGCTGCGCTCCCTTGTAGGACGCTCGTTGCACTCGCTGTGGTAGTGGGGGCGCGTGGATGGTGGCTCGAAGCACACTCCC
Organism: Bacteroidota bacterium; assembly: GCA_039027055.1. Classification (GTDB taxonomy): domain Bacteria; phylum Bacteroidota; class Rhodothermia; order Rhodothermales; family Rubricoccaceae; genus JBCBEX01. The sequence continues at coordinate 3,329 of JBCCLD010000219.1, forward strand.
TTCCGTCATATGCTACGGTTCCTCTTTCTGCATGGCGACCCTCAACGCTGATGGCCGACCGCTGATACCATTTCCGAGAAACAACAGTGCAAACTCACCTCAGCGTCATTCCCGCGAACGCGAGAATCCATTCGGTGCATCGTATGGATCCCGGATCAAGTCCGGGATGACAAAGGGGAGAGAAGTAGGCAATGCACAGGGCTTTCTCGTATCTGGATGATAGCCGACGGCCCCATCCCGCCTTCGTTGTCTCAGACTGATCGCGGAAGATCCCCCGGAGTGAGGTCACCAGCCACAGCGAGCATCGCGAGCGTCCCACAGGCGGCGCAGCCGCCGTTCCACAAGGGAGCGTCGTGACCGACCCACGGACCAAATCTGGAAGCGCTTTTCGTAAACTGAGGGATCGTCTAGCCCCGCGTGCTGTGTGCGGCGGGACTGTCTTCTCCCCCCGACGTACCCGACCCATGTCACTCCCCCGCCGCGCGGTGTATGCCACGCAGCCCACCAAACTGCGCAAGCAGGTCACCGACGCCCTCGACCGCGCCGCCACGGCGCCCACCGAGGGGCAGCTCTTCGCGCTCATCGTTCCCGACTCCAACCGCCTGGCCGGCGGCGGGGTTGCCGCTGAAGCGTACCGGCTGCTCAAGGACCAGGACTTTAACACGGTCATCTTCATCTCGCCCAGCCACGAGGGCGAGTTCGGCCGGCTCTCGATCTGCCGCGCCGACACCTACCACAGCCCGCTCGGCGGCGTGCCCGTCAACGACCGCCTCCGCCACGAGTTTTGCGACGAGGACGACGACATCTTCCTCGACGACGCCGGGCACTACCACACCGAGGGCGTCGGCGCGCAACTGCCGTTTCTCCAAGTGCTCTTCCCCAACCGCGCCTTCGACATCGTGCCGATCGTGATGGGCGAGGAGACGCCGGCGTTCTGCCGCGAGCTCGGCGTCGCCATCGGCGAGGTGATGTACGGCCAGCAGGCGATCCTCATCGCCACGGCCGACGTGCTGCGCGTGGACGGCACCGCCTTCGAGGAGCTCACCGAGGCGCTCTACGCCTTCAACGAGACCGAGCTGCTCCACCTGCTCGGCGGCGAGCGCCTGTCGATCGAGGGCATGGGGGCGGTGATCGTGGCCATCATCGCGGCGCGGCACCGGGGCGCAAGCCGGGCTGAGGTGCTGCGCTACGATCCGCCGACCGACACCGAGATCGGAGCCTTCGCCTGCGCGCTCTGGCGCGACTGATCGACGGAGTTGGTGCTAACGGCGCTTCGTGGCGATCTGCACAATGTGCGCGGGGCTAAGCCGTGCTAAACCGTGGCTCCTCTGAGCACTTTTCATGGCATCGGGCGGAGCCGTGTGCGTACTCTCCGAGGCTCTTGAACCCGCCCACCACCCACCCCCTCCATGGCGGTCTATGCCTCGGTTTTTAAGGAGGCCCGGCCCGGCGTTACCCTCGTCGGAGCCGGCGCTGTAGGTCGCGTGCTCGCGCTCCGGCTACGCGCGCAGGGCTATCCGATCCGCGCCGTCCTGAGCCGCACCCGCTCCAGCGCCGACGCGCTCGCGCGTGAGGTCGAGGCGGCCCGCGCCTCCGACAGCCTCCGCGACCTCCCTGGTGCGACCCGGCTCCTCCTAGTCTGCGTGCCCGACGACGAGCTACCGCGCGTGGCGGACGACCTCGCGCAGGTGCGTCACGACTGGCAGGGCACCGTCGCCGCCCACGTCTCCGGTGCGCTCCCGGCCTCCGTCCTCGACCCGCTTTCCGACCTCGGCGCGGACGTGCTGAGCTTCCACCCGCTCCAGACGATCACCCGCCAGAGCGACCCCGCGGCGCTCGACGACATCTACGTCGGCCTCGAAGGGGACGCCAAGGCCGTCGCGGCGGGCATCGAATTGGCCGTGGGCCTCGGCATGCGCTACCTCGTGCTCTCCGCCGAGGCCAAGGCGCGCTACCACCTCGCGGCGTCGATGGCGTCCAACTTCTTTGTCACGCTGATGGGCCTCGTCCAGGAGACGCTGCTCTCGCTCGACATCGACCGCGCGGACAGCTTCGCCGTCATCGAGCCGCTCGTGCGGGGGACGCTCGCCAACCTGGCCGCCTCGACGCCGGAAGATGCGCTCACCGGCCCCGTCGTGCGCGGCGACCTCGACACGCTGCGCCGCCATGGCCTCGCGCTCCGGCAGCACCTCCCGCACCTGATCCCGGTCTACTCGGCGCTCACCGTTGAGACGACGCGCCTCGCCGTCCGCAGCGGCACCCTCGACCCGGACGTCGCCGAGGACGTGCTCGGACTGATGCAGCGCCTCGTAAACGTCCCACGTCCCGCTACGCCCCGCCGAACCGGCACCGACGGCTAGCCACCAGGGGACGGCGAGGTAGCAGGCTCACGTTTCACATCGAGCCGAGCCGCCACCCCGCTAGATGTTCGAGCAGGTCCACAAAAGGTGAGGCCTCCTCGCCGAGGGCAATCACCCGACCCAGAAGCCGGCTACGGTCAATCTCGACCTCGTCGGTGCGCAGCGTAGCCTTGGTGATAGTCTGGAGCGGAAAGAGCACCGTGTCTGCGCGCGGGTCGATGAGCAGGAGGCGCTTGTTGGTGAGGTAGAGCGTGCCCTGGCCGCGCGCCTGCTGCTGCCGGTCGGTGAGCGCCCTGTGGAACTTGACCGAGTTCGACGGCACGTTTGGGTCGGCTTCGACGGCGCGCTGGACGGCAGCGTCGGCCTGCCAGCGCGCGGGCGCAGAGAACAGGACGACCTCATTGGGGTCGGGCTGGAAGAGCAGCGGGCCGCGGTAGCGCGGGAGGTCATCCGGTGAGACCGGTGTAGGGTGTTGCGCCTGCTTTTCCCGCTCGGCGATGCGTGCGCGGACCTGCTCAGCGTAGGCCTCCTGCTCCCGAAGCCGCCGCTTCGTCTCCGAGTGGATGTGGTTGCCGCGCTGGACCCATCGCTCCTCTTCGGCGAGGCGCACCGCTCGGTCGCGTTCGATCTTGGCGCGGTGCTGCACATCGCGGTTGGCGATCATCCGCTGGACCATCGCAGCGAGCACGGAGGCACTATCGTCCACGCGGAGCAGCCAGTCGATCTTGCCGTCGCGGACGAGCAGCACGAGCTCGCCGGTGTGGGCCACATCAACCACCTTGCGCAGGGCCACCGTACGGACGTCCTTGCTGTCTGCGTCGGGGTGGCGCGAGAGGAAGAGCCGCTCGTTGGTAAGCAGGAGCCGCCCTGCGTGGCTCGCCGGTTGGCGCTGCAAGCGGGTAATGAAGGTCGCTAGCGAGCTGCGCTGGCGGAACGGCACGCGGTGGGCGTGGCGTCCGAGGGGCTTCGGCACGCCGGTCCCGTACCCGGTGCCCGTCCAGAAGACGCCTTCGCCTTCGCGCAGCGCGACGGGCGGTTTGATGGCGAGCAGGCGGAGGTTGCCGTGCAGGAGCCGATGGCGCTCCGAGGCCTTGGCGAGCATCACCGCAACCCGCTCGGGGACGGTGACACCGAGGTCGGCTTCCATCGCGCGGATCTCGTCGGCCTCGTCGGGGTCGAGTTCGCCGTCGCAGAGCGCGTGAGCGATGCGTTGGAGGAGCCGCTCGCGGGCGGCGCGCTCGTAGGACGCCTCCGCGTCGTCGGGGTCGAGGCCGAGCGTGTGCTGGAGCGTGAAGAGGAGCAACTGCTCGTCCGCGTCGAGGCAGTCGTCGGCGATGACTTGAGCGACGGTGTGGCCGAAGACGCGCGCGTGGATGCGCTTGAGTGCCGCGCGTTCGAGGAGGAGCGTCCGGGCGAGGTGGGCCGCGTCGGCACGCTCGGCGGGCGTGAGATCGCCGTCGGCGATGCGGTGCCGGAGGAAGTCGGCGTAGAGCGCGCCCCGCTCCGTGGCGAAGGCACCGCCGTCGGACGCGCTGCCTAGGAAGTCGACGTCGTGCTCGCGCCCGATGCGGATGGTGTCGTCGGGGCCGAACTCCCGGACGCTGTGGGCCGCCGCGATCATGTTGTGCAGCTCCACGTAGGCGTTGCGCTTCGGCGCGCGCCCGAACGCGCCCGGCGGGTCGGGGTCGATCAGGTCAAACGGGGCCACGGGCGGAACGGTGAACGGGGAAGGGGAAAGCGGCTGAATCTACGCCGTCTCTCCGAGGTCAGGGTCGGGCGGCCAGCAGCCGAGGTGGCGCCGCAGCGTGATGACTTGGCCGAGGTGGTGCGCGTTGTGGTCGGCCACGAGCAGCAGTTCACGCAGGACGGTATACCCCGGCGCGTGTTCGAACGACGCGAACAGGTCGACGCTTGGTTCCTCGGCAAGCGCTACGCACGCATCGAGGTCGGTGAGGAAGGCATGGAGGGCGGCACGCCACGAGGCTGGCGTGCCGGGGTCGTTGGGCCAGAAGTCGGCAGGCCAGGCACGTTCCGCGTAGGCCGGACCGCCGCGCGTCCGGGTAAAGTCCAGGATGTCCTCCTGCGCTAGGGCGTGTGGACAATCGGTCTGATCGGTGCTCACGGCCTCCGTTCGGCCTCCGCTGCGTTCCACTCGTCACTCGATCCTACGGGATCGCGCTCCTCGTGCGCCTTTCGGAGACGCAAACGGCGTCTCGTGAGCA
>JBCCLD010000220.1:0-7672 GCA_039027055.1 Bacteroidota bacterium
CGCAGGACAGTCCTGACGCCGGTGTCGCCGCGGCTGAGACCGTGCAAGTCAACCTCAACTACGTCTGGACGATCATCGCCGCCGCGATGGTCTTCTTCATGCAGGCCGGCTTTGCGCTGCTGGAGACCGGCTTCACGCGCGCCAAGAACGCGGCCAACATCATCATGAAGAACGTGATGGACGTCGGTGCGGGCTCGCTCGTGTTCTTCGCCGTCGGCTTCGCGCTCATGTTCGGCACCACGGCCGGCGGCTGGCTCGGCACCGACGGCTTCTTCCTGAAAGGCATCGAAGGCCAGGACCAGACCTGGATCTACACCTTCTTCTTCTTCCAGGCCGTCTTCGCCGCCACCGCCGCGACGATCGTCTCGGGGGCCGTCGCCGAGCGGACGAAGTTCACCGCCTACCTCATGTTCTCGATCCTACTTACGGGTCTGATCTACCCGGTCTTCGGCTCCTGGGCCTGGGGCGGGCTGTTCAACGGCTCCGGCTGGCTCGAAGGCCTCGGCTTCATCGACTTCGCCGGCTCCACGGTCGTGCACTCGGTCGGCGGCTGGGCCGCGCTCGCCGCGGCGATGGTCGTCGGCCCGCGCATGGGCAAGTACATCGACGGCAAGCCGCAGCCGATGCCGGGTCACAGCCTCCCGCAGGCGGCCCTTGGCGTGTTCATCCTCTGGCTCGGCTGGTTCGGCTTCAACGCCGGCTCCACGACCACGGGCGACACCTCGATCGGCCTGATCGCGCTCAACACGTTCCTCGCCGCAGGCGCGGGTGCCGTCGGCGCGATGGCGATCACGTGGCTGCGTAGCGGCAAGCCGGACGTCTCGTTCACGCTCAACGGCGTCCTCGCAGGCCTCGTCGGCATCACGGCGGGCTGCGCCAACCTGACGCCCGACTTCGCCATCGTCACGGGCTTCCTCGCCGGCATCATCGTGGTATACGCGGCCATCGGCATTGAGAAGGCGGGCGTAGACGACCCGGTAGACGCCATCGCCGTACACGGCGTGTGTGGCGTCTGGGGCACCCTCGCCGCCGGGCTGTTCAACGCCGAGGCGATGTTCAACCTGGAGATCATCGGCGTGCAGATGCTCGGCATCGGTGCCGCCTTCGCATGGACGTTCCCGGTGGCCTACCTCCTCTTCACGCTCCTCAAGAAGACGATGGGCGTCCGCCTCAACGGCGACATCGAGCGGCTTGGCCTCGACCTCCACGAGCACGACATCCAGGCCTACCCCGAGTTCACCGAGCCGGTGGACGAGAACAGCTACGCGACCGTCTGACACACCCGACCAGACCGCGCGCGCGGCTGCCACCGCCGCCGCCCTCACCCCGAGGGCGGCGGTTTTTTGTGCGCTCGATTTTCTCCGGGGGTTATCAGGACTTACGCAAGGGCCATGCGGAGCGAGGGCTGTCGCAGTTCCCGAACACGGGTGTTCCGCGAGGTCAAACGCCGCACGCGGGTCGTCAGGGTGTTCCCGAGCCAGGAGAGTGCCGAGACGCTAGCCACGGCGGTGTTGCTCCGGGTCTCGGAGGACTGGTGCGAGCGCAAGTATCTGGACATGGCCCCGCTCCATGCTCTGGTTCACCAACCCACAAGATTCGCTACTTGACCTGAAGCGATGACGCAGCCCCCCGTTGAACCGCTCCACATGGCACGTCTGGCCTGCCCCCTTCTCCACCATCTCGTGATCGACCGAGCAGTTGTAGCTACGCCGTAGTACCGTGACCCGTCGAGACGGTCGGCTCGTCTCGGCTTCAACGTCGCGTTTGGAGTTCCCCTCCTGGACAGAGCCTGCCCTCGCGAACGCGGGGGACAGGGGTGGTTGACCAGGGTGACACTGAACCCAACAGGGTGAAACGGTCAGACTAATAGGTCGCTGTAGCTCTGGCTCTTCTGGTGGCGCCACAGCAACTTGCGCCAGAGCGCCTTGCACGAGGTCATCGCGGATACCCGATCCGCGCTTCCATCCTACGCTTTCAATTCGCCGATGTCAGTATGACTTGTCTCGTGGGTCACCGCGTGCGCAGGGGTGAGTGCGCACCGAAGCTTGCTCATACGCTGACTCTACCTCCAGCCGCCGTCCCAGTTTTCACCGCGCTTTGGTTGCGCACCGGCACGGCCTCACCGCATTTTGGGCCATCGTTTCCTATACGCCTCGCGCTATGATCCCCCGTATCCTTGCCGTTGCCGGTGCTGGCCTCGTCGGCCTCTCGTTCTTCACGCTCCTGATGGCGATCTTCACGAGCTGCCACTCGTACTAGAGTGCGGCCGTGGTCCGGTTAAGCGGTGTCGCCGTGAAGCACGCATGGGTAGCCGTCTACCTCTTGGTAGCAGGCTCTGCGGCGTATGCGCACTGGCCGCTAGCTCCGCTTCCCTCCGACACGCACGTCGACACCGTCCAGGTGGAGAAGCAGGCACGCGTTCTCACGCTCCTGCACGAGGGCAAGCCCGTGCGTAGCTACCGCATCTCGCTGGGAGGCGACCCGGTAGGCCACAAACAACAGCAGGGCGACGAGCGGACGCCTGAAGGCACCTACGTCCTCGACTGGCGGAACCCCAATAGTTGCTGCTACCGGTCGCTGCACGTCTCCTACCCGAACGAGGACGACCAGGCGCGTGCCGACGCAGGTGGCTACTCACCGGGCGGCGATATTATGATCCACGGGCTGGTGAACGGCACGGGGTGGCTCGGCCGTCTGCATCGGCTGTGGGACTGGACGGACGGCTGCGTCGCCGTCACGAACGCGGAGATGGCGCAGATCTGGGATCACGTCCCCAACGGCACGCCGATCACGCTCCGTCCCTAGTGCATGGACAACCGGTCTTTTGCGATATCTGAAGCCATGTATGGAAGCTGCTAATGCAGTTCCCCTCCTGGATAGGAGGGGACAGGGGTGGTTGACCGAATCAGCTACCCTGTCACGTCCAAAGCCGAAAGCGCAGACGACGCCTTGAGTGTGCACTAGGCTCCGGTTTACCGCAGGCCGAGCTTGCTGAACGCGCCGTCCACGACGAGGTGCGCGCCCGTGATGTAGCTCGCGGCAGGCATCGCTAGGAACGCGACGGCCCGCGCGACCTCCTCCGGCTCACCCACGCGCCCGAGCGGCGTCGCGCCGACGATCTTAGCGCGCTTGGTATCGTCCTGCAAGACTTGCTCGGCCAGGGGCGTGCGGATGTACCACGGGTGCACGGCGTTGACGCGGATGCCGTCCGGCCCCCACTCCACCGCGAGGAAGTCGGTGAGTTGGTCCATCGCGCCCTTGGTCATGGCGTAAGCGGCCGTCGAGGTCGCGAGGATGCGGCGCGTGGACACGGACGACACGTTGACCACGCTCCCGCTGGCGGCCTTGAGGTAGGAGTAGCACGACCGCGTCAGCTCGTAGGCTGATTCGAGGTTGACGGCCATGAGTTGCCGAAAGTCGTCGAGGGTGTAGGCGAGCGTCGGCTTGCGGAGGTTCGTCCCGACGTTGTTGACGAGCGCGCCGAGGCGGCCGCCGAACTCGGCCTGCACCGCACCCATGACGGCGGCACGTCCCTCGGGCGTGGCCACGTCGGCCACGACGCCGCGCGCGTCGAAGCCCTCGGCGACCCACCGCGACGTCTGCGCCTCGATGTCGGACGCCGTGCGCGCCACGATGAGCACGGACGCGCCCAGGTCGAGCAGCTCCTCCACGATGGCACGGCCGATGCCTTGTGTGCCGCCCGTGACGAGCGCGGTGGTGTCCGTCAGGGTCCAGGGGGTAGCCATGCGTCCAGGTCGAAGGTGGAAGAAGGTGCCGCCTTCAACATAGGGCGCTGGGCCATTTCGACGCGCCGCCGCCTACACTCCCCCCTAGTGCATGGACAACCGGTCTTTTGCGATATCTGAAGCCATGCACGGAAGCTGCGAATGCAGTTGCCCTCCTGGACAGAGCCTGCCCTCGCGAACGCGGGGGAGGGAACAGGGGTGGTTGACCGGGGCAGCTACCTGTCACGTCCAAAGCCGAAAGCGCAGACGACGCCTTGAGTGTGCACTAGCTACTCCCCACCACCGCGACGGCCGCGCTCGTCCTCCAGTTCGCGGCCGAAGGCGTAGCGGAGCGTGAGCCCAATCTGCTGCGCCCCCCATCGCCGCTCGATGCGCTGGAACTGGTCGGCCCGGTCGATGACGTAGTTGAAGCCGGCGAGGTTGAACGGGTCGCGGAGGCGTAGCGTGAGGCTCGCGCGGTTGCTGAGGAAGCGCTGCTGGAGGGCAGCGCTAACCCAGGTGTCGGCTCCGCTACGGCCCGCCTCGCTCTCGATCGGCGCGCGGTAGAAGAGGTTCACCTGCAGGGTCGGACCGGTGCTCAGCAGCCTGCCGAGGAGCGCAGGCGGCAGCACGTAGGTGGCGTTGACGCGGCTCGCCCACCCGAAGCCATCCTCGGCCAGCCCGTCGCCTGCCGACGTGCCCTCGGTGTTGATCTGGAAGCCCTCCACACTCACGTAGCCGTCAAGCCCACCGAACAGGTCCTCCACGCTGACGATGGCCTCCACCCCTGTGGCGCTCGACGCCGCCCGGTTTTCGTAGCTCCGCACGAACGTCTGCCCTGCCGTGAGCGCCTCGACGCTGAGGCCTTGGCACAGTGCCTGGTCGGCGGACACGCACCGCGTTTGCACCCGCTGGATGGCGTTCGTGGTGCGGCGGTAGAAGGCGTTTGCCGTCAACGAGCCCCAGGTAGTGTAGCGCACATAGCCCGTCTCGACGGCATCGACGTATTCCGGCCGCAGGTTCGGATTGCCGCGACGGCGAAAGAGCGGGTCGTCGTAGCTAAAGAACGGGTTGATGCGCCAGGTGCTCGGGCGGTTGATCCGGCGGCTGTAGCTGGCCTTCACCTCGTCGTTGTCGGTGAGGGCCAGGCCGAGGAACGCGCTTGGGAAGAGGCTCGCGTAGCGCCGGTCGTTGGTCTCGCCCGTGGTGCGGAGGTCGAAGGTTGTCTGGGCGATCTCGCCGCGCAGGCCGAGTTGCACGTCGAGCGGGCCTAGCTCGTGCGCGCCCTGGAGGTAGGCAGCCCAGATGCGCTCGTCGAAGTCGAAGGCGTTGGATTCGGTCGTGTCGAGGACGCCCTCGGTGCGGGCTTCGAGGTCCTGGAGGATCGTTTCGAGGTCGGCGCGCGCCCCGGCCTCGAAGCGGCCGCCGAAGAGCGGGCGGACGTAGTCGAGGCTGAACGTGGCCTCGGCCCGGTCACGGAGCTCGAACACGTCCTGCGGGGCGATGCCGTCGCGCGGGGCCCCGAAGACCGACGCGCCGATGGTCTCCTCGTTGGTCGAGAAGGCGTAGCGGGCCTCCAGCCGGAGCGTATGTCCGACGCGCCGACGCGCCGGTGTGCCCGCGCCGTTGAGCGCCTCGGCGGCGGAGCCGAAGTCGTGGTCGAGCGTGAGGCGCCCGTCGGCGTTCCAGCCGACGTCGCCCTCGCGCACGATGCGCTCGTAGGCAAACGCATTCGCCCCGCCCTGCACCGAGGTACCGTACACGAGTTCGTCGTAGACGTTGGCCTCGGTCTCCAGGTCGTCGCGCGTCGAAGCCTGCCCGGCGAGCGAGAGACGGGTGCGGTCGGAGAGCGCGTAGCCGACAGACGCGCTGGCGAACTGCGAGAACTCGTCTTCCAGTTCGCTCTCGGTCTGGTCCAGGATGGTCGAGTCGGAAGGCAGACCGCCCGGGGCGCGGTCGATGCGGAAGGTGGAGCCGCCGCCGGCGTCGTTGGCCTCGCTCTCGATGCCGTAGGTGAACTGCAGCGCCCACGGCCCCGTGCCGTAGCCCAGCGAGCCCGTCCCCTGGAGTTCGCCGCGCGTGGTGAGGCCCGTGGCGACCGTCCCCGTCAAGCCCACGTCGGCCTCTTCCTTCAGGATGAGGTTGATGACACCGCCGACACCGTCCGGCTCGTAGCGCGCCGACGGGTTGGGGATGACCTCCACGCGCTCGACGGCGCTGGCCGGAAGCTGCGAGAGGTAGCTCGCCAGTAGTTCCGGTCCGACCGGCGGCGGGCTTCCGTTGATGAGGACGCGCACCGACCCACTGCCGCGCAGGCTCACGTTGCCGTCGATGTCCACGTTCACCGAGGGCAGCGTGCCGAGCACGTCGGTGGCGCTGCCGCCGACGGTGACGGGGCTGTCGGCGGTCGTGTAGACGGTGCGGTCGAACTGGACCTCGACGCGGCGGCGCTCGGCGCTCACCACGACGCCCTCCTTCATCGCCACGGACGGCACGAGGGCGAGGACGCCGAGGTCGGTGCGCCCCGCCGTCACGGTGACACCGCGCTGCCAGCGCTCGTCGTAGCCGACGAAGCTCGCCAGCACGGCGTAGGTGCCCGCTGGCACGTCTGCAACGACGAACGCACCCTCGGTGTCGGCGTTGGTGCCCGTCACGAGCGTGGAATCGCCGTCCGCGATCTGCCAGAGCGAGACCGTAGCTGTGGGAAGCGCCTGCTCTGTCTCGGCGTCGACGATGCGCCCCGCCACCGATTGCGCCCACGCGCTGGGAGGAGCCATCGTGGCCATCGCCAGCAGGAGCAGGCTCGGGATCGGGCGAGGGAAGGACATGACAGAGCGAGGCTGGGACGGGCGTCGAGAAGGGGGACGAGGTATTCTCGGACGGGGTCGTTCAGGGTCCGCCAGACGGGCTCCTTCTTCAATAAAACACCCAAAACGTTCACCGCTGACACAAGAGACCGCTGACACAAGAGGAGGAGGTATCCATCGCGCCCGAGTAAGGCACGCGTCTAGTTGCCATGCTCTGGAAGGAACTCGCCAGGAGCACTCGCTCCTGAACCGGTCTTCCTAATCTCGACGGGAGCCACCGTGGCGTCAGAGCGTGCCTCAGAGATCGAACACGCGCGGGGCGTGGACGGGGCGGTAGAAGAGGTTGACGGCGCTCACGTTGGCAAACGTGGTCTGCACGCCTTCCGATTGACCCTCGGCGACGAGGACGCCAGCGGCTTCGTGGATGTGCCCGAAGACGTGCACGCGCGGCTGCACCTCGGCGACGCGCGCCGTGAGCAACCGGCACCCGCATGACAGCCGTGCGAAGTTGCGGTCGAGGATGCCGTGCGGTGGGCCGTGGGTCACAAGCAGGTCGGCGTCGTCCGGGATCCGCGCCCAGGCGTGTTGCAAGTCGGGCCCGCCGCGTGGGAGGTTGAACGCCCAGTCGTGGAACGCAGGCTGCCACGGCGAGCCGTAGACCTTCACGTCGCCGAGCACGAGCGCCTCGTCCTGCAGATAGACCGCGCCCGTGGACTCCACGAGCGCACGCGCCTCATGTACGTCGCTACCCGACGGGTCGAGCGGCCAGTCGTGGTTGCCCGCCACAAACACTTTATGCGGATGCGGGCGACTTCGAAACCAGTCGAGGAAGCGTACCAGCTCGTCCAGCGTGCCTACCTCGCAGGCATCGCCGGCGAACACGAGCACGTCGCCCTCGGGCACGGCGATGCGCTCGTGGCGGCCGTGGGTATCGGAGAAGCAGACGAAGCGCACAGGTTCTGGGACTCGGAGAGCGGAGCGTTGGAAAGATCCGGCGGGCCTAGTGCATGGACAACCGGTCTTTTGCGTTATCTGAAGCCATGTATGGAAGCTGCTAATGCAGTTCCCCTCCTGGATAGGAGGGGACAGGGGTGGTTGACCGAATCAGCTACCCTGTCACGTCCAAAGCCGAACGCGCAG
>JBCCLD010000221.1:0-7663 GCA_039027055.1 Bacteroidota bacterium
ACCCCAGCAGCCATGTATCTGGGCTTGGTTCGGAAAACTGCACGGAGCATTGATGAGCTCCAACGCTACGAATTGGGCCGCACCAAAAGCAGCAAGCGCGCCCCGTCCAGTGAAGACGAAGCGCGCTCGTGGTTGGGTGCTCTGAACGAGTCAGGGCCGTCAGCAGGGGTTAGTCGGCGACGTAAAAGCCCAGCGACTCCGCCTGGCGTGTGGGGAGGGACGCGGCGTACGCGCCGAGCAACTGCACCGTCTTGCGACGTAGCGAGTCGTTCTCTTCGAAGCGCGAGGACGAAGCGAGTTGCTCCATGCTCGTCCTGTCGCCGATGGCCGCGAGAGCCACAGCAGCCGCACGGCGATGGCGGAGGTCGGTATCGTCCTCAAAGATCGCGAGGAGCGCGTCGACGGTTGGGCGAAGGTCTACGTCCGGGCGCCGCTCGGCCACGACGAGCGTGAGGTCGAGGGCCGCGCTCCGCTGAACAGGGTTGACGAGGAGCGTGGCGAGTTGCTGGCCGAGGCGGTCCGTGACGGCGCGGTCGGCAGGCGACGGCTGTGCGAAGGCAGGAGCCGCCACGAGCAGCGCGAGAAGCAGGGAAAGGGTGCGCATGAGAGTCAAGGTCAGGATAGATTCAAAGTCGGATGCCGCTGTGCGGCAAGATTGGGGCCGGAGCGAGAGCGTGGGAGGCCACATTGCTCAGCCGTGGGCTTCTATCGAGCCACAAAAAACCTTGTTTCTAGCTCGTAATCGCCGAAAACGCTTCCGGCCCCGAGATCTCGTCAGTAGCCATGCTGCGATGCGGCAAAGAAAGCGCTGCCATCGAAACCGGAACCGCTTCGCCCCGTCACCCATGCGCTTTCGGTGAATGCAGTTGCTGGTAGGCGGGGCGATATCGAGCATCCCTGTGCGCCCTTCCAGCAGCGCTAGCCCGGTTGGTCAGGGCATGGAGCCCGCCCGTAGTGGACGTCGAATGCGGGGACCTTGTCTCCCACCGCGCCGAAGACGGTCGCCACGAGCGAGTCGGGAGCCGGGCGGCGGTACTCGATCCGCTGTGGGAAGTCATGAGCGGGGTTCTCGACGCGGAGGAAGTCCCATCGGACATGCGTTGCCTGAAAGCTGGTCGGTTGCTGGCCCGATGGATACGCCTTCAAGACGATCTGCTCGTCCTCGCGCTGGAGCACCAGCAGCTCATAGCCGGTCGCGGTGCCCTGTCGAACGGAGCGCACCAGCCCGACCATCATCCCGCCCCGCGGCGGAAGCCACACCTCCTCGGTCGTGTTCTCGCCCGAGCCAGCCTGCCAGCAGCCGCTCAGCCACGTCACGTCGTGAAGCGAAGTGTCCTGCGCTGCTGCCTGGCGTGGCAAGGATATCGCACTGACGGCCAAAGCAAAGACGGTGGCGACCTGAAACGAGCACCGGCGCCTTGGAGCGGCGACCGTCGAGCTAGAGAAAGAAACCGGCATAGGTAACAGAAAGAAAAGGCCTTGGGGCGGCGATGCCTGGAGGGACGTACAGAATAGGGAGGGAAGAACCGTGTACCCCACGACATTCCGTTCGCCTATATCCGGAAGGCACCACGGCACCCGTGGCGGTGAAAGCATGCGGTACGGTAGTTGAAAAACACGAGGCAGCCCTCCACCACCCGCACGCTCGTGCATCGAGGCAGCCCTATGTCGTGACCACCCTGCGCGGAGACCGCCTAGGCTCCATAGCAGACGACAGGCGTCCAGCGCTGCGGCTGAGACGGATGGGGCACACCCCTACGCACACTCACCCCGTTTATGTCTCCAGTCTTGCTACGCACCCGCGGTGCGCTCCGGCTCGCCGTCCGCATCCTCGCAGCCTACGCCCTCGCAGCACTCGTAGGCCTCATCGCCCCTCAGAGCGCACAGGCGCAGACCGTCCTCTACCCGGGCCTCGAAGGACAGCCGCTCATCGACGCGATCCGCGCGGACTTTACCCCAACCGGCACCCTCGGCTACGGGTCTGCCCGCGACTCCCTGTATGCGTACGAGCAACGCGAGAATGGAGCGGTCTGTGGAATCTACACGCAGTATTGCATCCAGCTGACCCCCGGTGCCGATCCGTCCTCAGACGCCTTCGGTAAGGGCGTGAACGCGGAGCACACCTACCCGCAGTCGCTGGGGGCCGGCAGCGAGCCAGCTCGGAGCGATCTGCACAACCTGTTCCCAGCAAAGGCCAACGTCAACTCCTCGCGGAGCAACCACCCGTTCGCCGAGATCCCCGACGCCCAAGCTGACGCGTGGTACCGCGACGCCGCGTCCCAGAGCAACACGCCAACGGCTGACATCGACGCGTGGAGCGAGAAGGCCAACACCCACCCCGACCCGGATTTCTCAGGGCGGTTCGAGCCGCGCGAGGATCGTGCCGGTGACATTGCCCGGGCTGCCTTCTATTTCTATACGATCTATCCGTCCGCCGACGCCGCGTTCTTCGCCGTACAGAAGGACGACCTCATGCGTTGGCACTACCAGGATGCCACCGACCAGCCCGAGCGTGATCGCTCTGCGTGGATCGCTATCCGCCAGGGTGGGGAGAACCCGTTTGTGCTCGACTCCACGCTGGCCCGCCGCGCGTTCGGGTTACCGGCCGGTGGCATCGGTGGGCCGGGGACTCCTCCGGGACCAGGCGCTGACCCGCTCGTCTGGGTCAACGAGGTACACTACGACAACACAGGCGCGGACACGGGCGAGGGCATCGAGATCGCGGGGCCTGCGGGGACCGACCTCGCCGGCTATGACCTCGCGCTGTACAACGGCAACGGCGGCGGAGCCTACCAGACCGTCGCGCTCTCCGGCACGATCGAGGACCAGCAAGGCGGCTATGGCACGGCCTGGTTTGCGATCACAGGCCTGCAAAACGGCAGCCCCGACGGGTTCGCGCTCGTGACGCCCGCGGGCGCTGTGACGCAATTCCTCTCCTACGAGGGCACGCTTACAGCCACCAGCGGTCCCGCGTCGGGAATGACCTCCACCGACATAGGCGTGCAGGAGACCTCCTCGACGCCCCTCGGCTATAGCCTCCAACTCGGCGGCAGCGGCGACCTAGCCCAGACGACCGCGGATGACTTTGCGTGGGAGGCACCGCAGGCGGCGACACCGGGAGCGCCGAACGCCAACCAGACGCTCGGCGATGGCACGGCACCTGCACCGGCCGTTGTGCTCTGGATCAACGAACTCCACTACGACAACGCGGGCGCGGACCGCAACGAAGGCGTGGAAGTGGCGGGCACGGCCGGCGCTGACCTCGCAGGCTACACGCTCGTGGCCTACAACGGGAACGGCGGCAGGCTCTACCAGACGCGCTCGCTGTCGGGCACCCTCGACGCAGAAGGCGGCGGGCTCGGCGCAGCATGGTTCGCCATGAGTGGGCTCCAGAACGGCAGCCCCGATGGCGTGGCGCTCGTCGACCCGGACGGGGCCGTGCTCCAGTTCCTCTCGTACGAGGGCGCGTTCACCGCAGCAGACGGTCCGGCCGCCGGGCTCGAGTCGACGGACGTCGGCGTACAAGAGACGGGTAGCACGCAGCGGAACCGGAGCCTTCAACTCGTAGGGACGGGAAGCAGCTACGCCGACTTCACGTGGACGGCGGGCCAGCGGCACACGCGCGGCTCGGAGAACCGAGGGCAGACGTTCGGGCAGGGCGCAGCGGCCCGGATAGCGCAAGGGGCACAGCTCACAGACGCTGCGATCTACCCGAACCCGGCAACGAATACGGCGCGCCTCGCCCTGGGCTTCGCCGAGGACGGCGTCGTGCGCGTCGAGGTGTTCGATGTCCTCGGTCGCCGAGTGCTAGTCGCCGACCAGGCCCCGCACGACGGGCTCGACCTCAACGTGCGCGGATGGACGCCTGGCGTCTACATCGTGCGCGCGCAGAGCGAGGCCGCACGCGCGGTGCTCCGCTTCACGGTGACCCGCTAGGTGTACCTCTGCTACCCATAGGAAAGCCCCGGCGAACACTCGGTTTGCCGGGGCCCCTAGTGGGCCCTGTTGGATTTGAACCAACGACCTCTCGCGTGTGAGGCGAGCGCTCTGAACCCCTGAGCTAAGGGCCCGCTATAGCCGCCCGTGCCTGTGAACGAGCGGGCGTAAAACATACGCTGCACG
This sequence comes from Bacteroidota bacterium, assembly GCA_039027055.1. GTDB lineage: Bacteria > Bacteroidota > Rhodothermia > Rhodothermales > Rubricoccaceae > JBCBEX01. The sequence continues at coordinate 4,123 of JBCCLD010000221.1, forward strand.
CCGAGCAGCACGCAACCAGCGGAGTCGCCTGCCCGACGCAACGGACGCGATTTCGCGGTTCGTTGACGGAGCAAGGCGATGCTCAGAACGAGGCCAAGCCCTCAGTTCAGCATGGGCTGGTAGACCTCGCGGAGGAGGCTCTGCAGCTTCGTGCGGCCGCGGTTGATGCGGCTCTTCACCGTGCCCATCGGCAGGCCCGTGATCGTGGCGATCTCCTCGTAGGCGAGCTGCTGCACGTCACGCAGCACGACGACCTCGCGGAACTCCTCGGGGATCTCCATCAGCGCCTGCTGCACGTAGGAGTCCTGGAGCGAGCCCTCCGCCGTGTCGTCCGGGGCGAACTGCTGCTCGTCCGGGATCTCGATCTCGTACTCCTCGTCGTCGCGGTTGACAGCGTGGAGCGAATAGACCTGACGGCGCTTACGCTTGCGGTACTCCGAGCGTGCAAGGTTGCCCGCAATCGTGTAGAGCCACGTCGAGAACTTGGCAATGCGGCGATACGAATGCCGGTTGCGATAGACGCGAAGAAACGTCTCCTGCAGGAGGTCCTCGCACTCGCGTGCGTCGCCGACGAAGCGGTAGACGTAGTGCGAGAGCGGGTCGCGGTAGCGCCCCACGAGGAGGTCGAACGCCTCGACGGTGCCCTGTTGGAAGTGCGACATCAGGTCCTCATCGTTCATCGCGGTGAGGAGGTGCATCCGGCGCTCGGTGGCCGTGCGACGGCGCGTGGCGGTTCTCTTGTAGGTAGCCATGGGTCGGGAGGTGACAGGCGGGAAAGGAAGGCGAGGAGAGAGGCGAACAGAGGAGAGGTGCGATGCTGGCTAGGACCCAGCGGGTTATCTGTAATCGTTCAAATAATCTACGAGGTCTATCAAGGTGGATGCGGTGGGGTCAATTCGTAGATCAGGCAGCACGGCGCGTCGAGGAGGGCTGCGCAAGCATGCGGCGGAGCAGCAGGAGCACGACGAGCCGTTCGTCGCGGGTAGAGCCGCCTTTGAGCTCGTAGTCGGACGCCAGGAGCGCCTCGTAGGCGCGCGGAATGGCGGCGAGGCCGAGCGTCCGCAGCGCGAACGTGTACTCCTTGACGAAGTAGGGGCTCACGCCGATGTGCCGGGCGAGGTCGCGGTCCGAGAGTCGCTTCGCTTGGCCGTCGGCGGCTTTGGCGAGCAGGCCGACGTAGCGTGTGAGCATCGCCACGATCATGAGCGCCTCGCCGCGCCGGTTGGCGGCCTGCCGGAGCATCTGGTCGGCGATGGTCTGCGCGCGCACCGCGTCGCCCTGCCCGATCGCCTTCTGCAACTCGAAGATGTTGAACTCGCGCGTGTGACCGCCAGCCGCCACCACGTCGTCGGGGGTGACGCGCTTTCGGTCGCCGAGGTAAACCGCGAGCTTTTCGATCTCCTGCGACGCCGTGCGCAGGTCCGTGCCTACGGCCTCGGCGATCATCTGCGGCACCCCGGAGGCGGCCTGGAGGCCACGCTGCCGGAGGCGCTGGCCGATCCAGCCGGGCATCTGCCGGTCGTAGAGCGGCTTGAACTCCGCGGCGACAGCGTGCTGCTTGAGCGCGCGATAGGGGTGCGCGCTGAGGTTCGGCTTCGAGCGGCAGGCCAGGAGCACCACGGCCGAGGGGTTCGGCTGCGCGGCGTAGTGCTGGAAGGCGCGGTTGCCCTGCAGCTTCTCAAAGTCGCGCACGACGACGACGCGGCGCTGCGCCATCACGGGGAAGCTCGCGCAGAGCGCCAGCGCTCGCTGCACGTCCGACTCGGCGCCGTAGACGAGGTCGAGGTTGAAGTCGCGCTCGTGCGGCTGCAGCGCGTGCTTGATGAGCAGCGCCTGGAGTTCGTCGATCAGGAAGCCTTCCTCGCCATACAGGAAGTAGAGCGGCTGGAAGTTGCCGTGGCGGAAGGCCGTGGCAAGATCGTCGTAGGAGGAGCCAGACTTGGCAGCCATGACAGGCAGGAGCGGCGAGATACAGGCAGAGAGAAGGGCGGGCCTGCAAAGAGAAGAGCGAGCAGGTCCGGCGGCGGAACTTAGCGCTGCGAGCGGCGGTCCTGTTCTGTCCCCAGAATAGGAACGAGGATACCGGCAAGCACTCGGACCGGACCCGAAGCGGCCGTAGGACCAGGGCTGACACCCTGTCAGGGAAGCCCCTAAACGTTCAAATCGACCAGCGCTCCCCGGGCCACCCCGAAACGCCCTCGTCGCCCCCCTGCGCCTACTTAGGGAGGTCGTCCTTCCGCGTGGTCAGCTTGCTCTCGTGCAGCCGGTAGGCGAGGTCGCGCAGCCGGTCCGCGTCGTGCTGGCAGATGCGGAGCACGTAGGTGCTGAGCGTCATCGTCTCGGCCTCGTCCGTTCGCGGTGCGACACCGTCTGCATCGCCCGCGGAGGCAAGCGTCGCAGTGCGTTGCCAGGATTCTAAGGGCACAGCAGCCAGTCGGTCGAGGAGGGCCTGCCGGGCATCGCGCATGCTTCCGAGCAGGGCATCGAGCGGAGCCTCGTTCCAGGCATCGTCGGCGAGCGCGGCCTCGTCAGCACGGTCGAGCGCGGGCGCGTCCTCGCTCAGCATCCGCGCGATCTGCGGCGCATGCACCGTGCGGTCGAGCGCGGCGAGCAGCCCAAACGTTTCCTTCACCGACCGCGTGCCCGGCATGGGGCGGCCTGTGAGCACGCCGGGCGGGAGGTTCGCCATCAGTGGCCCCAGCGCCTCGGCCTCGACGGTCAGCCAGCCGAGCTGCGCTAGCAGCGCCTCGCGGCGGGCCGCCTGCGTGGCGGGCGCATTCTGAGGCGTCGCGTAGGCGTCGAGGTTGACGGGCATGGTGGAGAGTGATGCAGTGTCGCCGTGCAGCGGTGGGGGGCGTCACGGCCGCACCGCTACACCGCCGCACTTGGTCCGATGGTACGACAGGCTCGGCAGTACGAGGCTGGCGTCAGTCCGCCACGGCAGCGTCATCTTCCACCACCACCTTCACATAGTCGAGGCGGTTGCGGAGGGTGTGGACGTTGTTCGAGCGCTTGAAGTCCCACTGCTGGCCGAACTGCTGCTGGTTGCGCTTGCGCTCCAGGAAGCCGAGGCGGTCCTGGAGGACTTCCTTCGGTTGCAGGAGGCGGCGCAGGTCGAAGACGGCCTCGTCGCGGTCCTGGAAGGTCAGGTCGAACTCCTTCGACATCACGATGGCCTCCTCGGGGCAGACCTCCTCGCAGTAGCCGCAGTAGATGCAGCGCAGCATGTTGATCTCGAAGCGCTCGGGTTCGCGCTCCTTGATGTCGTCGAAGACCTCGTGGGCCTGCATCGAGATGGCGAGGGGCGGGCACGAGCGCGCGCACAGCCCGCAGGAGACGCAGCGCGGGCGGCCATTCTCCTCCACGAGCACAGGACGGCCGCGGTAGGAGTCGGGCGGATAGAACTGCTCCTCCGGATAGTTGAAGGTGTACGACGGCGCGCGCATCTTGCGGCCGGAGTAGCGGAGGCCCTTCAGGATCTCGGGGAGGTAGAGCTTTTCCCAGAAGCCGAGCTTGCGCTCGCCGGGCTTGGCGGTAACGG
>JBCCLD010000222.1:0-7640 GCA_039027055.1 Bacteroidota bacterium
GCTGCGCAGAAGGAGCACCGCCAGCGCGCCTACGACGACTTCATCGCGGTCGCCGAGGACCTCGTCGCGCGCGGCATCACGTCGCCCGACCACCTCGGCGTGCAGGGCGGCTCCAACGGCGGCCTCCTCACGGGCGTCATGGTGACGCAGCGCCCCGACCTCTTCAACGCCGTCGTGATCCAGGTGCCGCTGCTCGACATGCGGCGCTACCACACGCTCCTGGCCGGAGCCAGCTGGATGGCCGAGTACGGCGACCCCGACAACCCCGACGAGTGGGCCTACATCCGCCAGTACTCGCCCTACCAAAACCTCGACGCCGACGCCGACTACCCGCGCGTGCTGTTCACCACGACCACGCGCGACGACCGCGTGCACCCCGGCCACGCCCGCAAGATGGCTGCGAAGATGCTCGGCCTCGGCCACGACGTCTACTACTTCGAGAACACCGAGGGCGGCCACGGCGCTGGCGTCACGCCCGAGCAGCAAGCCCAGATGATGGCGCTCACCTACGCGTACTTGTTGGAGCGTTTGCAGTAGCGCTCTAGGAACGTCACCGCGTTCGCCACGCCGTCTTCGGCACGGAGTTGCTCGCCCATTTCGGCGGCACGTGCTCGGATCGAGGCGTCGTTGAGCGCGGTGCGGATGCGTCCGGCGAGCGACTCGGCGGTGAGGTGCTTCTGGCGAAGGGGCTCGGGACCGGCTCTGAGCGCGTGGACGCGGCGGCCCCAGAACGGCTGATCGCCAAAGAAGGGGCATACGACCGAGGGGCGACCCGCGCGCAAGCCAGCTGCGGTCGTCCCTGCTCCGCCGTGGTGCACGACCGCTGCCATGTGGGGAAAGAGCCAGTCGTGGGGGGCACCACGCAGCGCGAAGCACGTGGCGGGCAGCGCCACGTCGGCGAGGTCGAGGCCGCCCCAGCCGAGCGCGAGAACGGCGCACACGCCCGCTAGCTCTACGGCCTCGATCACCGCGCGGGCACGCTCGGCTCCGCGTTGCCCCTTCATGCTCCCGAAGCCGATATAGATGGGCGGTGACCCCGCGTCGAGGAAGGTGGCTAGGTCGTCTGGTGGTGCCCACTCGGGTTGGGCGAGGTGCCAAAAGCCTGTGGTGGCGACATACGGCGACCAGGATGCCGGGACGACATGCGGGCTAAACGCCTGCAGTACCGGCAGCGGCGCGCCGTCCGGTAGCGCCAGCGTGGGGCCTTGCGGTCGGTTGTGCGCGCGGTGCCAGTCGCGGAGGTAGCCGCGCATGCCCCAGTCGGCGAAGCGGCGTGTGAGGCGATAGGTGCCTCGGTTAAAGCTCCGTCGAAGCGGGCCTGTCCAGCGGGGGAGGCTGGGGAGACCAAGGACGGGAAAGTCGGGCGTCGGGGCGAGGACGGGTTGCAGGGTGGCGAGCACGACGCGAGCACCCAGTGCTTCGGCAAAGGCCGGGCCCCAGAACGCCTTCTGGTGGAAGACGATCACGTCCGGGCGGGCGGCCTCCGCAGCGGCCCAGGCCTCGTCGACCATGCTGCGTTGGGCCGTACCGATGGCGCGGTACGACTTCGCAATGGTGCGGGCCCACCCAAGCGGCGTCGACGAGTTCTCGATGGCGTCGCGCCCGAGGTCGGAGTCGAGGAAGTCGAGGATCGCGTTCGAGAGCGGCGCGAATGCCAGGCCGCGGTCCTCGGCGAGTGCCCGAAAGCGCTCGTGCGTGTTGATGGTGACCGTGTGCCCGGCAGCGGCGAGGCCTACACCGAGCGCCACAAACGGCTGCGCGTCGCCCCGTGACCCAACGGCGGAGAGAAACACCTTCATCGGCTCATTCGGCTCCGAATTGCCGGGTCGAGTGAAACACGGAGAGGATATCAACCTCGATGCCTGTGTCACGCTCAGAGACGATGTGGAAAATGCGATACCCTCGATAGATCACTTCACGGAGGGCTACATCGCGGATCTCCGGGACAGCCCGGCCGGAGCGCGGAAACAGTTCCAGTTGTTTCACCGCATCAAAGGCTCCGTCGACGAAGGCCTGGGCATACGCGGGAGCCTCCCGCGCCAGATAGTCACCGATGGCTTCGAGGTCGGCGAGTGCTTGGGGGGACCAGATTACCCGTGCCACCGCTTCATATGCTGCTGCGCGTCGTCGTGTGGGACGCCCTTTCCTTCGGCAATCTGTTGCCTCCCGCGCTCGATTTTCTCCAGCATATAAATCCGTTCCATCACCTCTTCAAAGGTGATCGTGCTAGGCATCTCGGACACGGCACGGAGGACGCGGTCGCGAACAGTGGGGGCGCTCATAGGCTTCGACGTAGGCTTGTCCGATGCTACGAGGTACGGTCAGTCTCGTTTCGTCGACGCGCTTCGATAGGACTATGAACGGATTATAGGTTGCCGTCGGGGAGGACTGAACGAGGCGTAGTCTATGTCCGAGAACGACGGCGTCTGCGTAGAAACACGAACCCGGCTGCGATCCACAGCGCCACCTCCACGGCAAACGTCCAGTGGAGCACCATACTGGTGACCCACGACTCGAAACGGGCAGGCACCTCGACGAGCGTGAGCGCACGGTCGGAGAACGGAGCACCCCACTGCACGGCCCCGGCGATCGAATCGAGTGCAAGGTGCAGTAGCGTGGCGGCGCCGAACGTGAACGCCAGCCGCACGCCCAGCGGCCGCCGCACCAGCAGGGCGATGCCTGCGCTGACCACCGTCACCGCGAGCCACAGCATCGGCCAGTGCGTCGGGTAGGCGTGGTGGTGCACGTCGCCGCCGACGGTGTAGAAGGCGAGGATGTCGAGGTCGGGAGCCACACTGCCAGCGAGCGCCGCGCCCAGCAGCCAGCGCCGTTCGGCCGGGGCCACGTTCGCGCGGTCGAGACCGACGGTGGCGGCCAGGTAGCCAGCGGGCAAATGGCCGATGATCATGCCGCTACTTCTTCTCCAGCTCCCAGACGGAGTCGCCCTTCTGGAAGAGGGCGCGGGCGGCGGGGGCGAGGCCCTGCTTCACGAGTGCGCCGATGTCGTCGATGAGCTGCTTCAGGTCGGCGTAGTACGAGTGGCCGAGCAGCGACGGGTCGAGGCCGGAGGCGTCGATGGTGGTGATGCCGGGCGCGGTGACGAGGGTGTTGCCTGCGCGCGGCGCGCCGTGGAGCGTCTGCGAGAGCCGCAGCGCGGTGTCGTCGGCGGAGGCGTAGAGCGTGATCTGCTCGGCGGCGCCCGTGATCGCGGGCGCGATGTCGCGCCGGAAGACCTCGGCATCCACGTCCGGCGCGGCGAGGATGACCTGGTTGAACTGCGGGGCCTTGAACTCGCACGCGAACTCGCGGAGCGCCTGCGTGACGGCGCGGTTGCCCATGCTGTGCGCCACGATGTGCACGTCGTCGGCGCCCGTGCGCAGCGCGATCTCGCGGAGGAAGGCCTTCAGGTGGAAGACGCTCCACATCACGTCGTTCTCGTCGGCGAGGTAGCGCAGCAGCGAGGCGTCCGAGGGCCACGAGTAGAACGCCGGGACGCCGTCGTAGCCGAGGTCGTAGGCCATCTGCGCGGTGCGCCGGGCGGCGTCCTCGAACGACACGTTGAAGCCGTGCACGTAGAGCAGCACCGCGCGGCTCGACGTGGAATCGAGCGCGGCCTGCATCGCGGCGACGGCCTCGTCGGTGTCAAGCGGGGAGACGTCCTGGAGGATGATGTGCTTCGCCGGGTCCGCGCGAAACTGGAGGCGTAGCCAACTTGGCGACTCCATCTCGCCGGGCTCGTGGGTCTTTGGGATCGTGACGGTCGCGGTGCCCATCTGGAGCTCGTCGCCGCGCCGCCCGCCGTAGAACCTGCGCGGGTTGCGCTTGCCCGTCCGTGCTCGGTCGGTGCCGTAGAAGACCTCGACCTCGACATAGTCCTCGGGGCTCGCCTTCGCCCCAAACCCCGGTAGCGTCGGTGCAAGGTCCTCCGATAGCCACTGGCCTTCGAGGCTCCACACGTAAACGGCGCCGCCACCCTCGGCGTCCGGCGTCCCCAGAGCGAGGAAGCGTCCATCGAACGCCTGTGCGGTGCTATAGATTTCAGACGCTCGGAGGTCGGGATCGGTCAAGAGGGCCGCCTGATATTCGCGCCGGAGTCCATCTGTAGAAGCACTGCCCGTTGCTACCGAGATCGAGACCTGGACCTCGGGCTGCGAGGGTGCGTCCTGGTTAGCCAGGTATCTGACGGAGTAGACACGTGCTTCCAGATCAGAAAAAGAGAGGTCTGCGGAAGACCCAGTCTGAAGTACGCCGTCGATCTGACCGACGAAGCGCCAGGTGTTTCCCTCGGCGATGTAGGCGTAGTGGGTTTGAGCGCCTGGTGCGCTTAGGAGCAGGGTGTCGCCCCGAGCGTCAGCGCGAGCACCAAAACCGTCGCCGGGGAGGCCACCGGGGGCGACGAGCTTGGCCGTCTCGACCCAGGTGAGGCGATCTCGGTCGTAGGTGAAGACGTAGGCGACGCCGGTGCCGAGGCGCTCGCCAGTCGCACCGGGCGCCCCGATGACGAGGCGACCGTCGGGGAGGAGGACTACAGCCGCGCCGAAGCGCGCGTCGGGGACAGCATCGCTCGGCGTCAGCCAGTCGGCAGCGGGCTGCGCGGGGGCGTCAGCAGGCTGGGCCTGGGCGGCCGCGGGCAGGGCGAGGAGCAGCGCGAACGCAAGACGCGCGCAAGCTCGAAGGAGTCGGTCGCGCATGGATGGGGTTGGAGCGCGGAGAAACACGAGAGCAGACGGGAGTGAGTCTGCCAAAGACAACGGACGCAAGAAACAACGAATCGACGAGAATCCCTTGCAGGCCGCCGCGCCACGGCCGGGGAGGCTGGCCGCGAGCGTGTGTCAAGATCGTACACCGAGGCACAAGTCGGTGCCCCGATTCGAAACGAACCCCTGCTGGGTAGGCCTGTGCGTAGGTGCAAGACGTATATGGCCTTCGTAAAAAGCAACGCATCGGCAGGGCGACACAGCACCGTGACAACCACGCTAGGTGATGACGCACGCGGAACTGAGGTGGTGCACTTGCAAGCTGGGGGCTCGCCGTCTACCACCCGGCGCTCACCTACCCCCACCCGATCCACCCAGCCGGCATGGCCTCCCTACGCCTCGCCGCCTTGTCCGCGGCGATACTCGGCAGCATTGCTACCTACCTCATCAGCGGCGACGCCCCAGCGGCGTCGGAGGCCCCCTCCTCGGTAGCGGCCTCCATCGCCCCGGCCTCCCTCGTCTCGATCTCCCTCGTTGACCAGACACTGGAGGCCACAGCACCTCGCCCCCACGGTCCCGACGCCCCGCGCGTCCAAGCCCCCACCGTCCCCACGCCCCTCTGGCTCGACGCGCCCTATGCCGCGCTCGCGCTCGACCCCCGCGCCCAGATCGTCCGGGGCGAGGCCCCGCTGCCGCCGCTCCTCGACCGAGCATCGTTCGACGCGCTCACCCTTGGGTCATGGATCTCCCTACGGCGCATGCGCAGCGATCTCCAAAACGCGGTCGGCGGCTCGCACCACTTCCGCATCCCCGCCGACGCCCGCGCTGAGGTACAGACCCCGTACCGGCTGCCTTCGTTGGACGCCCTCGCCGAGCACGCCCGCGTGGCCTCCCCGCTCACGACTCGCTACGCCGACGGGCTCCACCTGTCTCGCGGCGACACCGTCCGGGGCAACGGGACGCTCCTGGTAGAGGGCGATCTCACGATCGAGGACGGGGCCGCGCTCTACTGGAACGGCCTCGTTCTGATGCACACGGACCGCGAGCCGCACCAACTCCGCGCCGACTTCCTGGGCGACGTGCAGATCCGTGGCGCCCTGGCCATCCGGCAGGTGGCACGAGACACCACGGCGTGGCAGGCTACCCTCATCCAGGAGATGGCGGCCGGCCTGCATGTGAGCATGGGCAACGAATCCCTGCTCTACTACGACGCCCAGAGCCTGCGCTCGGCGCTCGACGCATTGCTGCCCCCACGTGGGAGCGAACTGTAGAATAGGTAGCACTTCTTAATAGCGTTACTTCTGACTGTATCACGTTCGTGCTGAGGGCCCCACGACCTCCTACAACCTCCTGGCCTCAGAGGGCGCCTCGATAGCTGAGGCGGTGGGCGAGACGGTTGGGCTCGGGGAGCTTTGTGCGGAGGGCGGCCCGGAGCGCTAACGACGTGGCGTCGGCCCGCGTGATTCGGTGGCCCACAGAGACGAAGACAGGCTTGACATTGGTGCGCGTGCGCAAGACCGTGCCCACGACTTCGCCGCGGTGTACGAGAGCGGTTCGCGCGCCCTTGTCCGAGCCCGGCTCGTCGTGGGTGCCCACGAACCGCTTCTTGGCGACGCCGAGCGCGGGGCGGTCGAGGAGCACACCGAGGTGGCAGGCCAGCCCGAAGCGACGCGGGTGGGCACGCCCGTGCCCGTCGAGCATGAGCACATCAGGGAGGCCGCCGCGCTGCGTGGCGAGGTCGTCCAGCACGGGAAGCAGGGCTGGGATCTCCCGGAAGGAGAGGAGGCCGGGTACGTAGGGAAATGCGACCGGGCCTTCCCAGATCGCGGTCGCCAGCGGGGTCCAGTCCGCCGTCTCGGTGACCACGCCCGCCGCGCGGACGCGGTCACCCCGCACGCTCACGTCGAGGCCGACCACCGTGGCAGGCGCGTCCCCGAGCGGCTCGACTCGTACGGTGTCTACGAGGTGACGCTGCACCGCCACCGCGTCGCGTGGGGCCAGGTCCCACGGGTGGGTATGATGGAGCGAGATCGGCATAGGGCGAGGGGCAGGCTCGCCGGTCTACTCGCGGCGCAGCCACCCTGTTCGCGTGCCAGAACAGCTAGGGCGTGTGGACATTCGATCAGATCAGCGCTCACGCTGCCGGGATGGCACGGCGACCCAGAGCGTCTCGGTAGGGCCTCCACGCGCAGCACTGAACTTCCCCAAAGGGGACGAGGCGGGCCGTCCTAAGGAGGCCGTGGTGTGCCACACCTAACACAACGGCGTCCAGATACCTGTTCAGGCGCAGGATTCGAAGCAGTTCCCCGGCCATTCAGGCGAACGAGGCCACCTAGACCGCCTGGATCGCGTTCGGGGGCGGGAGCAGGTCCGCGTCCTCGCTGAACCAGAGCACGCCGATCACGAATTCAGAAGCCGGATCCATGTCGATTTGCTCCGCGACGGCAGGCGTGTCCATGACGTCGGGCTGCGCCCAGCGGGTGTGCAAGTCCTCAGCCCAGAGCGACAGCGAGAAGCGCTGCACGGCTGTGAGGCTGCGCTCCTGGACATGCTCGGCCCCCTGCGGGTCCTCGGCGCGTGCGCAGGTCACCAGGACCCAGCCAGGGATCTGGCCCCACTGCAGGCGGGCCTGGGCGGCCACGTCGGCACCCTGACGCTGCTCGACGGCATGCGCGTGTGCCCAGGTGAGCGCCGAGGCGGCGGCGGTGAGCACATGAAAGCGCCACGGCGGGGTGGTATAGTTGCCCACCACATCCCAGGCCGCCTCACGGGCGCGCTCCAGCGCAGCCTGGATGGAGTCCTGTGGGCGGGGCATCGAAAGGGTGACTGGCAAGGTGGGGGTGCAGAGAAGTCGCATAGCAAGATCGGGGGGCGGCCTACACAGTTGCACGGGTGGATGCAAGAATGCGGGGGACGGGAAGTCCAGTGGTGGAACGCCCCCAC
>JBCCLD010000223.1:0-7619 GCA_039027055.1 Bacteroidota bacterium
AGAAGACTCCTTGAGTGTGCACTAGGCGAAGGCACACCATCGCGATCCATCGAAGATGAGCATTTCTTGCTCCTGTTCCATAAGGCCGTCGCGAGTCGGGTACAGTCAACGAATGCCGGGGATGGGCGTGTCGGCATTCAGATCCGCTACAATCTCAAGCATGAGCAATCGATTGCGGCGTGCGTTGCCCAACTTGAGTCGCATGGGTTTTACCAAGTGGGCCGACACCGCACGCGGGAAGGGTAAGGTGTCTACGCCGTCGCTGCGCGTTTGGCCACAGCGAAGGAAGTAACGGTACAACTGGCGGCTGTCGTCCTCGCTGCGGTCGGCGGCGTGGTGCTCCTCGGCGAGGCCGTCACCCTGCGCCTCGTGCTCGCGTCTGTGGCAATATTAGGCGGCGTCGGGCTGTTTTTGGTCAGCAAGCGTGGATCAGACAAGGTCCGTCGCGTCTCCGTTGCCAACGAGTGAAGAGCCGTCTTCGGTATCCTGGCGTCGGCCGTCCCGAGACCGCCCATCTCAAGATCGTCTAGGATCAGAACCAGGCCGCACTACCATGCCTCACCTTCGCCCCATTGATGTCGCTGTGTTGTAATGAGCCGACCGCCTCTGACCGAACACCTCGCTGTCGAGGACTTCCTCGACTTCTACTGGCTCAAGGCCGAACTCGTCGGCTTTTGCCAGCGGGTAGGCCTCCCGACCGGCGGACCGAAGGTGGAGGTGCGCGAGCGCGTCGCGGCGTACCTCCGCGACGGCACCGTGCTCAAGCCCGCGCCGAAGCGCTCAGGCCCTGTCGACCCCATGCCTGACGTGCTCACAGGAGCTACGCGGATCGGTCGCGGCTGGACCTGCGGCAAGCGGCTCCGCGCGTATTTCGCAGCCGAGGTCGGGCCGTCGTTCCGCTTCAACCGCGCGCTGATCGACTTCATCAAGACCGGCGAGGGCCGCCCCCTCTCAGAAGCCGTCGCGGTGTGGCGGGCCTCGAAGGAGAACCCAGAGCGCCCTATCGAGGGGCAGCTAGAGTTCAACCGCCACACGCGGGCCTACCACCGCGCCCACCCTGACGCCACACGCGAGAAGGTGCTTCGGGCGTGGAAGGCGAAGCGGGCCAAGCGGCGCTCGGAGTGGGGCGAGGCGGAGGAACCGCCCGGGACATGACGCCGACCGTCCGGTTTGGGGGATCTTCCCGGTGTATCCCGCTAACCACACGTCCGCACCATGCATGTCCGTGTCGCCTGCCTCCTCCTGTGTCTCGCTGCCGTGGTCGCTGTGCCCTCGGCCTACGCGCAGGAGCATGTGGTCACCATCCAGGTCGTCCCGCCCGTCCACACGCCAGCGGATGCCACGCTCTACCTCACCGGCCAGGGGCCTGAGTTCGGCAACTGGAACCCCAGCGGCGTGGCGATGGCGCAGGTCAACGATACCCTCTGGGCGTTCGAAGGCTCGTTCGAGGATGGCCGGTCGCTGCTCTTCAACGTGACGCGCGGGACGTGGGGCCGCCAGGCGCTCTCCGGCCCACGCACGCCCTCGCCTGCCACGACGCTGGACGTGACGAGCGACACGACCGTCACCGTGCGGCCAGCCGACTGGGTCGACACCGCGCTCGCGTCGGCCACGGGCACGATCCGGTATCACCACCACGTCGCCAGCCCCCGCACCCGCGAGGCGCGCGACCTCGTCGTCTGGCTGCCGCCGGGATACGACGAAGCGCCCGAGCGCCGCTACCCCGTGCTCTACATCCACGACGGGCAGAACGTGTTCGACCGCTCGACCTCGTACAGCGGGAGCGAGTGGCGGATGGACGAGGTCGCCGACAGCCTGATCGCGCGCGGCGAAATCGAGCCGATGATCGTCGTCGGCATCAACAACACGCGGATCCGGCGGGCGGAGTACTCCGGCGGCCCGTTCGGGCGCATCTACGCCGACTTCCTCGTGGGCACGGTCAAGCCGCTCATCGACGAGACGTACCGGACGCGCCCGGACCGCGCCAACACCGCTGTTATGGGCGCGTCGATGGGCGGGCTGATCTCGTTCTACATCCTGATGTGGCACCCCGACGTGTTCTCGAAGGCGGCGGCGCTCTCCAGCGCCTTCCCGTACGACAACGCCGACCTCGTTGACCACATCGAGACGATGCCGCTGCCGAGCCAGCCGGTGTCGCTCTACTTCGACAACGGGACGCGCGGCATCGACCAGTTCTTCGCCGAGAGCCACACGCTCATCGTGGAGACGCTGCGCGAGCGTGGGCTGAGCGATGTCGTCTTCGAGATCTACGAGGCCGACCATACCGAGCGCGACTGGGCGCGCCGCCTCTGGCGTCCGCTGACCTACTTGTTCGGCACGGACCGCACGCCCGCCACCGACTGAGATCGAATCGCCATGAAGCTCCTTTTGACGATCGTCAACGTGCTCGCCGCCGCAGGCGTGCTGCTGTGGCCGCTGCTCGCGGCCATGACGGCGATGATGTTCGACGCGCCGGGCTCGGAGCGCAACCCGATCACACGGATGCTGGCGCTGTCGATCCTGACGTATCCCATCTGGCCGATTCTAGGCAACATGCTGTTTTGGGTCAAGCGGAGCAGCGCGCCTACCGGGTGGCTGGTCGGCTTCACGGTCGTCAGCCTCCTCGGCTACGTGCTGATCGTGGCACTCTTCGTCGTGCTCGACATCGTCTGCGACGGCAACTTCGCGTGCTGACGAGGTCTACGATGACGGGGCCAGGCGTATGAGTCATCGAGCGAACTACGCCGTGCGCGAGAACGGGCGCGTCCGCTTCGCCACAGACCGCCACGGCGGCACGAGTCTGCCGGATGTGCTATTCAGAGGCGCGGCCCATGTCTGTGCGTGGCTCGACGAGTTCGATGCAGCGACGCCCGGCGATCTCTACGACGAGGCGATGTGCGAGGGCCTGCTGCTGCTCGACCTCGACGAGCGCGTGGTGCTCTGCGACGGCGTCTCGGAGCTGATGTTCGAGGGGGCGTATCGGCGGTGCAGTGGCGCGCGCCGGACGGCTCCTGGGCGTGGACAGTGATAGACGCAGGGCCGCTCGATATGCTCCACGTCGGTCGTGCACTGCTGGACATCGTGCCCGAGACGACCGCCGTTGAGCAACGGGACCGCCTGCCGCCCTGGGGAGTGCTCCGCGTCGACGAGCGTGAGCGTCGGTTGGAGGTATGGACCGATGTGCCGGTGGTGCGTCTGGTGGAGGAGACCGAGGCGCGGTGGCCGGGGTGGACGGTGGTGCCGCTGTCGTTCCGCAGGGCAGCGATGCTGACTCGTCTCGGGGATCGGTTTTTCCTCACGCACGCAGACGTGGACCGCGCCTTCGCATACCTGCGTGCGCGGCTCGACCACCCAGGAAGCGCCCCCCTTCGATGCAACTGTGAGGCAATTCGAGGCACGCAGTAGCGCCGAGCAGCGATTGCCCCGTTGGTGATGCCAGATTGGCTCGACGCGTCCCGACCCGAGGCACCGAGGGGCGACGTCTGAGGGCCGAGAGCAACCTCCGGTCTTGACACATACCTCTGCAGGAGTCGCGCGAAACGCTGCCTGTGCTGGCACCCCCTGTCCTGCGTCGCCTCCGCTCCTCGGACTGTCCCCTTCGACGCCGAGGGGGACAGCTTGCGCGCCGTTGCAGGCGTGCAAGCAGGGGGTGGCAAGCCGTGCACGGCCGCAGAGCGAGGCCGCAGAGCGAGGCCGCAGAGCGAGGCCGCAGAGCGAGGCCGCAGAGCGAGGCCGCAGAGCTCTTGCGCACCTGCGTATTCCGGGTCGAGCACACGTGGTACTGCTGAATTTGGTATCGGACATCGAGACGGTGACGGTATTTTCCCACTCCCATCTCCGAGGTCGCCCGTCCTGCCTCGTCCCTGCATCCCGCTCCCGCCGTGAAGAAGAACGACGCCCTCCTCCGCCAGCTTGGCTTCTGGGACGCGCTCACCATCGGCGTCGGGACGATGATCGGGGCGGGCATCTTCCTGCTCTCGGGCGTCGCGGTGGCGATGACGGGCCCGGCCGCGCTCCTCGCCTACCTCGCCGCGGGCGTCGTCTGCGTCATCACGGCGGCCAGCACCGCCGAACTCGCGACCGGCATGCCTACCTCGGGCGGGGACTACTACTTTGTCTCGCGCGCGCTCGGACCCGCGTTCGGGGCCGTCTCGGGCATCGGGATCTGGCTCAGCCTCACGTTTGCGATCGCGTTCTACCTGTTCGGGCTGGGCGAGTACCTGGCGCAGTTCACGCCGCTGACGCCGTTCTGGGGCGCGCTCGGCGGCGGGCTGCTGCTCGTGGGGCTCAACATCCTCGGCGCGAAGGAGTCGGGGCGCGTGCAGGTGGTGGTGGTGCTCATCCTGCTCGTCATCCTCGGCGGCTTCAGTGCGCTGGCGGCGTTCCAGATCGAGGCCGAGAACTACGCGCCGTTTTTTCCCTTTGGCACCGCGCCCATCGCCGCGACGACGGCGCTCGTCTTCGTCTCGTTCCTTGGCTTCGTCAAGATTGCGGCCGTCGCCGAGGAGATCAAGGACCCGGCGAGGAACCTGCCGCGCACGCTCATCGGCTCGGTGATCCTGGTGACGATCCTCTACGGCGTGATCGTGCTCGTGATCGCGGGACTGTTTCCTCAGGACGTGATCGCCGAGGTGAAGGACCCGCTCACGGCGGCGGCGCGCAGCCTCCTCGGCCCGGTCGGTGCCGGCATCGTCATCTTCGCGGGGCTGCTCGCCACGCTCTCATCGGCGAACGCGAGCATCTTCGCGGCGTCGCGCATCAACCTCGCGATGGCGCGCGACCGCATGGTGCCGGGCTGGCTCGCCGCGATCCACCCGAGGCGGCTCACGCCCTACCGCGCGATCCTCGTCACGGGCGTGCTCACGCTCGCGCTGCTGCTGATCGAGGACCTGGAGACGCTCGCCAAGACGGCCAGCGTGCTCCAACTCTACAGCTACGCCGCGCTCAACCTCGGCTGCGCGGTGCTACGCGCGGCGCGGCCGGCGTGGTACCGCCCGTCGTACCGCGTGCCGGGGACGCCGTTTGTGCAGGTTTTCGCAGCGCTCGCGTGCGTGGCGATCATCGGCTACTCGGGCACGTTCGCACAGCTGGCGCTCGTCGGGCTGATCGTGCTGAGCCTCGGGTGGTACGTCGTCTGGGGCCGCCAGCGCGTCGAGATCGAGCACGCCGTGGCCAACCTGAAGGCTCGTTATGCCGAGCGTGGCTGGGCGATGTTCTTCGACAAGGCCCCCGCCTATGCCGACGAGGTCGAGGCCGCGGCGCCCGCGCGCGACGCCATCGACACGGAGGATCCGCGCCGCGTGCTGGTCGCGCTCGCCAACCCCGCGCACGGGGCCGACCTGCTGCGGCTGGGCCGCCACGTCGCCACCGGCACCGAGGCGGGCGGGCAGGTCCTCGGTCTCCACCTCGTGCGCGTGCCGATCCAGACGCCACTCACCACCGCCCGCGACCGCTTCGCGACCCGGCAGCCCGCCATCGACGCGACGCTCCAGCGGCTGGTGGACGAGGTCCGCGACGGCCGCCCCGCCACCGCCGACGCTGCAGACGTGCTGAGCACGACCACGCTCGCGACGCTCACCGACGTGGCCCATGACGTGTTCGAGGGGCTCGTCGCCGAGACGTCGGCGCGGCAGAGCGACCTGCTGCTGATGGGCTGGCGCGGCGGCTTCTCGCTCGGCAGCACCGAGTCGCCCGTGAAGCGCGTCATCCTCGACACGCCCGCCGACCTGGCCGTGCTGCGAGACCGCGGCCTCGGGCGCCTCCGCTCGATCCTCGTGCCGTGGGGCGGGGGGGCGCACGCCCACCTCGGCCTGGAACTGGCCATCCGCATCGCCCGCGCGACGGGGGCCGCCATCCACCTCCAGCGGCTCGTCCGCGCCGACGTCGACACCGCGCAGGAGCGCGCGGCGCTCGCCAAGGACACCGCCGCCATCGTCGGCGACTACAACCCGGTGCTCTACCACGTGGACCGGGCCGAGGACGTCGTGGCGGGCATCGAGGGCCGCATGCACGCCGACGCCTACGACCTCGTCATTATCGGGGCGTCGCACGAGTGGTCGATCCGCACGGCGGTCTTCGGTACGATCCCGGACATCGTCGCCGACCGCGCGCCGTGCTCGGTGCTGATGGTCCGCCGCTACCGCACCGAGGGCTGGGCCGCTCGCACCGCCGAGCGCGTCAAGCGTATGAAGGAGGCCGCAGGGATGACGACCTCGCCGGAGGGCGGCGTGGCGAAGGAGGCGTCGTAGCACCAAGGCGTAGCTCCAGGGCTGTTTTGGCAAGGGTGACACGGTTGATGTCACCCCCCTCGACGTGTTTGGGAGCGCGCTCGCCCACCTCTCGTTACGATCCCTCGAAGCGCCATGCCCCTCCATGCTCCCATCCTCGCCCCGCGAACCCCAGCCGACCTGTAGCCAGCCCCTCCGCATCCAAGCCCTGTTCGACCCCGCGCAGGTGCTCGGCAACCTCGACGCGCCGCGCCCGCTCTTCTTGTCGCGCGTGGCCGCCGGCTTCCCGTCGCCCGCCGACGACCACGTCGACCAGGACCTCGACCTCCACGCCTACCTCGTGCGCAACCCGCCCGGCACCTACTTCGCCCGCGCGGAGGGCGACTCGATGACTGGCAAGGGCATCCACGACGGTGACCTCCTCGTGATCGACCGCAGCATCGAGCCGAGCAACGGCCACACGGTCGTGGCGATCCTGAACGGGGAGATGCTCGTCAAGGAGTACCGCCGGGTGGGGCGTCGGCTCTACCTGCTCGCCCACAACGAACTCTATCCGCCCATTACGCTGCAGGAGGGCGAGGAGTGCCGCATCTGGGGGGTCGTCACGCATGTCATCCACGCGCTGTAGGTCGCGGTGTCCATGCGCCTGATGGCCCTCGCCGACTGTTCCAACTTCTACGTCTCCTGCGAGCGCGCCTTCGACCCGACGATCGAGAAGCGCCCCGTGGTCGTGCTCTCCAACAACGACGGCTGCGTCGTCGCGCGGTCCGAGGAGGTGAAGCGCCTCGGCGTCACGATGGCCGCGCCCTACTTCAAGGTGCGCGACCAACTCGCCAAGGCTGGCACCGCGGTGTTCTCGTCCAACTACGCCCTCTATGCCGACCTGAGCCGCCGCATCACGGCGATCCTCGAAGGCTTCAGCCCCGACGTCGAGCGCTACAGCATCGACGAGGCGTTCCTGCACCTCTGGGCCGGCTCCCAGGATGCTGCCGAAGCCCAGGGCCGTGCCATCGAGGCGCGGGTCCGGGCATGGACGGGGATCCCGATGCGTGTGGGCCTCGGTCCGACGAAGACGCTCGCGAAGATGGCGAGCGAGGTGGCCAAGCAGCGCCTGCGGGCGGGGCAGCCGCCCGTCGTGTGCCTCTGGGACGGACCGCAGCGCATGGCCGCGCTTCGCACGTTCCCGGTCGGCGACGTGTGGGGCATCGGGCCGCGCTGGGCGAAGCGGCTCCGGGCGCGCGGGGTCCGCACGGCCGCCGACTTTGCCGCGCTGCCGGACGCCTGGGTGAGGCGCAACCTGAACGTGGTGGCGCTGCGTACTGCCCATGAACTGCGTGGCACGCCCTGCCTCCCGCTTGACCTCGTCCCGGCGGTGCGCAAGACCCTCATCCG
>JBCCLD010000224.1:0-7605 GCA_039027055.1 Bacteroidota bacterium
CGCTCCCGTCCACTACGTTTCATGGCCCGTTGCTCGTGGCCCCCGGGCCGTCACGATGGGGCGAGGCGTTCGCGATCGTGGGTGACCCAGGGCAGTCATTACGGGTGGAGCAGTGGCGCGAGGGGCGCTGGGAGGTGCTTGCTCCGTGGCCTGCAAGCAGCATTCCGGTGGGTACCCAGGTGAGCATCCGGTGGAGCGATACCGTCCTCTGGGCGGCGACGGAGGAACGCGGCATCGCGCAAATCGACTTGGAGCGGAGGACCGTTGAGTTCCTCTCGCTCGGAGAGGTGGCGAGAATCGAGGCGGGCCTGCCCGTCCAGGTGTTTGCGCTCTTCCGTGATCGCCAAGACCTGGTTTGGGTCGGGACCAACCAGGGCGTCTTCCGATTCGGCGGCACGCCGTCGTCGTTTGACTGGGAGCGGCGTATCGAGGGGCAGCCGGGTGCCCTGAGTGACAACCGCGTCAACGGCCTCCTCGTAGACCGCAACGCAACGCTGTGGGTGGCAACCAACGATGGGCTGAACCGACGCCCCACGGGTGCGGAGGGCTTCGAGACGGTGCGTACGGGCTTTCCGGAGCCACTGGCCGACGCGTTTTGGTGGCCGTACGAGGACCGTGCGGGCACGTTTTGGGTGGGCACCAAGCGCCGCGGGCTGCTGCGCCTCGACCGTGCGACCGGCCGGTTCGAGCCGGTCGAGATTCCGGGGCACCTCTTCCCGCCTGAGGCGGGGAGCGAGGCTAGCAACATGCTACCTGTCCGGCACCTCGCGGAGGACGAAGGCGGCGCGCTCTGGATCAGCAGCTCGATCGGGCTGTATCGCCGCGACCCGGAGGGCTCGTACGAAGGCTTTCTCCACGACCCGTCGCGTCCGGATGGGCTCCCTGACCCCCGCGTCAGCGTGGTACACGAGAGCCGCGACGGGACGCTCTGGATCGGCACCGATGGGGGGGTGTGCCAGCTGACGGACACGACGCCCCCCGGCCGCTTCGCCTGCGTGCACCATCGACCCGACGACCCGACAAGCCTGGGCGCAGACGTGGTGTGGACCATCGCCGAGAGCGAGGCAGACCCCGGCGCGCTTTGGGTCGGGACTATCGGCGGCGGCCTGTGCCGCTTCGACCGGTCCACCAGGACGTGCAAGCGGTATACAACGACCGACGGGCTGCCCAACAATACCGTATACGGCGTGCTCCCTGATGAGGCCGGGGCGCTGTGGATGAGCACCAACGGAGGTCTGGCCCGCTTCAACATCGCCACGGAGACGTTCACCGTCTTTGCGGCCACCGAAGGCCTGCGCTCCGACGCCTTCGACTTTATGTCGTACCACCGTGCCGACGATGGCCGTCTCTTCTTCGGAGGCCCGCGCGGGTTCTACGCGTTTCACCCTGACAGCCTCCAGGGCAGCACCTACGTCCCACCCGTGGCGCTCACCGGCGTGCGCACATTCGACCAGGTGCGGGCTGGTTTGCCCGCCCAAGGCGACACGCTCCGCCTCGCGCACGACGAGAACTTCGTCTCGTTCGAGTTCGCCGCCTTCGACTTTGAGCGTCCGCGACAGAACCGCTACCGCTACCGCCTGATCGGCGTGGATGAACAGTGGCGAACGACCACGGGGGAGAGGCCAGAGGCGCGGTACACCGATATTCCGCCCGGCACCTACTCGTTCGAGGTGCTCGGCGCAAATCATGACGGGCTGTTCAATCCCGATCCGGTGCGGTTGACCCTAGCCATCGTGCCGGCGTGGTGGCAGGCGTGGTGGTTTCGCACAGGTACCCTAGTCGTGCTAGTTGTGGGTCTTGGGGCCATCGGACTGGCTGCTGTGGGGCGGCGCGAAGCCGCGTGGCGGCGCGAGCAGGCTGAGGCCGCCGAGATGCAACGTCGGCTGGCGGAGAGCCGCGAACGTGAGCGCGCCCGCATTGCTCGAGAGTTGCACGACGGTCCGGTGCAGCACCTCTACCGGATCGGCCACGACCTCGACCGGCTCGCTCATCACGAAGCCCACGTGGCGGCCCCAGTGAAAGCCGCGCGGGCCGCGGTCACCGACGTCGCAGGCGAACTGCGAGGCGTGCTCAGCACCCTACGTCCGCCGCTTATCGAACACCTCGGCGTAGGCGCGGCGCTCGGGGCCCTAGCGCGCCAAACGCGGCCTCACCTGCCAGATGCTACCCTACACACCGAGATAGCGACCGACGGGCGGCGGCTGTCCCTCGACGCGCAGCACGCGCTCTACCGCATTGCGCAGGAGGCGCTCGCGAACGCCGCGAAGCATGCACAGGCGACCAGGGTACAGATCGACCTCGTCGAGGACGGCCCCCACGTCCGGCTCACCGTCCGCGACGACGGCCGAGGCTTCGTGGTGCCCGACCGGCTCGTCCGGTTCGCGCGCGCGGAGCGCTACGGCCTCGTGGGGGCCGCCGAGCGTGTCGAGCAACTCGGCGGTCGGTTCGAGGTCCAGTCGGCACCGGGGGCGGGGACCCAGGTCACCGTCGAGCTCGACGCTAAGCCCGGGTGAACGTCGCCCAGCACTGGTGCGGCGGCGTGCTGGAGGTGCCGATTGGTACGGGCGTCGGTGAGAATGGAACCTTCGGACCATCCAGGCGCGCCGTCCGACCGAGTTGATTGAGGAGCCCTGTTCATCAACCAGCTTTCTCATGCCTGCTCTGCTTTGCCGTCGCCACGCTACGCTCCTGACGCTCGCGCTCGTCGTCGCCGCGGCGACTGTGCCGGACAGCTCCGCGCAGTTTGACCGGCTCCGAGACCGTGCCCGCAAAGCCGCCGAGGAGGTCCGCGGCGGCCAGATGGAAGATGCTGAGCAGGAGCGCCCAGACGCCGGCCAGGCCACGGTCGAGGACCCACGGCGCCGTCCTGCAGTGGGCGACGTAGCCTCCGGGGACTCCGACGCGCTCCCTCCGCTGGTCTACGACCGTCCGTTCGCTCCCGCCATCCGGGTCGACCGCATTCTCGACTACGTGGAGTTCGAGGCCAACGGACGGTTCGCGCTCACCGACTTCACCGCCGTCTTCGTCCCGACGCAGGACGCCAACGGGGCCGCCGTCGACTACTACGACCAGCAGCGCATGCACGTGAAGCTCGTCAAGGGCGGGGCCGAGGTCTGGGACCGCTACTACAGCGGCAGCAGCGTGCACAACGGCCCATCGATGGATTTCAGCTTCAATCGCACGCTCACCAACAACAAGCGGCCCGAAGCCAACTACGAGCCGGGTGTGAACGACGTGCTCGCAGCGGGGGCGTACCAGCTCGACTTTTTCCTCGACGACCGCCACTTCTGGTCGCTGCCGTTCGAAGTAGTCAGCATGGGCACTAGCGATCCCTACAGTACGCGCGGAGCGTCGCTCTTCCTGCGCGGGCTGTGGGACGACATCGGCTACGTCTCGTTCAACAGCCGCGAGATCGACGCCTCGCCGCAGGTCTATTTCAGCTTCTACAAGCAGGCGCTGCGCGCAGACCTGGAACGGCGCACCGAATTCGAGTACGTCGCCGTCATCAAGCGCAGCGGGCGGACGGTGGCTGCGCACGACATCGACCGAACGTGCCAGCGCGTAGATGATCCGCTGGGAGCGTACACGCAGGCCGATCACAGTACCGGGCCCTACACGGCCTCGTTTTACCTGCTCCCGCAGGACTGCGTCGGTTCACCGAAGGTGCTGCGCATGGAGCACCTCATCGACGGCGCCTACACCCTCGAACTCACGCTCACGGGGCCAAACGTGGACAACGAAGTGCGGACCTACTCGTTCGAGATCGCCGAGGGACGCTTTGTCCCAGCCGGGCAGCAGGTACGCGATGCTACGGACCCGACCCGCTACCTCGAAGGCATGAACGAAGTCTGGTTCTACGTCGCTGAGTAGACGGAGCCAAGCTCGCCGAAACCAGCCCAGCCGCTCGTCGGCTGGGAGGAACGCGGTGGCTCGGGGCGGTTGGTGGGCCGCGCCGGGCTGCCGCGCGTCTGCGGCCTGCCGATCTTGCACCTCGCCTCGTACCATCTCCACATTGCCCCTCCTGCATGTCCCCCCGCGTCATCATCGCCGACGACCACCCGACCTTCCGCGCTGGACTGCGGGCCTTCCTCGAACAGGAGGCGGGATGCACGATCCTCGCGGAGACCAGCGACGGGGCAGCGACGCTCGCCGCCGTGGAGGCGGTGCCGCCCGACGTGCTGGTGCTCGACCTGCAGATGCCGGGCCTCTCCGGCCTCGACGTGCTCGACCGGCTCCGGCAGAGCCACCCGGACCTTCCCGTGCTCATCCTGAGTGCCTACGAAGACGACGAGTACATCTTCGGCGTGCTCGAACGCGGCGCGGCAGGCTACCTCACGAAGCAGGAGTCGCTCTACCTCATCGGCGAGGCCGTGCAGGGCGCGGCGCGCGGCGAGACGGGCTGGCTCTCACGGCGCATCGCGGCGCTCTTCGTCGGGCAGCGGCGGAGCCGGCCCGAGCCGGGCGCACTCGACGCGCTGAGCGAGCGCGAGCGGGAGGTATTGCTGGAGGTCGCGCGTGGCTACTCGAATGCTGAGGTGGGGGAGCGGCTCTACATCACCGAGAGCACCGTCAAGAAGCACGTGCATCAAGTCTACGCCAAGATTGGCGTGCAGACGCGCGCGCAGGCCGTAGCCTGGGCGTGGGCGCAAGGCCTCGTGAGCGGCGACGACGAGGAGGCCGCGTGGACGTAGGACAAATCCGAATCGCTCTCTCGGCTGCGCCGGGCTGCGCGAACGCCAGGCTGCGCGAATGCCAGGCTGCGCGAATGCCAGGCTGCGCGAATGCCAGGCTGCGCGAACGCCGGGCAGCGTTGCGTTGCATCGCCGAAGCTGGTGCCTCGCCTGGTTCACGTGCCTCGCCCAACGCCCGCTCGCTCAGGCTCTGCTGTTCAAGCTGACTTTCCGGACTGGCCCGAGGATAGCCTACCCGTGGTTGAGGGACGTTGGAATTGGCCGTTGAGCCCGCGATGGACGGGAACGTGTTGCGTCCTGAACGTTTCGTGGGGCGTTGTCAGCACCCAGTTCGTTTGCGATGCAAGCTCCCTCTCCGTTCCCCGTGCTCGACCGCGCCGACGCCCGTGTGCTGCGGACGGAAGGGCTCGTCAAGCGCTACCGCAAGCGCACCGTCGTCAAGGGCATCAGCCTGGAGGTGCAGCAGGGGCGCATCGTCGGGCTGCTCGGGCCGAACGGCGCGGGGAAGACGACCACGTTCTACATGATCGTCGGCATGGTGCGGCCCAACGACGGGCACATCTACCTCGACGAGCCGGATGGAGCGGGTGGCCATACGAGCACACGCCTCACCCGCATGCCGATGTACCAGCGCGCGCGGCGCGGCCTCGGCTACCTCGCACAGGAGGCGTCGGTCTTCGCCAACCTCACCGTCGAGGACAACATCATGGCCGTGCTCGAATTCCAGAAGATGGACAAGCCCGACCGCGAGGCGCGCGTCGAAGAACTGATCGCGGAGTTTGGCCTGGAGAAGGTGCGGCGCTCGAAGGGCTACATGCTCTCCGGCGGCGAGCGGCGGCGCACCGAGATCGCCCGGGCCCTCGCCACGCGCCCGCAGTTCCTGTTGCTCGACGAGCCCTTCGCGGGCGTGGACCCCATCGCCGTGGAGGACATCCAGCAGATCGTGGCGGGCCTGAGCGCGCGCGGCCTCGGCGTGCTCATCACGGACCACAACGTCCACGAGACGCTCGCTATCACCGACCGCGCCTACATCCTCATCGACGGCGCGATCTACAAGCACGGCACCGCTGAAGAACTCGCGGACGACGAGGAGGTGCGCCGCCACTACCTCGGCGAGAGCTTCACGCTGGAACGGTATAGGATGTAGGATTGCAGATTCTCGAGGTGTGATTTGAAGGGTACGTTTCTGTGCACTCATCAAGCGACAATCTTCAATCAACAATCTGAATATGAAGTCTACGTGAGAAGGGCTGGGGCTTGGGAAAAGCCTACCCCGTTCTGAACGTCCGGCCTACCTTCGCGTTGGGAGGCAACTTCCTCCGTCTACCAGCCCACCCACCACCACGCACTCCTCCCATGGTCGTCGTCATGCAAAGCGGGGCCTCTGAGGCCCAGATCGAAGCCGTCATCGCGCACCTGAACGGCTACGGCTTCGACGTGCACCGCTCCTCCGGTGAGGCGCAAACCGTGCTCGGTGCCATCGGCGTGCAGCCCGACTTTGACGTGCGCCACATCAAGATTCTCGACGGGGTCGCGGACGTCTACCGCGTGACCAGCCCCTACAAGTTCGCCAGCCGGACGTGGAAGCAGGACAACACGGCCATCGACCTCGGCGATGGCGTCGTGATCGGCGGCGACGAGTTCGTGATGATGGCCGGCCCATGCTCGGTGGAGAGCGAGGAGCAGATTGAGACGTCGGCTGCATTCGTGGCGTCGCAGGGCGTGACCATCCTGCGCGGCGGGGCCTTCAAGCCGCGCTCGTCGCCCTACTCGTTCCAGGGCCACGGCGAGGAGGGCCTCAAGTGGATGCGCGCTGCGGCCGACCGGCACCATCTCAAGGTCATCACCGAAGTGATGCGTCCCGGCGACGTCGAACTGATCGGGGAGTACACCGACATCTTCCAGATCGGCGCACGCAACATGCAGAACTTCCCGCTGCTCAAGGAGGTCGGTAAGACCAACACGGCCGTTTTCCTGAAGCGCGGTCTCTCGGCCACCATCAAGGAGTGGCTTATGAGCGCCGAGTACGTCCTCGCGGGCGGCAACCCGAACGTGATCCTCTGCGAGCGCGGCATCCGCACCTTCGAGACCGCCACCCGCAACACGCTCGACCTCTCTGCGGTCCCGGTCATCAAGAAGCACAGCCACTTGCCCATCTTTGTGGACCCAAGTCACGGAGTCGGCTTGCGCGACAAGATCCTCCCGCTCGCTCGTGCAGGGGCCGCCGTCGGCGCAGACGGGCTTATGATCGAGACGCACCCAGACCCGCCGAGCGCGCTCTCGGACGGCCCGCAGTCGCTCTATTTCGACCAGTTCGCCGACCTCATGCGTCAGGTGCGGGCTGTGGCCGAGGTGGTTGGGCGATCCGTGCGCGCCCCACTCGCAGAGGCCGCCTAAGAGGAGAGGGAGAGTGTCGAGCGCAACGCAGCAGACGGCTTCGGCGGTCGCGCGCTGTCCGTCGTAGTGCATCCGCTACACCCTCCAAGGCCACGCATCACCTCGCTCCTCGAGAGCGACAGGATCCTGCGAAGGCGAGGGTGACACATTGGCGCACGCGGGTTAAGCGGTTACATTTGCCCCAGGTATACAGACGGGCCATGGCGAAGGAGCCATCGTTGCCGTTGCCTTCGTCCACCACTCCATGCGGTGTTGCAAGCCTCCGCTCTCATTCGTCAGCAACCTACTCTCCCTCTATGTGCGGCATCGTCGGGTACATCGGCCAGCGCCAAGCCAGCGACCTCCTCGTCAGCGGCCTCAAGCGCCTCGAATACCGCGGGTATGACTCCGCGGGCGTAGCCGTGGTCAACGGAGACGTCTCCATCCGTAAGAAGCGCGGCAAGGTCGGCGAGCTGGTGAGTGCGCTCGAAGCCAGCCCTGTCCACGGCACTCTCGGCATCGGGCACACCCGCTGGGC
>JBCCLD010000225.1:0-7581 GCA_039027055.1 Bacteroidota bacterium
CCGGTTTGGTCGTCGCTCAAGTTATACTCGATGCGCTCTTTATCGCCGTAGGGGTCAGTTGCCTCGATATAGCGAATCAAGCTGTAGTTCCCTAAATCAAAACCACTTTTGAGCTCAGTGATGACGGCGTCGTGGACCCGTTTGGCCGCACGCACGACGTGGCCAACCTCTTCATCGCCGACGCGAGCTTCTTTCCGTCGTCCGGCGCGACCAACCCGACGTTGACCATCGCCGCCCACGCGCTCCGCATCGGCGACTACCTCACAGGCGAAGTCCTCTAGCGAGCTAGCGGCCCACGCTGGCGACGCTAGCCTACGAGACTGGGTGCGGACGGTCCCACCACGATGCCGTCGCCGTCGGCGGCGACGTAGTGGCCGGGCGTGAACGTGACGCCTGCAAACGTGACGGAGAGGCTGGTCTGCCCCTCGCCGCGCTTGATCGTCTTGCGCGGGTGCGTCCCGAGCGCCTTAAGACCGACGGCCACCTCGGCAATCTCGTGGCGGTCGCGGATCGATCCGTAGATCACGAGGCCCGCCCAGCCGTTGTCGCGAGCCAGCGCGGCCACGTTGCCGCCGCAGAGCGCACAGCGCCGCGATCCGCCGCCGTCCACCACCAACACGCGGCCGTTCCCCGGCTGGGCGAGGGTTTGCTTGACGAGCAGGTTGTCTTCGAACACCTTGACCGTTTCGATGACGCCGTGGAAGGCGAGGTGGCCGCCGTAGTCGCCGAAGAGTGGGTCGGCCGCCACCCAGTCGGGATGCACGTCGAGGACGTCGGCGGTGTAGAGAGGAGAAGACATGGTGGCAGATGATGCGTAGTACATAGGCAGGGGGCGGAGGATACGTCGGGGTCTACATCCGTAGCTTGCTGCGCTCCGTCTGCCCTACCATGCGCCTGCTCCCTCTCGTTCTGCTCGCCTCCGCTGCCCTGTTCGCTTCGGCGGCAGCCGTTGCGCAGCCTCTCACGTTCGGGCACGCCGCCGACCCATTCGAAGCGCCGCAACGGCGTGGCTTCGGCACCGTAACGCAGAGCGAGATCGCGCTGCTGGGCGGCCCCTCGTTCATCGACGACCGCTGGCGAGCCTTTGGCGGCATCGAGGCACGACTGAGCACCACGCGCCTGGGCGTCGGCGTGCTGATTCCGGGGCGCACCGGCGTCTCCGGCATCTACGAGGAGGACTACGACGAGCCCTACGACGCGCTCCGCCGCCTGCTGCACCTCCGTCTCAACCCGACCGCGACCTCGCCGGTCTACCTCCGCCTTGGCCCCATCGAGCAGATGCGGCTGGGGACTGGGCTCCTCCTCGACGGATTCGCTACCACGGCAGCCTGGGAGGAGCGGACGGTTGGCGCTGAGGCCGCCGTCCGTGTCGGCGCCGTCTCGCTGGCCGGTTTCGTCGAAGACGTCCGCCTCGACGGCCTCATCGGCGCCCAACTCGCTTTCGAGCCGCTACGACGCGTAACTGGGCCGCTGGAACGCACACGCCTGACGCTCGAAGGCACGTACGATCTCGCGCTCGCGGACGTGCGGGCGGACGCCCCCGCTGACAGCGTGGCGCTGCCGCTCGCGGTGGGCGCGACCCTTCAGGTGCCGCTCCGGGGCGAGGTGCTCACGGTCGGCCCGTATGCCTCGGGCGGGTATCAGTGGGAGCGCGGGGCCAGTGTCGAGATCGGCATCGAGGCCCTGGCGGTGCGCTTCGCCGACCTTGTTGACGTGCAAGCACGCCTGGGCGTCTACGGGTACGAGGGCGGCGTGCGCGTCGCGCCCTTCGATGCGTTCTACCCCCTGCTCAGGTCGGGTGAGATCGTTCAGGCCAACCCGTTTTACGAGGCCCCTGGAGCCCCGCAACGCTCGGCGGTCCTTGCTGTAGACTCCATCGAAGCCGGCGGAGGGGTGCATGTCGACGTGCAGATGCGCCTGGGTGAGAGCCTACTGCTTGCTCAAACAGTGCGGCTTCCCACAGACGGCCAGCCCCTCGGTGCCCACCGGCTGCGCGCGGCCTACGCGACGTCGCAGGGGCTCCGCTTCATCTTCGCGTTCGAGCGCGGCGGCGTCCGTACGCTCGGCGACATCTTCCAGGGCTTCGACGCCGACCTGACCACGCTCCGGTTCGACGTGGACTACCCGGTGACGCGCCGTATCGTGGCCCGCATGCGCGCGCGCTATGGGTTTCGCCGACTCCCGACCGACGAAGTCGGTCACCCGGCGGCATACCTCGTCGAGCGGCGCTTTGAACCAACGGTGGGGTTCCGCTTCCGATTTTAGGGCGAGTGGACCAGCCCGCTTAGCGCGGTTTCCATCCGACCGGCTCGGCTGCCAGCACGCGTTCCAACGCCGCGCGCAGCTCGTGCTCGTCGGCTTCACTCCACACGATGCCGATCCGTCCTGGTTCTTCGGGAGGCGTGGACACGACGAACAGCCGAGGCGGCACCGCGGAGTCGCTAGACGCCGTGACGGCCTCGTAGATACGCTGGGCCTCGCTCGTATTCACCGCGTGCACCACGATCACATCGTAAGGAAACAGCCGAAGTGCTCGCCGCGATGCCCTCATCGACTTCGTGACCCGGACAACGCCCTTCTGCTTCAGGTACGCCCGCAGCATGGGCGCATAGTACCCGTGGACCCCGACATAGAGGAACGAAAGGCCCTCGATGGGGGGGGCTTCGGTCTGCGGTGCCGTCTCGAAGGCAGAGGTTGCACCACGGCGGTCGTAACGAGGCCAGCGGAGTGTGACCGAGGTGCCTTGTCCGGGTTGGCTCTCGACCCGCATCTCGCCTTGCATGCGCTCCATCACGGCGTTCACGATGTAGAGCCCCAGGCCTGATCCTTCGTGCGAGCGCCCTCGGCCCGACGAGACCTGGGTGAACGCTTCTTTCATACGGCTCAGGGTGCGTGTGTCGAATCCGCACCCCGTATCGTTCACGCGTAGCAAAATGCTGTCGGCGTCCGCATCGAGTACGACTGCAATGCCCCCGTCGTCGGTGAATTTGACGGCGTTGCTCAGGACATGATCGACCGCACGGCGGAATGCGGAGGCGTCGAGCACGGCCGGCATGGTGAGGTGCTCCGGCGAGAGTCGGAGGTAGAGTCCCTTTTCCGCCGCGTGCGGTGCGTAGCTGTCGACCAGTTCAGTTACGATATCGGCGACCTCGACTTCTTCAGGGTCGAGCGTGAACTGTCCGGATTGTACGTTGGCCACGTCCATGAGGTCGGTCACCGTACGCGTCAAGCGCTGAGTGCCAGCCAAGATGGTGTGGGCGAACGCGGCACCGTCCGGATCGTGCGTGTCGAGGTGCGAGGCGAGGAGTTCGGCCGAGCCCAGCATGGCTGTGAGGGGCGTCCGGAGCTCGTGTGAGGCGTTCTGGAGCAGGTGCGTCTTGAGTTCGTCGGCCTCCGCAAGTTGCCGGTTGGACGCCTCGAGCCGCTGATTCATCTGGTCGAGCCGACGGCGCCGGAGGCGTTCCAGTTCCAGTTCTCGACGGTGTGCGCGTAGGCGAAGAGTGGTGACTGCCCACAGGAGCACTATTCCTAGCACCACATATACGCTGTAGGCTGGCCACGAGCGATACCACGGCGGAAGTACCCGGAAGCGGTACTGGGCTTCCTCGCTCACAATGCCGTGGACGTTGCGCGCCCGCACCCGGAAGACGTATTGCTTCCGCTCGGGCAGGTTGGTGTAGCTGCGGGTCGTCTCGTGGGTCCACGCACTCCACTCGGCGTCGAAGCCTTCGAGGCGGTACTGGTAGACGACGCGCTCCGGCGCATTGTAGCTCGGCGCAGCTACCTCGAAGCGTAGTTCCTCGCGCGAGTATCCCAGGACGGGGCGCTCGTCGCTGCCCTGCGCTGGGGCGATGCGGCCTTGGCCATGGGTCCCGCCGAAGAGTAGCGTCTTGCCCCGGTCTACCTGGCGAAAGAGCGGACGATAGGGCGCGTCGTACCGCTTGGGCGCGTTCGGGTCGTAGCAAAGCAGGCCGTCCTCGGTGGCGAGCCACACGTGCTGTCCGTCCGACGCGATGTGGGAGATGTGCAGATCGTCGAGCGGGAGGTCGGGGCGTCTCAGGCGGCGATACCCCGTAGGCGTCCGCTCGAACAGCAGCAACTCTCGGCCACGTACGACCCAGAGCTCGTCGCCGATCTCGCTCAGCAACAGATAAGTCTTCCCGTCGAGGTCTAGGGTGCTATTGAGCAGGCTGTCTGCGACGAGCCCCACGCCCCCCTCGGCGTTGGGCGTGGCGCGGTAGACGCCCTCCTCGCCCGCTGCCGCAAACGCTCCGCCGATCTCTGTGTAGACGAGGCGTCCGTCGGGTCGGTCGTCGTCCGCCAAGGTCTGGATGTCTGGCGTGAGCAACCCTGCCTCCAGATCGAGCAGGAGCACCTCGCCACCCGCCAGGGTGACCCAGAGGGTCTCGCCGCGCTGGCCGATGGCAAACACGTCGCCGTCCAACTGCGCCACGCGCCCCACGACGCGCCAGGTACCGGCCTCTGTAACCTGAAGCAGCACCAAGCCGTCCCTGAGCCCTGCGTACACATAGCGGGGGTTTCCCTTCACTTCGTGCAGCGTGAATGTGACCTCATCCGACACGCGCACTGCTTGCTCTCCCGTGATGTCAAACAGCCCGGCGTTGGTCGCAGCAAGTATGCGCCCGCCGATGTCGCTCAGCGCCCAGGCCTGACCGTGCTCCGTGAGCACCGGCTCCCACCGCGGGTCCGCGACCGCAGCCCGGTAGACCCCGAGCGCCGTCGTCGCGTACAGCCGTTCGCCGCTCCGGACTACCTGTGTTGCCAAACCAAGGAGCCCCTGCTCGGCTTCATACCGTCGGATGCTCGGGAGTACATCGACGCGCAGGAGGCCGTTGTAGAGCGCAGCCCAGAGGCCCCCCTGGTGATCAAACGTCAGATCGAGCACCCACTCATCCTCTGAGAGAGGAACCTGGTCGATCAGCGAGCCTTGCTCGTTGAGCAGCACGATGCCCCCCCCGAACGTGCCTACCGCGTAGACCTCACCGTCGGGTGTTGGCACGACCGCGAACGCGTAGGGCCGATGGTTTTCGAAGAGCGCGCGCCCCTCAAACGACAGCGCCTCCATCGTGCTTCCGCTCAATCGGTAGAATTGACCGGAGCGCGTTCCCATCAGCATGCTTCCGCTGCGCTCCTGGTGCAAGGCGAATAGTTGGTGGTCGGCAAGCGCCTCGGTCCCAGCGACGACTTCTAACTGGCCCTCCTGCCACCGCCGGAGCGGTTGGCCACGCAGGTGCACGAAGAGCGTATCGTTCAGTACGTAGGTCCTACTAATCGGGGCCTCAGGCTGGACGACCTCGAAGCGCTCGCCGTCCCAGAAGAGCAGGTGGTGCCGTCCCTGGAAAATCACCTGCTCGCCAGCGACCAGCGTGTTCCAGATATCTCCGTAGTCTTCGTCTGGTAGATGGTACCGCAGGCTCTCGTAGCGAAGCTGGCCCAGGGAGTCTGGCACCAACTGGCCTATTTCGTCGATCCCACCTACGAAGAGCTGGCCGTCGTCATCGACGGCGATTGCGCGCGCTAAATAATTCGGAATGGACTGCGTTTGCCAACCTTGACCGTCAAAGAGTGCCAGCCCCCCGTTATTTCCCACAACGATCTGTCCTCGGCTGTCCTGGACGACCGTCCAGTTCTGGGGCTCCAGTCCTAGGTCTCCCGAGTCGTAGCGCAGGCTAAACAGCGGCTGACCCTGCGCGGCGTTTTGCCCCAATACCGCAGAGGCTTCGGCTCCAACGAGCAGCAGCAACAGGATGTAGCTAAAACGAGGCATCGGGCACCAGGGAGGAGACGTGAATTGTTCCTCGCAAGCGGTATTCCCTTCTCCTGTCGCGTATGTAAACTTGGAAGGTTCCCTTTTCGTCCACTATTATTCTGCTCGCTCTATCCACCACTAATCTCTCCTAGCATGAAGACCACCCTACAGGTACTCGCGCTTGGGTGTGCCCTCGCAGCAATGCTGTTCGTTGGCGAAAAGCAGGGCACCAACCGCCCCGGCCAAGTCGACGACGGCATCGCTTACTTCGGCGAAAAGCAGGGCACCAACCGCCCCGGCCAAGTCGACGACGGCATCGCCTAGCGTACGCTTAGCACCATCAGCAACGAGGCCGACCCCCATTCCGGAGGTCGGCCTCGTTGTTTCTGTGCGGCACTGGTTCGTGACAGCTCTCTGGCTAGCTCACCCCTTCGCTCATCGCGAGCATCCGTTCGATGGGCGCGAGCGCGCGGCGGCGGATCGTCTCGTCCATGGTGACTTCCGGCGTCTCGTGCTTCAGACACAGGTAGAGCTTCTCGATCGTGTTGAGCTTCATGTGCGGACAGTCGTTGCACGCGCAGCCGTTGTCTGGCGGGGCCGGGATGAACGTCTTGTCCGGGTTGTCCTTCTGCATCTGGTGCAGGATGCCCGTCTCCGTCGCCACGATGAACGTGTCGGCGGGATTCTCCGTCGCAAAGCGCAGGATCGACGAGGTCGAGCCGATGTGGTCGGCGTGCCGTAGCACGGCCTCTTCGCACTCGGGGTGCGCCAGTACGAGCGCGTGCGGGTTGCGCACCTTCAGCCGGACGAGTTCCTGCTCGCTGAACACCTCGTGGACGATGCACGAGCCGTCCCAGAGCACCATCTCGCGGCCGATCTCCTTCACGAGCCAGCGCCCGAGGTTGCGGTCCGGCGCGAAGATGATCGGCTGGTCCTTCGGGATCTGACGGACGATATGCTCCGCGTTGGACGACGTGCAGATGATGTCCGTCTGCGCCTTGATCGCCGCCGTGCAGTTGATGTAGGAGATGACGATGTGGTCCGGGTGCTGCGCTCGGAACGCCGCGAACTCGTCGGGCGGGCAGGAGTCGGCCAGCGAGCAGCCCGCGTTGAGGTCGGGCAGGAGGACCTTCTTCGTCGGGTTGAGGATCTTTGCCGTCTCGGCCATGAAGTGCACGCCCGCGAAGACGATGATGTCGGCGTCAGTCTTCTCTGCTTCGCGTGCGAGGCCGAGCGAGTCGCCGATGTAGTCCGCGATGTCCTGGATGTCGCCCTCCTGGTAGTAGTGCGCCAGCAGGACCGCATTCTTTTCGCGCTTGAGCCGCTCGATCTCATCGTAGAGGTCGAGCATGGGGTCCACGTATTCCTCAACGAAACCGATGGCCGGGTCGAAGGCGACGGTGTCGAGGACAGTTAGATCGAGCACCTCGGGCATGGGGGTCGGGGTCAGGGTGAGGCGAGTCGGGCGGGCGTGTACGCGAGGCCTGGTCAGATGTTTGGCTCGCACGACCCTAGCCGCGCACATTCGTGTCAAAGTCACACGTTAATGCATTCTCGTCTCTTTTGTTCGGCTCACGCCACCGGATCCGCTCGCTCGTGAAGCAGAGCGGTGCCCGCGCTCAGGCGGCGTGGGCTGAGATTGTGCGGGAAGTATGCTATGTCCTAACTGTTGCAATCCCAGTTCTTTCGAGCCATGCGATTTCTCACGCTCGTATCGTCTCCCCTGTTTGTGTTGGCGCTCTGGGTGTCATCGTCAGCGGCGGTGCTGTCGCAGGTCTGCCAAGGTGACTTTGTCATCAGGAATTCCGCCG
>JBCCLD010000226.1:0-7576 GCA_039027055.1 Bacteroidota bacterium
AGGTCGCCGCGGTCGAGCGAGGTCTCGGGCACATCGGTGTGTACCACCACGGCCACGGTCTGGCTCCCCTGCGTGTCGTCCTGGGCCTGCACCATGGGCGTGCCCACCACGAGGAGCACGGCCACGAGGAGCACGGCCATGAGCAGCCCCATCCCGCACCGTCTGATCGCTGTAGCTGTTCGTCCCATCGCCCCCCTAAAAGATCACCGAGACCGCGAGCGTGAGGACGTGCGAGCGTTGGTCGAACATCCTGAGCGTGTTCGCCGGGCCTTCGGGCAGCCCAAACGTTTCCTCGTCATCGCTCAGCCACGCGACCGCGTACTGCCCCTTGAGTCGCACGCGATCCGTGGGTGCAAAGGAGGCGCCGACCGTGAGCACATCCACGTCGGAGCCTTGGCGTAGAGACGCATTGTTCACCTCGTTGCGCAATCGCCCCAGCTCATCGCTGCTCCAGAACGACGCATAGGTCAGCCATTTCGGATGCGGCTCGTAGCCGAGGGTGACGTAGTAGAATGTGCGGCGCAGGCTCACCGTCTCCTGGTCGTCGTCGAAGCTGACACGGAGGACTTCGGCGTCGAGCGACCACGAGCCATAGAGCACCTGGAGATCGCTACCGAAGCGGAGGCGCGGGACGTTGCGCAGGGCACCCGGCGCCAGCCCTAGCGCTTCGCCGAGGGATTGAAACCGGTTGGTGACGTCGCGCGAGGCGGAGACGCCTAGCTCCAGCAGGCCCACCCGAGCACCGACGCGCCCGCCGACGAGGACCGACTTCGTGGTGTCCACACCGGTCTGCCCGCGGAAGGGGTTCGTGTTGACGTTGCCCGTGTTACCGAGGTAGCCTGCGTAGCTGAACCGCATATCACGGTAGGGCAGTGTGCCGCTGACCTGCGCGAATGCCTGGTTGGGCAGATAGTCTTCGATGGCTAGGACTTCCTCGAACGAGGTCTCGTAGACGAGGGGCCGCACCACGTAGGGCAGCAGCGGCGTGCGGTTCTTGATCTCGTTGAGCCGGTTGAACGGCGGCACGTGGAGCCCCAGCTTGAAGGTGAGCGCGCGCGACGTCCGGTAGCTCACCCAGGCCTCGTTGAGCGCGGCGGAGCCAGTGCCGTCGCCCGTCGAGAAGGTGTTGATGAACTCGAGATCGACGAAGGCCGTGGACTTCGAGCCGAGCGCTTTGCGGAAAAAGAGATTGAGTTGCTGGAGGTTGAACGTCGTGACATCCTCGTCGCGGTCGATGGTGTTCTCGGACAGAAACGTCGGCGATGCGCCTTGCAGGCGCTCCTCATCGACGTTTTCGTAGAGGAACTGTGCCTGGAAGTAGCCAAAGATGTCGAGCGGCTCCTCCTGGGCCCACGCCGGCCCTGCCGCCACCAAGGCGAGCAGGAGCGTAGAACCAATGGGACGGAGCAGACGCATAAGCGCTCAGAGTCGAGAGTCGAGAGTCGAGAAAGGTGCAGCGTCAGCAGCCCGATGTCAACGCTGAACCGTACCGCTCGTGCTATTTCGCGAGGAATGTGGCCCGCACCCAGCCGCACGGGGCCGCCGCGCCGTCACAGCCCAGACGTCTTCAGGCGAGCGCCTCGTCAATCCACGTGGCCACGGTTGAGGCAGCCAGCGCGTCGGCTTGCACGACCACGTCGGCGCGCTCGTAGGCGCCGGCGCGCTGGGTGAGGAGGGCATCGATGCGGGCTACAAGCGCAGCTCCGGCGAGGGGGTCACCGGTGCGGTCGTGCAGGAGTGGGCGTGTGGCGGCCTCACCAGCCAGGCGCTCGGCCAGGACTTCGGCCGGCACACGGAGGTAGACGATCGTGCCCGCCGCGGCCGCGAGGCGATAGGCGGCCTCATCGAGGAGGGCGCCGCCACCGGTCGCCACCACCAGCCCGTGCCGCTCGGTGGTCGCCTGGAGCGCTGCCCGCTCGGCCCGCCGGAACGCCGCCTCCCCGTGGTGCTCGAACAGCGCGGCGATGGAGAGCCCCATCGTGTCCTGGATACTCGCGTCGAGATCGACGAACGCTGCACCGAGCCGGTTCGCCAGATGCGGGCCGACGGTGCTTTTGCCACTGCCCATGAAGCCGGTGAGGTAGACGTTGGCGCGGGGCATGACAGGGTCGGTCTGAGAAGGGAATGCTAAGTTACCGACTCTATCCCGCCTCGGATCCTTCGCGTGCCCTGGATGCGCCTCCGCCTGCTGATCGAATACGACGGCTCCCCGTTCGCCGGGTGGCAGATCCAGCCCGACCAGCCAACGGTGCAAGCCGAGGTCGAGCGCGCCCTCGCGACGGTGCTACGCGCGCCGGTGGGCGTTGTCGGGTCGGGCCGGACGGATGCTGGCGTGCACGCGCGCGGCCAAGTTGCCCACGTCGACGCACCCGACGATGCGGCCATCGACCCGCTCCGGCTACGGCGCTCGCTCAACGGGCTGCTCCCCGATGCCATCGCCGTCCTCGCCGTTGAACAGAGCGCCGACGACTTCCATGCCCGCTACGACGCGCGCGCCCGGCGCTACCACTACCACGTCGCTGTCACGGCCCGCGCCCTCGACCGCCACGCGCGCTGGCACATCAAGCCTGCGCCCGACTTCACGCGCATGAACGATGCCGCGCAGGCGCTCCTGGGCACGCACCACTTCGGCGCGTTCTGCCGCACCCGGTCGGCCACGCTCAACCGCGTCTGCACGGTCTCGCAGGCCGCGTGGGTGGCCGAGCATCGCCCCGGTGATTGGCGGTTCGAGGTCGTCGCCGACCGGTTCTTGCACGGGATGGTACGCGCGCTCGTCGGGACGCTCGTCGAGATCGGCCACGGCAAGCGACCTGCCGATACGATCCCGGACCTGTTGGCCACGGAGGACCGACGGGTGGCGGGCCCGGCAGCACCGGCGCGCGGGCTCGTCCTCCAACACGTCACCTACGAGGTCCCGTTCGAGGCACCCGAACGGTAAGGCGTGGGCGAATAGCGAGGCACCCCCTGCGAAAAACGCCGCCTTCCATACCGGAACCCAGAGGTCGCCCGTTTCGTGCGTTCGCGCCAAACAGTACACCGACGTAGTGTACTGACGTAGTGCTTCGACCCTGCATACTTCGACTCCGCGTGCTCCAACCTCGCCTCCTCCTGCCCGGCTGCCTCCTTGCGCTCGCGCTCGTCGCCGGGTGTGAGCGCCCGTTTGTAGACGAGTCTCCTCCGGCCATCACGATCCTAGCGCCGGACCTCTCGGCGGTCGTGGCCGATCCCAATGTGGAGGTCGAGGTCGCAGTCACGTCCGAGCTGCGCTCTATCGACTCGGTCCAGGTCAACGGACGGGGAGCCACGTTTGACGCGTCGACCCAGACGTACCGCGTGCCGTTCACCCTGAGCCGCGGGGTCAACGCGCTCCGCATCGAAGCGGTGGATGTGTCCGGCAACGTGTCCCGGGCGACCCGCTACGGTGTGTTCTTGCCAGCGGCGTTTTCGCTGGAGACGAGCGGCTCCCGCTTCGTTTCGATGCCCCAGGCGCTTGGCGGGCACGCCGCGGCCCGGCTGGCCGACGGCCGCGTGCTCATCACCGGCGGCACGAACCAGGCCAGCAGCCCTGCGGCCGACCGCGCCTACCTCTTCGACCCCGCCACGAACACGTTCGACACGCTTCCGGCGCGCCTCGTCGAAGCCCGCACGGGCCACACCGCCTCGCTGCTGCCCGACGGCCGCGTCCTGCTCGTCGGCGGCACACGGGCCTCCGATGCGACAAGCTTCAGCGACTTCGTGTCCGATGCCGAGGTGTTCGACCCGCGCACCGAGACGTTCTCCCGCGTGCCGGTGACCGAGCGGAGCCCTGCTGTGATCCGTACGGACCATGCCGCCCACACGGTCACGGTCGACGGTGACACGTTCGTCTACCTCATCGGCGGGCGGGGCCGGATCTCGATCTCGGGCACGGCTGTGGGCACCCGCTCCGACTTTCGCGTGGCAGAGCTTGTACCACCAGATGCTGGATCCACCACGTCGTCGCTGGACAGTCCGCTTGCCGTCGGCCCTGCGTTGGCGCGCACGCCAACGGCCGTCTCGTCGTTCACCTTCACGCCCCTCGGCCCCCAGGACTCGCAAGGCTTCGGCGACTTTCTGCTGGCAGGTACCTATGTGCCCCCCAACGATGTGGCGGTGGACTCGGTAGCGCTGGCCGTCACGCTGGGCCTGGACCCGAGCTACGACGACGTGCCCGTGCAGCCAATGTCTACGGCGCGGGTAGGGCACGCCGGGGCAGCCATCGAGTCGGGACTGGTGCTCCTCGCGGGCGGCCAGGTGCTAGGCACGGGTGCACCGGTGCCGGAGGCGGAGGTCTTCGCCGACGCTGCGGGCCGCTTCTTTGCGTTCCCGCTGGCATCGGGCGTGCCCCGCCTCAATGTGCCACGCCATAGGCACACTGCAACCAAACTCGCCGACGGCCGAATACTGATCCTGGGCGGCTTCGACCGCACCGGCATGGGCATCACGCTTGCCGAGTTCTTTCTGACGCTCTGACGCCGTCCGTCCGCGCGGACCTTCCCTTGTTGCAACGCATTTACGTACCCGCAGACGTGCTATCCGGCTTTCCCCTATGAATGGCTCTATGACCATCCAGCGCATCCTTCAGCTTGTCCTCGTGGCGATCGTCCTCATGATCGCCTTCTCGCTGCTGTCGATGCTGCTCCAGCTTGGTGTTGCGCTGCTGGAATTCGTCTTCCCGGTGCTGGTGCTGCTGCTCGTTGTAGCGGTGGTGCTGCGGTTTGTCGAACTCGTCGCCAAACGCCGACGGTGACACGCACGACACCGCGGCGCCCCGACGGCTGCCTCGCCGTCCTCGTACTTTCCGAACGCCTGCTGGGAGCCCCCGGCAGGCGTTTTCGCTGGCCTCGCCTTTCTGCGCCCTCCCCCCTTGGCGCTCCTTTATGCCTATCGCTCCCCCGCCTTCTAGCGCCCTAGACACGCTCAACATCACGTCGGAGACGGCGCTGCTCCGCCAGGTCGTCGTCCACACCCCCGGCGACGAGATGTCGCTCGTGGCCCCGGACAACAAAGACGCTCTCCTCTTCGACGACATCCTGTTCACCGACCGCGCCCGCGAGGAGCACCGGCAGTTGTGCGCAGTGTTCGAGCGGGTCGTCGGGCAGTCGGAGGCGGTGCTGCAGATCGCGACGCTGCTCAAGGAGACGCTCGACGACCCCGACGCGGGAGCCGACGCGCGCGCGTGGTTTGTTGCCGAGCTGAGCCGCGCGCTCCCGGCACGCAACTACGCCCGCTACGAAGCCGACCTGCTCGCGCTCGACCCGGACGCGCTCTACCGGTTTGCCGTCACGGGGCAGTCGCCGCTGCCGCTCGTGGCACCGCCGCTACCCAACCTGCTCTTCACCCGCGACCTCTGCGCGGTCGTGGGCGGCCATGTCGTGATGAGCCGCGCCGCGAAAGACGCGCGCCGCCGCGAGAGCGTGATCGTCGAGGCGATCCTGCGCCACCACCCGCGCTTCGCTGCGCACCGGGAGCAGCTGTTCGTGCTTCCGGACTACGTCTCGTTTGAGGGGGGCGACCTCCTCGTCGTGAACGAGTCGCTCGTGCTCATCGGGCAGTCGGAGCGGACCTCGCTGGGCGGTGTGATGGCGGTCACGGAGCGCCTCCTCGCCGAGACGCCCGTCACGGATATCCTGATGGTCAACCTGCCCAACAAGCGCTCGTGCATGCACCTCGACACGGTGTTCACCTTCATCGACGACGCGACGTGCATGGTCTACCCACCCATCATCGCGCGGGAGCGGCACAACGTCTTCCACTTCTCCGAGTACGACGCCACCGCGCCAGGAGGAGGCCGCTTCCAGACGCGCGTGCTACCCAGCGTGCAGGGCGCCATCGAGGAGTTGACGGGGCACCCGTTCACGTTCATCCCGTGCGGCGGTACCGACCCGCTCAACCAGGACCGCGAGCAGTGGACCGACGGGGCCAACCTCTTCGCCCTCGCCCCAAACCTGGTCCTCGCCTACGAGCGCAACCGCCACACCTTCGCCGCGCTGCGCGCCCACGGCTTCCACGTGGTCAACGCGGAGCACTTTCTCTCCTTCTACCGGAACGGCACGGTCCCCGTCGGCGAGAAGATCGCGCTGCAGCTCACCGGCCACGAGCTCTCGCGCGGCCGTGGCGGCGCGCGCTGCATGACGATGCCGCTGGTGCGGGAGGGCTGACGCCCGGTGAGGCGGTGAGGTGGTGAGGTGGTGGTGTCCCGATTTCGCTGCGGGATCAAGTCTCATTCTCTGCACCGCGACACCTGCTGCACCGCAATACCGCTGTACTCACTTAAGCCATCTTGCGCAAGGGCTCGACGACCTTCAGGGCGTGCTTGGCGGTCTGCATGATGTAGAAGTGCAGCGCCGGGGCCCCGCCGTCGAGGAGTTCCTCGCACTGCTGGCGCGCCCACTCGACGCCCACGGCAGCCACGTGCTTACGGTCGGCGGCCTCGACCTCGGCGGCGAGCGCCTCAGGGATCTCCAGGTGGAAGAACGCTGGCAGCGACGTGAGGTGCTTCTTCGACGTGATGATCTTCAGACCCGGCACGATCGGCACGGTGATGCCGACCTCGCGGCAGCGCTCGACGAAGTCGAAGTAGTGCCGGTTGTCGAAGAACATCTGCGTGACGATGTAGTCCGCGCCAGCATCGACCTTGCGCTTGAGCGCGAGCACGTCCCAGGTCGGGTTGGGCGACTCGAAGTGCTTCTCCGGGTACCCCGCCACACCCACGCAGAAGTCCGTCGCCTGCGCGTCGATCAGCTCTTCGAGGAACTGGCCCCGGTTCATGTTGTCGATCTGCCGGACGAGGTCCTCGGCGTAGTCGTTGCGCGAGCGGTTGTTGGCGGTGGGCTTGCGGTAGCCCTTGTCGTCGCCGCGCAGCGCGAGCACGTTGCGGATGCCGAGGTAGTGCAGCTCGATGAGCGCGTCCTCGGTCTCCTCGCGGGTGAAGCCCTGGCAGAGCAGGTGCGGCACGGCCGGGATACCAAAGCGGTGCTGGATGGCCGCGCAGAGCCCGAGGGTGCCGGGGCGCTTGCGCTTGACGTGCTTGCGCACGGTGCCGTCAGACATCTCTTCGTAGTAGATCTCCGCGGCGTGACTGGTCACGTCAATGAAGGGCGGCTCGTGCGGGACGAGTTGCTCCACGATGCCGAACACGCTCTCGATGTTGGTGCCGCGCTTGGGCGGGATGATCTCGTAGGAGATGGGGGGCGTCTCGGCGTTGAGAATCTGGTCGCTAACTTTCACGGATCGGAGCGCTGAGGGGTGGGAAAGGAAGGGGCAACGATGATACGGGAGGTCAACAGGGGGCCTGGAGAGGTATAGCAAAATTGGAGCCTTCTGCATAACGACCACGGCGCCCCGTCGCGA
This sequence comes from Bacteroidota bacterium, assembly GCA_039027055.1. GTDB lineage: Bacteria > Bacteroidota > Rhodothermia > Rhodothermales > Rubricoccaceae > JBCBEX01. The sequence goes on from JBCCLD010000226.1 coordinate 7,372, forward strand.
GACGAAGCGCCGTGCAGGATGGGCAGGCCGGTAGGGTTGCGACCTGCCACCCAATCGGTGCCGTTCTAGGGCGTGTGGACAATCGGTCTGATCGGTGCTCACGGCCTCCGTTCGGCCTCCGCTGCGTTCCACTCGTCACTCGATCCTACGGGATCGCGCTCCTCGTGCGCCTTTCGGAGACGCAAACGGCGTCTCGTGAGCACCT
>JBCCLD010000227.1:0-7575 GCA_039027055.1 Bacteroidota bacterium
GATGAGGGGGACAGCTTGTGCGCCGTCGCAGGCGTACAAGCGGGGGGAGCCGACCGTGCCTCCCCGTGCCGATATACCGCAGAACTTCTGCACGCCTGCTTATCATCGTACAGGGCTGGGCTACCGGACGGCCTGGCCGCCGCCGTCGGACTGGCGCAGTAGGTCGATGGCCTCCTGCGTCAGGCCCATCAGCCGCAGCGTCTCGTCGCTGAGGCCGCGCAGCATCTCGGCGTCCTCGCCCGTGTTGGCCGACGTGACGTTGAACCCAGCTTCCAGGCGATACCGCTCGACCACGGGGCAGTCGTCGGGGCCGCTGCGCCGGTCGGTCTCGCGGATCATATCGACTTCGAGCGTGCCCTTGAGGCGGTTCTGCGTGGCCTGCTCCAGCGACAGCCGCCCCGCCGAGCACACCATCGGGCACGACGAGGCGCGCTCCGTCTCCTGCTGCTCGGGCGTCATCATGCACGGCTCGAAGAGGGGCGCGCCCGCCTCGCGCATCTCCTCCAGCGCACCGACGAGCACGCCCACGCTCTCGATGCCGACGGCCATCGGCGCCTCGTCGGGGAGGTCCGTGTCGTCGGCGACGCTGAGCTGCTGCGGGCCGCCCTCCTCGCCCTCTAGCGCAGCGACGAGGATCAGCTGGCACGGCTTGTCGGCAGCCTGGCCGACCAGCGTCGCGATCAGGCGCGAGCGGCCCTCGTAGTCCCGCGCGTACGCCTCGCGGACCTCGGCAAACCCCGACTCGGTCCCGGCGAACTCTTCGCGTGCCTCGACGATGGCGGCGCGCATCTCGGCAAGCTGCTCCTCGGAGAGCATGCCGCTCTCAATGGCCTGGCGGAGTGCCGAGCGCTGGGCGGGCGACGAACCGGGCAGCACGAAGTCGCCGTCCTCCAACGCCTCCACGAGGTCGTCGAGCGTGGCGGTCGTCTCCTCCTCGACGCGCTGGATGTCGTTGACGGCCTCGCTGGCAGTGATGAGGTCGAACGCCGACCCCGCCTCCGGGCCGCCCTGGCAGCCGACGAGCGGCGGCGGCCCGCTCAGCACGTTGAAGCCCGGCGGGAAGTCGATCTCGGGAATATCGGTCGGGCCAGACGTGGGGGCGCCGTAGAACCCGCCGAGTTCGAACCGGAGCGTGTAAGGCGTGCCGCGCGTCGCGGCGGCATCCTCGGCGACGTTGGCGAGGCGGACAAGGAACGTCGTGTCGCGGCGGACGGGGATCTCGAACTGGTAGGGCGTCGTGCCGGAGACGGGCGCGCGGTAGCGGGTCCGCCCCTCGATGAGGTGCATCTGTTCGCGGTTCGGCTGCGGGTCGAGCGTCACGCGGAAGCGCGACGGCTGGTCGCTCGGCAGGGTGTCGTCGACGTTGACCGTAACCTGGAACGCCTTCGTCGCGATCGGCTCGATGAAGCCGTCCTCGAAGCGCACCTCGCTCCGCCCGCGCAAGGAAATCGGCTCGGGGCGGCCGTAGAACGCAAGCGTGTCGGCGTACTCGGCGATGAACGTGGGGTAGAGCTCGACAAGGCCCCCGTCGACGCGGTTGGGCGAGCCGAACGCCTGTGCCGCCGTCTTGAGCCCGGCATCGATGGCCCCGACGGCGGCACCGGTCCAGCCCTCAGGCTCTTCGAGGATGTAGCGGAGGTAGGCAGCTTCCTGGCCCGGCTCTGTGGCGAGGAGGTCGCCGACAGCGTACCAGAAGTACCACGTCCCGTAGCCGCAGCGCCACGACCGCCCGGCGTCCCGTTCCAGCTCGCGCTGCGGCCCGCTCACCAACGACGCGGGTAGGCTTGGTAGGTGAAGCGGCTGGTCGAAATAGCGCACCCAGGCGGCTCGGGTCCCGCCGTGAAACGGGTGGCCATAGGTGACGCTGCGTTCTCGCTCGATCCACCGGACCTGCAACACCGAAGCGGCCCCCTCATTGAACCATCCGATTGCGACCGCATCCGAGTTCGTGCCACACGACGGGAGTCCAGGCGACTGGGGCCGGGCCGACGTGTAGCCAGGATAGCTCCACTGGATACCGTGGAAGAGCTCATGCACCGGCGACGCCCACATCAGACGCTCCAGCGGCGTGCTTGGGGCGGTCATGGCGAGGTTGCCTGTCAGGTACAAGCGGTTGCGCGGCGACCCCGTGTCGTACCAGTTGAACACCGAGCCAATGTCGTCGGGGTCGTCCTTCAGGAAGGCGACGTAGCCCCCCTGGCTGGACACGGGCTGATCGGGTGGGCGGAAGCCGAGCGACGCGTACCACCGGCTCGCCTCCTCCAGCATCAGCGCGAACGTGCGCCCGTGAACGGCTCGGTCGACCTGCTCCAGCGCCTGCCCGGTCGAGTCGACGGCGCGCCACTGCGTCGTCGGCCAGGGCTGTGCGGCGCTACTTGGTACGGCCACGGCGAGGAAGCAGGCGAGGCGAACGAGGCGGATCATGCGCGGTCGGAGGTAGGGCTCTATGATACCATACCTAGTCCGCTCAACGCGTTGCTCTGGTGTCATCCTGAGCTTGACTCAGGATCTCTGGCGACGGCGGTGCTCCGGGCTATCGCTGAGATGCTGGATCGAGGTCAGCATGACAAGATGAACGTGTGTGACCGGATCTGGTATCCCACGATAAGTCATCACGGCTCCAGGCCACCACGCTTGCCTCAGAAACTGTTTGGCAAGAGCACTGATGGGCTGCAAGCGGCTGCGACGGACCGCCTTCTGCGTTGCGCTGCATCGCCGATGCTGGCGCATCGCCTGCTTCACGCGCCTTGAGGGCGGTTGTCTCGCTCGCTTTCGCCCTGATCCTCCCTTACCAAACAGTTTCTCTCAATACGGCCCCCGAATGTGGTCGTGGACGTGCTCGTCGTAGAACCCGCGTAGGCGCTCGTGCAACGCATCCGACAGCGGCGGCAGCGCGGAGGCCCGCGCGTTGGCTTCGGCCTGGTCGGGCGAACTCGCGCCGGGGATGACGACCGACACCGCCTCGTGGTCGAGGACACACCGCAGCGCCATCTCGACCATCGAAAAGCCCTCAGGCACGTAGGCACGCAGGTGCTCTGAGAGCGCGACGCCCCGCTCGTAGGGGAGGCCCGCGAACGTCTCGCCGACGTTGAACGCCTGGCCGTCGCGGTTGAACGCGCGGTGGTCGTCCTTGCGGAAGACGGTGCTCGTGGTCAGCTTACCGGTGAGCAATCCGCTCGCCAACGGCAGCCGGACGATGATGCCGACACCACGCTCCGCGGCGCGGTCGAACAACTCCCGCGCGGGCTTCTGCCGGAAGATGTTGAAGATGACCTGCAGCGAGGTTAGCCCCTCCTGCTCCAGGCACAGCAGCCCCTCCTCCACCGACTCGACGCTCGCGCCGAACGCGGCGATCAGCCCGTCGTCGCGCTGGCGGCGGAGCCCATCGAAGACGTGGCCTGCGCGCAGCACCTCGGCGGGCACGCAGTGGAGTTGCGTCAGGTCGATCGTTTCGACGCCGAGGCGGTCCCGGGAGCGCTCGGTGGCGGCGCGGAGGCCGTCCTCGGTGTATTTGTCTGGGAAGAGCTCGCCCGTCCGCCCGAGCTTAGTCGCCACGACAAGGTCGGGGTGCGTCGCGCGGAAGCGCCCGACGGACTGCTCGCTCGCGCCGTTGCCGTAGACGTCGGCGGTGTCGAAGAAGCGGACGCCGTGGGCGTAGGCTGCGCTGAGAATCTGCTGGGCGATGGCGTCGTCCCACGGGCGGCCCCAGCCACCGCCGAGTTGCCAGCAGCCGAGGCCGCATTCGGTGACGGGGCCGAGGCGGCCGAGGGAGCGCGTCGTCATCGTGCTGTCTGTGGGTCTCATGGAATCAGTCTAGGACGACCTCGAAGACGTTGGAGACCGCCCCAGAGTTCGGGGTCGCGCACGGCCTTTCGCTCTGACACGCGCGGACGAAGTAGGCTAGTTCCATCACGCCTTCGAGTTCTCCAAACGCTTCGCCCGTGCGCCCGTCCCACGAGGTGGGGCCTCGCAGGCGGAGCGTGTCCGCGCGCGTCTCGCCTGGAGCCACAGCGATCTGCTGGTCGTGGCTGACGCCGGAGAGGATCGTGTTGAAGGCCGACGTCTGCTGGCCATCGCCACTGACAAGGCGAACGCTGTAGTCCGGCTGAGGCTGGTCGGGAAACCCGCGCTCCAGGTAAACGGTCGCGTCCGTCTGGTTCGTGAAGCGCGCCACGAGGTCAAAGGTGTACGGTTGGTAGGTACCCTGATTGGGCCCGGGGACTGCGGTGTAGCGCACGGCGTCCGTCTGGATGGGTGCCGTTTCGTCGCGCTCTGGCACCTCGTCCTCAACGAGCGAGCAGCCAACCAGGGCGAGGAGCAGAACGAGGGGCAAGAGGCGCATGGTGGGGTGTGGCTCAGCGGATGGGGTGCAACTTACCCTCGCTATGCACCGGCACGCAGGGAATTGGCGGGCCTTCCCTCACAAGTGCGACGGCGATTCCCTCGCCTCGACGGTCGCGTCGGGCGCACGACAGGCCCGACCGGTGGCGCGTAGACTGGCCCCACATAGCGTGACCCCACTTGGCTGTGCCGTTCCGCCTCCACCTACCCCACGCTTCCCATGCGCACCTTCCGGCCCTTCGGCCTCGCGCTCACCGCCGCGCTCCTCCTCGGCGCGTGCTCCTCCTCGGCGCGTGCTCGGCCTCCAACGCCGTGGCCGAGACCCTGCCCTCGGCGGATGCCTTCCCGCTCAGCGGCACCTACACGTGGACCTCCGAGATCCCCAACTACGGGACGCAGGTCTCGGCCAACGTCTTCAGCGCCGACTCCACCCTATACAGCATGGACGGCCCCGCCTACACGACCCGCTACACCATCCACCACGAGAGCTACGACGCCGGCGAGCAGCGCTGGGTCGGCCACACGGGCAACAGCATCTACTACGTGATGTTCTTCAAGGACCGCACGCCCGCCGTGACGATCTACAAGCACAAGTGCGCAACGCGCGACGAGGCCTACGCCCTTGCGCTCCCCGCCCCCGACGCCACCGAAGACCACGGCTGGAACGCCTACATGCGGCAGGATTAGGTCGGCTGAGGGTCTAGTTGGTCAACCCCGAGAAGCACTTCATCTCGGTGCCGTCCCAGCGGACGATCGCGGGGAAGAGGTTGTCTTGGTTGACCTCGCATTGTGTGAAGCCGAGCTCTATTCCCTTCGTCTCGGTTCTGAACTCGAGAATCTGCCCGTCTTCTACGGGGACCTCGATCAGCCGGGAGTCTCCGGAGGCGACTACCGTGGCGTCTGAGGGCGACTCGTCGGGGCCGACGAGGTTGGTGTCCTCGGTGTCGTCGTTGAAGAGCGTGATGCCCATCAGGTCGGCTAGGGTTTCGTCCTCGCTGTCACAAGAACTGAGCACCAGAACAGCGAGCACGAGCGGTACGACGGTGAGGACGAGGCGGAGGGGGCGGAGCATGACAAGGAGGGGTATTGGGAGAAATGAGCGCCGCATACCGCGTGTAAAAGTAGAGGGTTCCTGCAACCCCCGACGCGTGTCTTCTCCCTACCGCACCCGCCCGCGTGCACGAGCACACAGCGACTACTGAGCGTCGCTGTGTGCCGCGGCGATGACCGTGTGCGCTACCCTTGCGGACCGTCCCACGCGGCGATGCCCATCGCTTCGAGGCCGCCTTTGCGGATCGGCTCGGTCGCGTCGTTGAGAGTCTGGAAGCCGAAGTCGAGCCCAGCAATCGTACGCAGCGGGCGGGCGCCATGCGGCAGGGCGATGAGCCGCTCGAAGATGTCGACCACGATGTGCGCGTCGGTAGGGGCCTCGCCGTTGGCGAATAGCTCGCGCACGGTGCCCTCGAAGCCCGCGAAGAACTCACCGACGTGGGCGTAGGCAGGCATCACCTCTGCGCGCGAGCCTTGCTTCATGTTGTCGAAGAAGCTTGTCTCGAACGGCCCTGGCTCCACGATCACGACGTCGATGCCGAGGGGTGCGAGTTCGTAGCGCATCGCCTCGCTCAGGCCCTCGAGGCCCCACTTGCTGGCGTGGTAGACGGCAAGGCCTGGGAAGGCAGCGCGGCCGGCCGTCGAGCTGACCTGGATGATGAGGCCGTCGCCCTGCGCGCGCATGCCGGGCAGGACGGCGTTCGCCACGCGTGCCGTCCCGACGATGTTGAGGTCGAGCTGCGCGAGGATCTCGTCGGCAGTGAACGACTCCACGGGGCCGCCGTAGCCGTAGCCTGCGTTGTTGATGAGCACGTCCACGCCGTCCATCGCACTCACGGCCTGCTGCACGCTCTCGTCGGAGGTGACGTCCATCTCGTGCACGGAGATCGAGACGCCCTCGGCTTCGGCGAAGTCGCGGAGTTCCTGTGCCTTGGCGGCGTTGCGCCCTTCGACGGCGCGCATGGTGGCGTAGACGTGGTGGCCGCTCTGGGCGAGCGTCTTCGCGGCATCGAGGCCGAAGCCGCTGCTGCACCCGGTGATGAGGATCTTCTTCGACATAGGAGTTCCTGGCAGAGAATGAGAGGGAGAGAAAGGACGGCGCCCCCGATGCGAGTAGGACGTAGCTACCTGCAGGCGGGCGGGCTCCACAGGGGCGTGTCGGCGCTTCCCGTCAGCGCTGATCGCCCAATCACCACGCCTCGACAACGCCGGGGTTTCGCGGCGCGGCGCGAATCGGACGCCCGACGCCCCGCACCTTGATGAGGCCCTGGAGGTAGGGCTGCACGCAACCATCGACAAGCGTCCGTGACGGCCCGTCGCGCGATCTGCCCCCAGAAGGATTCGCGGTCGCACTCGGGCGATGGGCAGGCGTGCAAGATCGCCTTGCCTAGGCGCTCAGCTGCTGGAATCGCCGTCGCACATAGAGGACGATGACCGCGTGGAGGAGGATGCCGACGGCCAGGCCGATGGCATGGTCGAGGCGGTCGACGCCCGGGGTGCGGCTGAGGACCCAGAGCGTCGCCCCGGACACTGGGAGGAACAGCAGGGCCGCCGTGGCAGCTCCCGGGTTGTACGCACGCCGCACGAGCACCGGGACGATGTGCGCGACCGCGTTGATGAGCGTCGGATAGACGACCGCGAGCCCCAGACCGATGTCGTACGACGCGGCCCCGACGATCACGGCCGTGAAGAGCGCCCAGACGCCCACGATGTTGATGACGAAGATCGCCGTGACGGGGAGCAGGTCGCGCCCGCCACCCATGACGTCGTTGACCCAAATGCGGAACCGGTCGCCGTCGTGCTCCTCGTACTGGTGGAACTGGTACATCGGGAGGTGGAGGTAGACGAGGACCAGCGCCAGCGACGCGTCGCGCAGCAGCACCAAGCCGAGCGCCGTGATGACGAAGGCGGACAAGAAGCCGCCGTAGACCCAGTTCGCGGTCAACCGCTCGTACGACATGGTTTTTCTCTGTGGTGGACGAACTCCGGCAGACTAAAAGAACGCCTCGTGACTCTCCCCCCGCAAGGCCTCTAGCTATCGCCTACCCTAGGGCGTGTGGACCTTGATCGGGTCAGGTGCTCACGAGACGCCGTTTGCGTCTCCGAAAGGCGCACGAGGAGCGCGATCCCGTAGGATCGAGTGACGAGTGGACCCCCCATTCTGTAGAGGTGGGCGGAGGCCGA
>JBCCLD010000228.1:0-7572 GCA_039027055.1 Bacteroidota bacterium
CGAGGGGGCCTGCTGCTCGTCCTCGGTTTCGGTGTTCACCTGGAACTCGGAGCCTTGCGCCACGCCGGCCGCGTCGTAGCGCTGGGCATAGACGCCGGTGCCGTAGCCGTCCTGGCCGAGGCTTTGCCAGGCGATGACGAAGTCGCCGTCGGCGTCCATCGCTATCGAGGGGGCCTGCTGCTCGTCCTCGGTTTCGGTGTTCACCTGGAACTCGGAGCCTTCGGGCGTGGGCGCCTGCGCCACCGCCTCCGGTGCGCCCTGGAGCATCGCGAGCGTGAGCGTCCCGGCGGCCGCGGTGCGGCGCAGCCACGCGAGGCGGCGTTCGGCGCGGGCGCGGAGGGCACGGGGAGAGCGCGGCGTGGTCGGGCGGGCGGACGTACAGGGAGCCATCAGGGAGCGGAGGGAAGCAGCGGGGTGGAGGTAGGGCCACCGCAAATATAGGGCTCTATTTGTTTCAACATTTTATTTCACAGGTACATATGATTTATATGTGTCACAGAAGAGATTTACTGCTCGTCGCGATTCGCTTCCCTCGTCCTGGTTGACGGCCGTTCCCCTCCTGCGGCGTTCCCCTCCTGCGCCGTCCCAAACTGCCCCACTCCCTCTCAAGCCCCACACCGTATCAAGGAAGACGCGTCCTCGCGCTGCCGATTCCCCGCTTCCGGGGGTTGCTCCGGGGCGCAGGATTTCGGAGTCTGTGCCCGTCTGCCTCCTCCCACACGCCCCGGCTGCGCCAGCCCCGATGCCATGCCCGTACGCCTCGCCCTCGTCGAAGACCGCGCCGACGTGCGCCGCCTGCTCACCGAACGCCTCGGCTTCTTCGACGATGTCGAGTTGGTGCTCGTCGCGCCCAGCGCGGAGCTGTTCTTCGAGCACCTGGCGAGCCTCGCCGAGACCGAGGGCGCGGCGCTCCCGGAGGTCGTGCTCATGGACATCGAGCTGCCCGGCATCGACGGGATCACAGCGACGGTGCGGCTCAAGGACGCGCACCCGGCCATCGAGGTGCTGATGCTGACCGTGTTCGAGGACGAGGAGCGCATTTTTGCGGCGGTGAAAGCAGGCGCGTCGGGCTACCTGCTCAAGGACGCGAGCGCCGGGCGCATCGTAGGGGCCGTGCTGGAGGTGGCGCACGGCGGCGCGCCCGTGTCGCCGCTCGTGGCGAAGAAGCTGCTCTCCTACGTGCGCGGCGACGACGCGGGCGACGACCTCGGCCTCACCAACCGCGAGCGGGACGTGCTCGACCTCATCGTGGAGGGCCTCATCGAAGACGCCATCGCCGACCGCCTCTCGATCAGCCCGCACACGGTCCGCTCGCACATCAAGAACCTCTACGAGAAGCTGCACGTCCACAGCCGCGCCGAGGTGGTGCGCGTGGCCTACCAGCACCGCCTCATCCGCTGACCAGAAGCGGTCGGTCTCCGTTGGGCACGCGATTCACGCTGCCATATGGCGGCGCTCGGAGAGGTTGATTGTAGCTCCCCTCCTGGACAGGGCAGCGCATGCGCTGCGGGGTTTCCCCTGCCTTTCCGGGCTGGGGGTGGTCGATCTCGCACTCCGATATGGCTTCGCGCCAGCGTGGGTCTACCCCCTCTAACTCCCCCTGTCCAGGCTGGTAAGGGTAGGTATTCACACAGATCCTCCTCTTTTTGTCATCCTGAGCGCAATCCGCGCAGCGGATGAAGTCGAAGAGCCTGCCCTCGCGGACGCGGGGGATCTTGTTCGTATCTCTCTGACAAGGTGGGACTATGGTGCTGGCCCATAGATCCTTCGACTCGCTGCGCTCGCTCAGGATGACATCGTTTTGCGAAAACCTACCCCTGTCAGCCTGTCCAGGGGGAGAACTGTCTCTGCTCACGCCGAACAACCTTATTGAGCACCGCCACATCCCCTGTTTTGGGGATAGCGCCGTGCGGGCGGGTGATGCATCTTGCAGGAGGTCGGCCGCGTGGGGAACGGGCCGACGGCTTGCGCTCGCCACCCGATCCTGTGCTGGGCGAGACTGCTCCTCGCCCCCACGGCGAGGCGCGAGGTCGGACGACTGTGGTGGGCGTCCGGCCTCGCTTTGTGTTGGGGGCAAGTTGACTACGCAGGCGCGCGGTGAAGCGACGGGACCGCAGTGCCATGCTAGACTCCCCCCGCTTGACGCGCCTGCAACGGCGGTCAAGCTGTCCCCCTCGATTTCGAGGGGGACAGTTCGGGTTGTCGTGGGAGCATAGCGACCGTCAACCCGAACGGGGGGAGTCGTGCGGAGCGGAAGACCGGGTAGCTGTTTACGATGACCCGCTGATCGCACGGATCGCGCGTGCATCCATAGCCCCCACCCCTCTCGCTAGAGGGTCCTCTCTCACCGGATCACTCACGCGCCATGTTCCGCTTCTCCCCCCTCGCGCTCGCCGCGCTCCTCGTCACCGTCACGGCCTGCGGCACCGTCCAGCCTGTTCAGGAGGTCTCCGTAGAAGAGCGGGTAGCCGAAGACGTCGGGATGGTCATGGAGGACGCCTCCGACGGGCGTGTCCACGTGACCATCCTCCAGGTGAGCGACCTGCAGGAGATCGTGCCCGCCGAGGGCGGCAAGACGGGCGGCCTGGCCCGCGTCGCCGGGCTGCTGCGCCAGCTCGAAGCTGCCAACCCCAACACGTTCGTCATGGTGCCGGGCGACTTCTACAGCCCGTCGGCCATCGGCACCTCGCGGGTGGACGGCGTCCGCCTCAACGGCCAGCAGATGGTCGCCGTCTTCAACGCGATGGGCGTCGACTACGTCACGTTCGGCAACCACGAGTTCGACCTCGGCCGCGACGACTTCTACCGCCGCCTCGACGAGACCGAGTACGCCATCGTCACCTCCAACGTCACCGACGAGACCGGCGCGCTCTTCCCGAAGTCCGCCGCCCACGAGCTCGTCACCGTCACGGACGAAGACGGCACCGTCACGCTCGGCCTCCTCGGCGCCACCATCGGCCTCAACACCAAAGACTACGTCCGCTACCGCCCCGTCCTCGACGGACTCCTGGCGGAGGTCACCGCCCTCGGCGACCAGGCCGACGTGCTCATTGCCATCACGCACCTCTCGCACGAGCAGGACCTCCGCATCGCCGAACTGCTCCCCGAGATCGACCTCATCCTCGGCGGCCACGAGCACATCAACATGGAGCTCTACCGCGGCCCCAACTTCACGCCGCTCTTCAAGGTCGACGCCAACACCCGCTCGGTCTTCGTCCACCACCTCTACATCGACCCCGACACGGGCGCCATGGACCTGGACTCGAAGCTCGTGCCCGTCACGGACGCGCTGCCCGAGGACCCCGAGGTGGCGGCGGTCGTGGACGCGTGGGTCGAGATCGGCTTCCAGGGCTTCCGCGACGCGGGCTTCGACCCCGACGCCGTCGTGGCCACGATCGACGAGCCGCTCGATGGGCGCGAGGTCAGCGTCCGCTACCGCCCGACCTCGCTCACCGACCTCATCGCGGAGGCCATGCTCGCGGAGGTCCCCGACGCCCAGGTCGCGGTCTTCAACGGCGGCTCGATCCGCATCGACGACCTGCTCTCGCCGGGGCCGATCACGCAGTACGACATCATCCGCGTGCTCCCGTTCGGCGGCGAGATCCTCACCGTGGTGATGGAGGGCGCCTTCCTCGCGCGCGTCCTCGACCAGGGGATCGCCAACCGCGGCATCGGCGGCTTCCTCCAGACGGCGGGCGCCCAGCCCACGCCCAACGGGTGGATCATCGACGGCGAACCGCTCGACCCCGACGGAGCCTACCGCGTGGCGATCAGCGATTTCCTGCTGAGCGGCCGCGAGGCCAACCTCGACTACCTCACGTTCGACCACCCCGGCGTGACGCTCGTCGCCGAGGGCAAAGACATCCGCATGGCCGTGATCGAGGAGATGCAACGCCGGGCGAACGAGTAGCCGGGCGAACGAGTAGCGCCGACGCACGGACGTGCGAGGGAGACCGCCCTCGGCGACGCGCTTCTACGTGCACATCCTCCCGCTTCGACTGCCGCAGGCAACGCTGGTCTCATACCAAATCCGGAAGCATCGTTGCGGTTGGTCCACAACTTCGAGGCTGGCTTTGGGTGTGAACGTATGCAGCGCGGATGTCCCATCCACGCGTCCACGTGTGAAGGTGTCCACACCTTCATACCCAACTCTGCAAGCGGAGTTGGTCTCACCCGGCGAGGCTTGCTTCGGTCGGACCGTCGGTGGTCGTGCCCCCCACCAAGATGGCGTGGCCTGCGAAGAGGTCGCCGTCGTCGTACCAAAACTCGAACGCGCCGTCGGGGGCGCACACGATGGTTTCGAGAGTCATCAGGGTGACGAACGCCTCGGGGTCGTCCTCCGGCCGCCGCCAGCCGCCGTCCCAGATCGGATACAGCGTGGCCGCACACGCCTCGATGCGGTCGTTCCACCCGGCTTGGTCGGCCCACAGCTGCTCCGCGGTTTCGAGCGCGGGCGTGATGTCTTCGGCATCGATGCGGCCGCGTAGGCCCCGGTTGAGCGTGAGGCGCACGGTCGCCCCGTTCCACGTGGCCGTGCCCTCCATCCAGTCGAGCCGCTGGTTTTCCGTGAGCGTCCCGAAGCGCTCGGTCTCGGTGGTCGCGGGACGACGCAGGTCCTCGGCGAGGTCGAGGAGGTCGTCGGAGGCGTGCTCGTAGCGGTCGCCCAGGCCGAGGTCGTTGAGGAAGACGGCGCGGGTCTCGTCGTCGGAGAGGACCACGGTGATTCGCACCTGGCTGCCGGGCGGGGCGTTGGCGCTCCCCGGGTGACCCTTCGGGACGGACCGCAAGATGGTCAGCTTTCGCTCTACCAGGGGGCCGCCGACCCGCCGCCATGCTGCGAGGCTGAACAGGTGGGCGAGGTGGTCCTCTTGCACGGTGGCCCCCTGGCTGCGCATCGAGACGAGGCCCTGCACGACGACGGGCTCCGTCGAGTAGGTCGCTTCCGAGACGTCGAGGTCGGTGAGCGTGGCTAGGCTGGGCGGGTGGTAGGCGGCGCGCATGGCGGCGTCATCGGGTGGTCGCGGGAGGATCGCATCAACGGCCCGAGGCGCGCAGGCGATCGCCGATCGTCCCCGTGGCCCACCGGAACGTAGCGTCGGCTTGCAGGACATCGATCCGGGCGGCGATGCGCTCCTCGCGGGCCTCGGCGAAGGCCTGCTCGCGCTGGTTGACGAGGAAGAGCGTGCTCTCGCCGAGCTCGAAGCGCCGCTGCTCGGCCTCCTGCAGGCGTTGGGACAGCTCCACGCGCCGCTCGGCGGCCGACACGCGCACCAACGACTGCCGCAGCGCCACGAGCACCGCGTCCACGTCGGCGCGGATGGCGCGCTGGGCGAGGTCTTGCTCGAACCGCAGCGCTTGCATCTCGATCTCGGCGCGCGCCACCTCGCTGCGCCCGCTGCGGAAGAAGAGCGGCTGGTCGATCTTGAAGCCGAGCTTCACGTCGGTGACGCCGAGCGGGTTGTCGTCGTAGGACACGACCTGCGCCTCCAGCCTCAGATCAGGGCGAAGCTGCTCGCGGGCTAGGCGCTGCTCGACCTCCATCTGCCGCTGCTCCAGCGCGACCTCGCGCAACTCGGGGCGCTCGGCCAGCGCCGTCGCCACGGCCTGCGCGGAGTCAGGCTCGGCGGGCAGTGCCGGGAGCGCGGGCGCGGTGTAGCGTGATGATTCCGGCGCGCCGTCCTCGCTCCACAGGAAGACGCTCAGCTTCACGCTCGCCTGCTCGGCCTTGCGCACCGCCTCGGCCACCTTGCCCTCACGGCTCACCACGGCCAGCTCAGCCTCGACGCTGTCCACGGCGGCCGTCTCCCCAGCGCGTGCCTGCCGCACGACGAAGTCGCGCCGCTCGGTGGCCAGCACCAGCAACTCACGGTTGACCTGCAACACCTCCTGCGCCTCGACCCACGACCAGAAGGTCCGCGTGGCTTCCAGCAAGAGGAGGTTTTGCCCGCGCGTCTCGAAGGCCTCAGCGAGGCGCGGTTCGAAGCGCGCCGATTCCAGCGCTGCCCGCCGCTTGGTGGTGCCAAACCCCTGCAGCGGCGAGAACGAGAGGCCGAAGCGCGTCTCCCCAGCAGACGATGTGCTCACCGACGGGTCGATGCTCGACCCCAGCCCGCGCCGGTAGTCGACCACCAGGCTCGGGCTCATCGGCAGGTCGAACGGGAGCGCCACGCCGCCGCGTAGGACGTTGAGCTTGTCCTGGTTCTCCTCGGTCTTGTACTCGTAGCCGGAGAGGAGCACAGGGTCGAAGCCACCACGTGCGTCGAGGAGGTCGGCGCGCGCGCGGTCGGATTCCAGGCGCAGCGACCGCGCGGCCGGGTTGGTCCGCACCACCTGGTCGAGAAACGCGTCGAGCGTGAGCACCGGGCAGTCGCGGCCGGGCTCGCAGGGCACATCGGGGTGCCTATCGTCCTGCGCAAGCGCCGACGGGGCAGCGAGCAGAGCGAGCGCGAGGGGCATCCAGCCTCCCCACGCCCTCCTACGCCCTACGCCCCACAGGCCGTCTAGGACACGGTGCATCGAGATGCTGCAGCGGTGATGGGGCATAGACTCCAGGACGACCTACTCTCGGACGGGGATCTCCGGCGGGAGGCCGTTCATGCGGCGCCAGATCTCGTAGCCGAGCGTGACGTCGGACAGCATCACCCAGCCGGTGACCGAGGAGCCCTGGCGGAGGTAGCTGCGGCTCGGCCACGCGGGCAGCCCGCCGGTGGTGTCGGGCACCACGAGGAGGCGGTAGCGCCCCATGCCGTCGTCCACGGGGTCGATGACGCGTACCCTGCCGGTGAAGATGCCGATCGAGACGCCCGGGAAGCCCGCGAACTGGAGCGCGGGGAAGCCCGCGAACTGCAGCTGCACCCGGCTTCCCGGCTCCACGATGGCGGCGTCCAGGCTGCTCACGAACAGCTCAGCAGCCTGGTCGTCGGTCTCGGGCACGACGAGCGCGAGTTGGTCGCCGGCGGACACCGTCTGGCCTGGCCCCGCTTCGCTCACCCGAGCAATGACCCCGTCGATGGGCGCGCGCACGACGGAGGCCGACTGCCGCCCCTGCGCGTTGTCGAGCCGCAGGTCGAGCTCGGCGCGGCGCGCGTCGAGGGCGCTCGTCATGCGGTCCACATCGAGGCGAGCCGAGAGCACCTCCTGCCGGGCGGCCTCCTGCTCGGCGGCAGCGGCGATGGAGTCGGCACGCGTCTTTTGGAGGGCGAGTTGCTCGCTCTCGAACGAACGCAGCGAGGTCAGCCCGTCGGCGTAGAGCGCCTCGGCCCGCCGGAAGCGCTCGCGCGCGGTGGCCGTCTCCAGCGAGGCGTTTTCCAGGCGCGCCCGCGCGGCGCGGAGTTGCTGCTCGGCCTGCGAGCGCGTCTGGCGGCCGCGCTCCGTCTCCAACTGCAGCATCCGCAACTCGCTTCGTGGAGCGCATTGCCGCGTCGCGGACGAGCGAGCTGCGCGTGCTGCAGTTGGAGACGGAGCGCGCCCGCCAGACGCGCTCGCAGGCCGAACAGCAGCTCCGCGCCGCGCGGGCGCGCCTGGAAAACGCCTCGCTGGAGACGGCTACCGCGCGCGAGCGCTTCCGGCGCG
>JBCCLD010000229.1:0-7544 GCA_039027055.1 Bacteroidota bacterium
ACGCTCGTGAAATCGGAGCCGAGCACGGCCGGGTGGGCCGTCGTCAGGGCGGCGGACGTGCCGCCGAAGTCGCCGCCGATGAGCTTGGTCGCCGCGGGCGGTCCCGTGGCAGGCCTCAACCTCCCGACGCTTCCCGAAGGCTGGGCCTACGAGGGCTGGGTGGTGCTCAACGGCAGCCCGCTCTCGACGGGCACCTTCCTCGACGCTGCGATGGCCGACGCGGCCGCTCCGTTCGGCGGCGCGCAGCCCGGCCCGCCGTTCCCCGGGGAGGACTTTCTCGTAAACGCCCCTGCCGGGCAGGCCTTCCCGACCGACCTCGCTGGTGCGACCGTCGTGATCTCGGTGGAGCCGAGCCCCGACGACAGCCCCGCGCCGTTCGCCGCGAAGCCGCTCCTCGGCACCGTGTCGACCCCCGCCGCCGCCGGTGCGCTCGGTCAGAACCTCGGCAGCCTGCCGACCGGCACCGCCCGCCGCTAAGCGGTATGGACGCTTGAAGGTGTGCGGACATCCACGTGCCTACCACACCGCACCCATCGCGAAGCCGAGCAGCGTTTTCCATGCTGCTCGGCTTCGCACGTTCATACGTTCACACCTGCACACTACTCCGCCACCCGCGTCGCCGGGTACGTCCCACCGCCCATCTCCATCACGAGGCCGGTGGGTTGGCCGTCGGCGTCGAGGTCAAAGGTGAGCACGGCGGCGGTGTGGACGAGCTGGAAGCGCGTCGGCGAGAGCGGGACCATTGGTAGCAGGCCCGAGCGCCACGGCATCGAGAGGGCGAGGCCGTCCGGGGTGTCCTCGATCACGAAGAGGTCGCCGGGGCCGCGCTCGTAGCGCCCGACGAGGCGTTCGAGGTCAGCCTCGGACACGTCCGCGGCTGCGATGTGGGTGTAGCCGATCGGCGGATCGGGACGCGCGGGCGTCTCGCGGACCCACACGTTCCGGAAGCGGACCGGACTGCCGTGGTCCTGTAGGACGATTTTGCCTCGGCGTGGGTGCGACTCGTAGGGGAGCGACTGCATCCAGATCGTCATGCCGGGCAGCATCTCATTGTTTTGCACGAGCACGCCGTTGATGAGCACCGTCAGCCGCGCCGGTTCGAGGACGGCCCCGTCTTCGCCGAAGCGCGGTCCGCGGAAGATGATGTCATAGTGCTGCCACTGATCGGATGGACGCAGCGCGTTCGCGAGGGGTGGGTACTGCCCATAGATCGCACCCGCCATGCCGTCCGGGTAGGTCGCGTTGTCGAACGTGTCGAGGATCTGGACCTCGTAGAGCCCCTCGAAGAACATCACGCCGCTGTTGCTGCGGTCCTGGCTCGTCTTCTCTGGCTCCGGCGCGGCCTTCCACTCCAGATGCAGCTGCACGTCGCCGAAGGGCTGCATCGTGCGGATCGACCCGCTCCCGGGCGCGATCACCACCGCGTCGCCCTCGACCGTCCACGGGGCCGGGCTACCGTCCATCGCCTCCCAGGCGTCGAGCGAGGTGCCATCGGCAGAGATCAGGATCGTCGCATCGGCGGGAGCGGGCGTCGGCAGCCGCGACGGTGCCGGCGTGACACGGTCGGGCGCGGGGCGGGTGGTGTCGTGCTGTCGCCAGTCGGAGGCGCGGGGGATGGGAGCGGACAAAGCAGCGTCGGACAACGGCACGTCGGAGGACGAGACAGGAGGCTGGCACGCCGCCGCGACGAGGGCGAGCAGCAGGACGAGGGAAGAGCGCATGACGAGGTTGGTCGGGGGCGAGAGCGTCGGTCAAGCTACAACGCTCCATCAAATGGAAGGGCTACACACGAGAGGCCTGTGGCTCGCATCGACGCTCACTACCGGGGCATAGCGCCCAGAAATCGGCCTAGCGAGGGCGTATGCACGCTCGGCGCATCAGAATGCAACGAGGGTGCAACGCACGACGCCGCCCCTTCCCCCACCTTGAGCGTGCCCGGGATGGCGCTCGCGCCTCACCGCATGCTACGCCGCCCGGCACTCACTCCGATGCCTGCCGTCTCGCCAGCCACGACCTCCCATGACTAAGCTCTACAGCCTTCTCCTCCTCGCGGTCGCGTTTGCGCCCATCGCCTCGTTTGCGCCCATCGCCTACGGACAACCGACGGCCATGCAGATCGCAACGGGCCATGACAGCGATGTACCCCATGCCCCGGTCTATCAGTCCACGAGCGCCGAGGTGTTGCTCGACCAACTCAGCGACTTCGATGGGCAGTGGATCTCGTTCCGATCCACCCCGGAGTCCACCAGCGATGCGACCTCCGCCGACGATTTCGTCGTGCCCGACGGCGTCATGTGGACCATCCAAGAGGTGTTCATCGATGGCAATTACCTCGAGTTTCCCCAGCCGCATCCCGATGGCGCTGCGGCCTGCCTCGCCGCCGACCTCGGCTTCTGGAGCGATGCCGCGGGCGAGCCGGGCGACGCCCTGTTCTTCTACGAGGGCGTCACCCCGCTGTCGGATGACGAGGGTGACCTCACGTTTATGGTCGACGACACCACGCTTGAACCTGGGACCTACTGGCTGTCGCTGCAGTGCTCGGGCACCCTCACCTTCGAAAATGACGAAGGCCCCCGGGGCTACTACTGGGAGCGGAACGACGCCGCCGATCCCGGCACGCTAGGCAGTCCTGCTCTTTCCATCAACCCGGCAGGAGGGCTGGAGTATCCCGCTGAAGGCTGGAATCCGCTCACGGCCTTCGACTTCAACGAGGCGGGGTACGACTTCTCCTTCGCGCTGTCTGGCACGAGCCAGCCCGCCACGTCCGACGAGGGCAACCGTCCGACTGCACAGGAGGCACGCCTGAGCGCGTACCCCAACCCGGCCCGTAGTTCTGTCTCCGTCACCATCGCCCTCGAAGCGCCGGGCACTGTCGTCCTCGATGTCTACGACGCCCTGGGTCGGCGCATCGCGTCGGAGCCGGCGCAGGTGCTGCCTGCCGGAGAGCACACCGTTCCGCTCGACCTGCGCTCGGTGCCGCCAGGCTTCTACGTCGTGCGAACGCAGGGGGCCGTCGCAGCATCGCGTCGCATCACGGTGGTCCGATAGGGCGACTCCGGCCAGGTTCACGATGCGAGCGGGGGTGCTCCAGACGGGGCACGCTCGCTCGCGCTGCTGGGGTAGAGCGACGGACGACAGCCGTGGTGCGCCGTGAACGCGTTGGAGAAGTGCGAGACGGTCTTGAAGCCGACGGCGTAGGCCACCTCGCTGACCGTCCCGACGCCTGCTGCGAGTAGCTGCGCACCTCGTTCCAGCCGGATGGTGCGGATCACGTCGGAGGTCGACTGCCCCGTGAGGGCGTGCAGCCGCCGGTAGAGCTGGCTGCGGCTCAGCCCGACGGCCTCCGCCAGGTCGCGCACGCCGAAGTCCTCGTCGGCGAGGTGCGCCTCGACGGTCTGCCGCACGGCGGCCAGCAACGCCTCGTCGGCGGAGGTCACCTCCGGGGTGCTGGGCTGCAGCGCCGGAGGCAACGCGGGAGGCAACGCGGGAGCCAACGCGGAAGACAGCGTGGACGCGTCGAAGGCCGCGTTGCCCTGCTCACCGAGCACGCGGGCCATGCCTTCCTGGAGGAACCGTTCGCGGAGCCGCTGCCGCCCCGCGATGAGGTTGGCGATGCGCGCCCTCAGTTCGGCGGGGTCGAACGGCTTGGTGAGGTAGTCGTCCGCCTGCTCTTCGAGGCCGCCGATGCGGTCCTCAGGAGCAGCCCGGGCCGTGAGCAGCACCACCGGCAGAAAGTCCGTCTCCGGGTCCGTCTTGAGCGCCCGGCAGAGCGCCACGCCGTCGAGCGTGCCGGGCATCATGACATCGCTCAGCACGAGGTCGGGCAGCAGGCGGCGGGCCTTGTCGAGGCCCTCGTCTCCATTGGCGGCTTACAGGACGCGGTAGGAGGGCGTGCCCCGCTCCAAGTGCCGCCGGATGAACGCCCGCACTTCGGGGTGATCCTCCACGACGAGGACCGTCTTGCGCCCGTCGGCTCCATCGCCGCTGATCTCGTCCAGTGTAGTCGAGGCGCCAGTCGCCTCGCTGCTAGCCCCATCGCCCAGAGACACGATCGGAAGTTCGTCGGGGGTTTCGGCGTCCCAGCCGACGGGCGGCGCGTCGAGGTCGACGGAGCCCTCCGGTAGGTGAGCGTGACCGAGGCGGAGCGTGAGCATGAACGTGCTGCCCTGTCCCACGGTGCTCTCAGCGTTGAGCGTGCCGTGGTGGAGGTGTGCGAGCTCCTTCGCCAGCGCTAGCCCGATGCCGGTCCCGACGGCGTGCTCCGCCTCGGACGCGCGGTAGAACCGATCGAAGACGCGGGCCAGAGCCTCCGGCGCGATGCCCGGACCGTCGTCGCGCACGGCGATCGAAGCGGTGGCGTCGTCCGAGGCGACCTCAACCCAGACGTGCCCGCCCTCGGGCGTGAACTTGAGCGCGTTCGAGAGCAGGTTCATCGCCACCTTTTCGAGGAGCGCCGGGTCGGCATAGACGACCACCGGATCAGCCGGGACCTCCATGCTCAAGACCAAACGGCGGCGCTCGGCCAGCGGCGTGATCATGACGGCGAGCCCACTCACGAACGCCCCGAGGTCGACGGCCTGCGCGTGGAGGGGCACCTGCCCGGCTTCGAGCCGCGACACGTCGAGGATCTCGTTGATGAGCGTGAGCACGCGCCCGGCGTTCGTGCGCGCGAGGTGGAGCGGCGCGTCCATCGCGTCGGGGACCGTGCCGTAGTGCCCCGCGCGCACGTCCTCCAGCGGCCCGATCGTGAGCGTGAGCGGCGTCCGAAACTCGTGGCTCACGTTGGCGAAGAAGCGGCTGCGCGCCCGGTCTAGCTCCCGGAGCTGCTCGGCTTCGAGGCGCTCCATCTCCGAGCGGTGGCGCAGTTCGATGCGCTCGCGGCGGTAGCGTAGGCCCATCGCCACGGCGAATGCGACGGCCAGACCATAGAGGAGATACGCCCACCACGTCCGCCACCACGGCGGCACGACGACCACCCCGAGCGCGGTCCCGGCCTCGTTCCAGACGCCGTCGTTATTGGTCCCCCGCACGCGAAAGGTGTAGCGCCCCGGCGGCACGTTCGTGTACGTCGCCGTGCGCGCGGTCCCGGCCTGCACCCAGGCGTCGTCGAAGCCGTCGAGGCGGTAGGCGTAGCGGTTCTTCTCCGGCGCGGAGTAGTCGAGGGCGGCGAAGGTGAACGCAAAGGCATTCTGGCGGTGGCTCAGCCGGAGTTCGTCCGTGGCCAAGAGCGCGCGCTGGAGCACGCCCGTGCTGTCGCCGAGAGCCACGGGCTGGCCGCCCACCCGAAGCTCGGTGAGCACCACCGTCGGCGCGTGCGGGTTGTCCGCGACCTGCTCAGGGTAGAACGCATTGATGCCGTGGATGCCGCCGAAGAAAAGCTGCCCGTCGGCGGCGCGGAAGGCGGCCCCGGCGTTGAACTCGTTGCTCTGCAAGCCGTCGTGCACGTCGAACGTGCGGACGCTCCCCGTCTCGGGGGTGTAGCGCGCCACGCCTCGGTTGGTGCTCAGCCAGAGGCGGCCCGCCTCGTCGGGCAGCACGGCGTAGACGACGTTGTTGGGCAGCCCGTCGCGGGTGGTGACGTGCGCGAACGTCTCCGTCGCCACGTCGAAGCGGTTGAGGCCGCCGCCGTCCGTGCCGATCCAGAGCACCTCGTCGGGCGTGCGCGGGTCGGGCGTGATCCAGCGGATGCGCTCGCTGCTCAGGCTCGTCGGGTCGGTGGGCACGGTGCGATAGCGGCGCATCGCCCCCGTGGACGGGTCGAGGCAGACGAGTCCGGTTTCCGTCCCCAGCCAGAAGCGCCCCTGGGCGTCCTCGTGGAGCGACGGAAAGAGCGGGTTGACGCTGAAGTCGCGCTGCGGGGTATGGACGTACGTCGTGAAGCGCCCCGCCTCCGCGTCGTCCCCGTCCTCGTCGTCGAGGCGGGCGAGGTAGCGGGCCGTCACGATCCAGAGGTGCCCCGAGCGGCCCACGTGCACGTCGAAGACGCGGCTGCCCTCGATCCCGGCCAAGTCCGCCGAGGCCTCGGGCCGCCAGGGGTGCCGCCCGTCGGCGTCGACGTAGTGCCGGAGTTGCCCAGTCGTGGGATCCAGCCTCACCAGCCCCTCCTCGGTCCCAAACCATAGCGTGCCCGTGGGATCTCCCGTGCCCCTGGTGTCTCCGGTAATGGCCCAGACCTGGCCGTGGCCGACCAGCTCGTGGACCCGGGGCACGCTGCTCGACCAGACCTCGACCTGCGCCGTCGCCGGGTCGCTCAAGACGTTCGTTCCCATCCAGACCGTGCCGTTTTGGTCTTCGAAGAGGGACCGGATGCTCGCGTCGAGGGCGCGGACCGTCCCGTCGCGCTGCTCCGCGACTCGGGTGAAGCGGGCCCGGCGGGCGTCGAAGCGGCTCAGCCCGTAGCCGCTCGACCCCACCCACAGCACGCAGGTCCGGTCCCATAGCACCTTCGTGAGGCTCCCCGCGCTCACGCTCGTCGCGTCGGTGGGGTCGGCGTGGTAGAACGCGAACGACGCGGCTTCGCGGTCGAAGCGCGCCAGGCCCACGGGCGTCGCGAGCCACAGGTGCCCGTCGGGCCCCTCGGCGATGTCGTCGATCTGCTCCCAGCCCGGATTCAAGGGGAGATCGGGATAGTCAAACGCGGTGACGCGCAGCCGTCCGGTCACGGGGTCCACGCCGCCATCGACCCGAACCAGCTGAGCGCCCAGGCCCACGCGTTGGCCAGCCCACACCGTACCGTCTCGCGTCTGCCCCAGCGCGCTGACGGGCAAGTCGGTCAGCAACTCGAAGCGCTCCGTGGCCGCGTCGTAGCGGTGCAGGCCCGCCGACGACCCCGCCCACATCGTCCCTTGGTCGTCGCGGAGCAGCGCTTTCACGTAGTTGATCCGGAGGCTGTCCACCCCAGCCTGCTCGTTGACGATGCGTACGAAGGCGACGTCGGGGTCGTGAGCGTCTTCCTGGCGCAGGTGGAAGAGGCCGCCGCCGAGCGTTGCGCCCCAGAGCCGCCCCGCGCCGTCGTCCACGAGCGCCGCAATGGGGCTCGCGGGGCTGTGGGTGTAGCGGGCGACCTCGCCGGTGACGCGGTCCAGCCGGTTGAGGCCGCCGTCGCGCGTCCCGACCCAAAGGTGATCGCCATCGCCTTCGAGCAGGGCCGTGACGTGGCTGCTGGAGAGCGTGGTCGGGTCGAACGGGTCGTGCCGGTGGACGACGAAGGCGTACCCGTCGAAGCGGTTGAGGCCGTCCTTCGTGCCGACCCACACGAAGCCCCGCCGGTCCTGCAGCAGCGCGGCCACCACGTTCTGCGACAGCCCATCGTCGATGGTGAGGTGCCGGAAGAGCGGCGTGGAGCCCGGCGACTGCGCAGCCGCCCCCGCTGCGGCCAGCCACACGACCAGCCCCATCCAGCCCAGCAGTTTTTTTCCTCGGTGGCCCAGCGAACGCATCCCAGTCGATGGCTTCCGTGCAGATCATGTCCGACACGTCGTGCCAGTATAGACACGCACTTGGCGAGAAAACAGGAGGGTTGGCCCTGGTGTCAGGGCGACCGC
>JBCCLD010000230.1:0-7498 GCA_039027055.1 Bacteroidota bacterium
GGACATCCATCTGCGGGAACGGAATGCCGATGCCCGCCGTGTCGAGGTCTACCTTGACAGCCTCGGCGACTCGTCGATCAACTGGCAGGTGCGTGGGTGGTGCAATACGGCCGACTACTTCGGCGTCATGGAGAGCCTGACGCGCCAGGTGAAGGTGGACCTCGATGCCGCAGGCATCGGCATTCCGTTCCCGCAGATGGATGTCCACGTGGACAAGCTCGACTAGGCCGAGTCACCCCCTGGCCCCTGCTGCACCTGACCACCACCAGGCTGCGCGGGGCCAGGTTTCCGCCGCTTGAGCGCCCGCCTCTCCACCACGCGGGTACTCGCGGCCCCCCGCAGGCGCCGGAGTCCACCACCTCCGCGCCTGCGGCTTTTGGTTCACACTGTTAACCTTACCCCCAGGCCTCGGGCGAGCCCAGGAGCCGGAAACAACGAACCAAATGCACCATCTCGCCTAGCGTGACTTCTGGCCGCCTGTCTCTGATCGGGCCACGGGGTCACCCCGACACGCACGCAGCCCCCAGTCCCGCTGCGTGCTGATGCGCCACGCAGTGGTGCCTGCTATGACGGCTCCCGTTTGCTTCAGCGCCGTGTACGCGCTCGGCTACCCGAGCAATGCGTTCACTGCGAAATAGAGCGCCGTAAATACCAGCACACAGATCAAAAACGTGCGGACGGTGACGAGCAGGCTAGGCATGAGCATGCAATCAAAGTGGAAGCCTACCGGATGGTCGGTTGGCCAAACGTGACGCGCCTCGAACGACGGGTGCGCGCTTCTCGCTAGGACTCCGAGCAATCGTCATTCCGTTTCCCCTTGGATGTCGTAGCGTCTACGGACATGCTCACCAAGACGGCACCTGTTTCCTGAGCCTCCAACTCACCGACGTTTTTTGAACGTCGCGCCCTGGCCGAGCCGGTAGCTTTCCGCACGACCACTCTTTTGACGACCTGTCGGACCGACAATGCGCTACCGCCTCACCCCAACGGCCGACGGGACGGATACGCTCCACCACCCCCACTTCGACCAGACCTACCACTCGCGCCACGGGGCGCTTGCGGAAGCCCGGCACGTCTTTCTCCGTGCATCGGGCGTGGTAGACCGGCTTGCTACAGGTAGGCCCACAAGGGTGCTGGAAGTGGGCTTTGGAACTGGGCTGAATGCGTTGCTGACGTCGATGGCAGCGATGAAGGCTCGCACGCCGCTCACGTTTGTATCGATGGAGCGCGAGGTCCTCCCCGCGGATACGCTAGCCGCCCTGAACCACGCGGCGATCCTGCGTGTCCCCACACTGAAAGCGCCTCTACTTGGCTGGCGTCGAAGCCTCCCTGAGCATGTGATTCCGGGCGTCTACGAGATTACTCTCGGACACTGGGCGCTGCTCCGGTTGATCGTAGGGGATGCAACGGAGGCGATCGTACCCACCGTCTCCTTCGACGCCGTCTACCACGACGCGTTTAGCCCCGACGCCAACCCTGCACTCTGGACGTCACCATTCCTTCGTACGCTGTTCGTCTCGTTGCGTCCAGGCGGGCGGCTTGCGACCTACACGGCCAAAGGGTCGGTGCGTCGAACGATGCAAGCGGTCGGCTTTGAGGTAGAGAAGCGTCCCGGACCGCCCGGCAAGCGCGAAATGCTGGTGGGGCATCGCCCGTGACCTGAGCACGACAGGCGAGACTTCCCCCTAGCCTCGTTCCAACTCCTCAACGTCAGGGAGCATGGCCCCGCCATCGCCCGAGGGTGTGGGGTCGGGGAGCGACGCGTCTGAGATCAGCGTGTTCGAGGTCGGCGCGCCTGAGGTCGGCGCACCTGAGGTCGGCGCGTCTGAGGTCGGCGCGTCTGAGGTCGGCGCGCCTGAGGTCGATGCCTCTTGCGGGGCCGCATCGGACAGCGACGTATCGGACAACACGGCTCCGTCCACATGCGTGTCGACGTCGCTCTCGATCTCTGCCCCTGTGTTCTCAGGCAGCGCTCCAGCAGGCGCCTCGTTACTCAGCAGAATCGCAAGCCAGTTGGTCTCGTCGCTACTTTCGAGGGCCAGCTTCGCGATCATCGTGAGGGGTACGGCGAGGAGCATCCCGGCGGTGCCCAGCACGTAGCCCCAAAAGAGTAGCGACAGGAACACCACGAACGTGGAGAGGCCCACCCCCTGCCCCATCCAGCGCGGCTCGATGAAGTTGCCGATGACCGCGTTGACGGCGAGGTAGCCCGCCGCCACGAGCGCCGCCGAGCCGAAGCCGAGTTGCACGAGGGCAAGGAGCATCGGCGGCACCGCCGCCACGATGGAACCGATCGTCGGTATGAAGTTGAGTAGGAACGCGACGACGCCCCACAGCACGGCGTAGTCCACGCCGAGGATCGCCAGCCACACGCCTGCGATCACGCCGGTCGCCACGCTCACCGCGGCCTTGATGGCGAGGTACTTCTTCACGCTCGCCGTGAAGCGCTGCACGTAGACCATCGAGCGGCCGGAGTCGTGAAACGCCGCGCGCAGTTTGTCCGGGAAGCCCGAGAGTTCTAGGAGCATGAACACCGTGAGCAGGACGATCAGAAACCACCGCGTCACGATGTTGCCCAGGCCTGCGATGAACGTCGCCACGCCGGTCATGAGCGCGCCGGGGTCGAGGTAGTCCACCAGCGACGGATCGAAGCCTTCCATGTCAGCGAGCGCGCTCTGCTCGATGAGTTCGCGCAGCGTAACCCGGAGGCTAGCCTGATAGAGCGGCACTTGGGCCGAGAAGTCCACCAGCGAGGTGCCGAGGAGCGTACCGATGCCCGCACTCACGGCGAGAAGTCCCAAGACAATAGCGCCCACGGCTGGCGTCGTCTTCCAGCCCCGGCGTTGCAACCAGAAGAGGGTCGGCGCGCACAGGATAGCGAGGAAGACCGCGAGAAGTAGCGGCACCAGGATCGAGGCGGCCGCGCGCATGCCTGCCACCACGATGACAAACGCGGCCACCGTGAGGAGCGCGCGCAGGGCAGTCGGTCGTGGAGGGCGAGCCATGTAGCGGGTCAGATGGTACGGGGGCGCATGCCGTTGCAACAACGATGCCCCGCTTCCTCCGTTCCTTTTCGTACCCGCCCCGATGCGCTCTAGATTCGCCGCGCTGCGCGTGCCCCTATGAACCACCGTGCATTCCTCGTATCCCCTCGTTTCTGATGCCTGCTCTCCGCTACGTTCTTGCGCTGCTGCTGCTCCTCGCGGCCCCCTCCAGCCTCGGTCAGCGGGCCTCCGTCTTCGACCATACGCTCACGCACGACGGCGTGGAGCGGGATGCCCGGGTCGTCGTCCCGCCCCACGAGACTACGGGTGTGCCTGTCGTCTTGGCTCTGCACGGTGCGCTTGGCTCTGGGGCTCGGTTCGCAGAGCAACGCGCCGCAGTGGCCCGGACTGTAGAAGAGCGAGGCTGGGTCGTCGTATTTCCCAGCGGCACGCGGTGCCTGCGTGGACGCGGGGCCTGCTGGGACGACCGCGACGCGCCTCGTTCCATCGCCCGCGCCGACGCTGACGACGTCGGGTTCCTCCGGGCTCTCCTCCGGGACCTGCATAGCCGGCTGGGAGTCGACACAACGCAGGTGTTTGTGACGGGCTTCTCGAATGGGGCGAGCATGGCGTACCGCTTCGCTGCCGAGGCCCCCGAGATGGTCGCTGGCGCCGCCGCGGTCGGTGGCACCGTCGGGCGCACCCGCGAGCGCACCGACTACGACTACGCGATGACGCCCACGCCCACCGCTCCCGTCCCGATGTTGATCGTGCGGGGCATGGACGACGACCTGATCCCCTACCACGGCGGGGTGCGCCCCCAGGGGCGTTTCCAGGTGCTGCCCGCCGAATACGACGCCAGCTTTTGGGCCGAGGCCAACGGCTGCGACCTCGCTGCCGTGGAGAAAGCAGGCACCTCGTTCCTCCGTGACCAACGCACCGAAGGCGTCGAGACGCACACCTACCGCGCGGGCTGCGCTGAGCCTGTCCATCTCGTGGGCGTGGGGGGGCTAGGCCACACATGGCCCACCGCCCGTGACGGCTTCGACGCCACTAGCGCCGTGCTCGATTTCTTTGCGCAGCACACCCGCTGATACGCTTTCGGTTCGTCGATGTCAGGATCGCCGAGGAGCGGTTTCGTGTCGCGTAGTGCGTGTCGACCTCGGTCCGATACGCAACTCAGAGCCATGCTGACATCGTGACGCCGAATCCGCATGAGTACGGCGGATACGCGTAGGGCCTCCCCTCGCAGCCTCGGTCGGTCTTCCCGGACGGACTACGACACCGATGCGCTGACGAACCTTCCCCTGGCTCGTGACCACTTTGGGATCCTCGCTCTCGAACCCGGTCGCTCATGCCCACCGCCCCTGTTCTCGCTGCCCTCGACATCACGGACGACACCAGCCGCGCCCTCGTCACTGCCGCCGACTACGCGGTCCGCGCCAGTGCCGACCTTCACATCGTCAACGTGCGCGCTTTGATGCCCACGTATGTGCCCAAGACGGACCCTGACGCGGGCTTCCGGGCCATGGTCGAAGTCAAGGTGGACCGCGCTCTTGGTCCAGGCGCGTGTGCGCAACTCCAACCGACGATCCATGTCATCCACGGCGATGCCCCGGCTCATGGAACCCTGGCGCTGGCGAACGAGCTGAACCCGGCGATCGTAGTCTTGGGCACCCACGGCCGGCATGGGTACCAGCGCTTCGTCCATGGTAGCGTGGCCGAGGAGGTGATTCGAAAGGCCCCGTGCCCGGTGCTCGCGGTCCCGAACGGAACCGAGCGCCTTGTCCCGAGCCCCGATCACCCCGTGCTAATCCCGACCGACCTCTCGGCGCACAGCGCCGCTGCGCTCCGTGCGGGCGTGGCCTTCGCAGCCCAGTTCGATGCACCCGTGATCGTCCTCCGTGCGATCCCTCCTGCTGGCATGCGTGCGGGACGCTACGTCGTTGCCGGACGGCCGCAGTCTTCGGTTCCGGAAGACGCGGTTGCAGCCGTCCAGACGCACCTGTTCGACCTCAGCATAGAGGCGGACGACGTGCTATTTGAACCGGGCTTTCCGGACGACGTCATCGACCGGGTTGCTGCGGAGCACCAGGTGGGCTGCATCGCGATGGGCACGCACGGGCGCCGCGGGATCGAGTACGCTGTGGTGGGCAGTATCACCGAGTCGGTGCTGCGACGCGCGGCCTGCCCGGTGCTCACGGTGCGCGCTTAGGCGTCGACGCTCAGCCGAATACGGTCGCTCTCGTCGGAGAGGTTTGGCTCGCCGAGTTGGCCCTCCGACGCGGCGATGACGGTCGCGACGGTGGCATCGCCGGTGATGTTGACGACGGTGCGGATCATGTCCAGGATGCGGTCCACGCCCAGGATGAGCGCGATGCCCGCGGCGGGCACGCCCACCGCTTCCAGGATGATGACGAGCATGATGATACCCGCACCGGGCACGGCCGCCGTGCCGATGGAGGCGAGCACGGCCGTGAGCACAATCGTGAGCTGCGCCGAGAGCGCCAGGTCCATCCCGATGGCCTGCGCGATGAAGACCGCCGCGACGGCCTGGTAGAGCGCCGTGCCGTCCATGTTGATCGTCGCGCCAAGCGGTAGCACGAAGCTCGACACCTCTTCACTGACGCCGAGCTTTTCCTCGACGCGCTCCATGGTCACCGGCAGCGTTGCTCCCGACGACGAGGTCGAGAACGCAACGAGTTGCGCGGGGGCGATGCCCTTGAAAAATGTCCCGATGTCCATGGGCGAGAGCGCCCGGAGGAGCACCATGTAGGTCAGCAGCACGTGCAGACCGAGGCCGCCCAGCACCGTGAGGCAGTAGGCCCCGAGTGCGCCGACGAGCCGCACAATGCGCGACGGGTCATCGCCTGCGACCTCCGTGATCGCGCTGGCGAGTAAGGCAAACACCCCAACAGGTGCAAGCAGCATGATGACATCCACGAGACGGATCACCACGTCGTTGAGTCCCTCTACCACCTTCAGAACCGGCTCGGCTTTCTGCCTCGGAATCTGGATCAGCCCGATTCCGATCAGCAGCGCCATGAACACGACCTGGAGCATGTTGCCGTTGTTGCCCACCGACGCGAAGAAGTTCTGCGGCACGATGTCTACGAGGAACTGAAGCGGTCCCCGTTGCTGGGCGGCCTCGGCACGATCCATCCGTGACTGTGCGTCGCCTCCGTACGCGTCGGCGAGTTCCTGCTGCATTGCCTCCGGGACATAGTCGCCCGGCTGGAACACGTTGACTGCCAGCAAGCCGATTGTAACCGCGATCGCTGTCGTCGCCAGGTAGATGCCGATGGTCTTGCCACCGATGCGCGAGAGCTTACGGAGGTCGCTCAGGCTTGCCACCCCGAGGATGAGCGAGACGAGCACGAGCGGCACGGCGATGAGCTTCAGCCCATTCAGGAAGATCGTCCCCCACGGCGCAATCCAGTTGTCCACGAACCCGCCCCAGCCGTTGACGGCCGCGACGACGCCGTACAAAAGCCCGAAGAGGAGGCCGAGGATGATCTGCCAGTGGAGCTTCTTGTACCAGGCCATGCGCGGTGAGTGTTGGGTGCGGACGTGAAACGGTCACGCCGCGAAGGTACGTGTGCGCCGCCTACGAACTACGCGGCGTCTACGCTAGACGACCTAGAACGCCGTTGTCATACGAGCAGACTCGCCGCGGCGACGAGGGCAGCCCCGGCAAGCGTACCGGCGAGGTTGACCCGGTCGTTGGTCACCCAGGCCCAGCCTCGCACGAGCGGGTTCGGCACGCTACGCTCGTCGAGGTCGGTAGCCGCGCGTTCGGTGAGGGCCTGCGTGCGGACGTCGCGGTAGAGCGCCTGCGCGGTTGCGCCGAGCGCGCTGTCGAAGAGCGACGCCAGGACGCCACCCAACACGACGGCGGCGAAGGCGGGACCGATGCCCAACGCGGCCAGCTGCTCGGTTGCGACGAAGGGCAGCGGCGCGAAGACGGTCGCCGCTCCTGCCAGCGCGCCGAGCGTGCCCGCGAGCGACACCCCGCCCGAGGCGCCCGGCTCAACGGGCTTCCACGTCCGCAGCGAACGCGTCGTCCCGCGCACCCACGTGCCAATCTCGGTGGCCCACGTGTCTGCGGCGGCAGCGGCAAACGCGCCCACGAAGCCCCAATAGAGCCACGGCTGCGGCGCGGCGACGTGCACGAGCAGGAGCACCCAAGCAACGCCGCCGTTGGCGTAGACCTGCCCCGCGTCGCGCCGGCTCCCCTTCTCGGCTTGCACCGCCGACACCTTCCGCCGCCTGCCCAGCTTCGAGAGCAAGCTCGACAGCACAAAGAAGACGAAGCCGGGCAGGGCCCAGTCCCAACCGCCTAGGCCCACCACTGAAAACGCGAGGAGGCTCGCCGCGAGGGTGCCGCCGAGGTCAAGAAACCGCAACCCGTAAGACAACGCCCCAAACGCCGCCGCCCACCCGAGCGCGACGAGCAACGTACCGAGTGTGTCGGGGTTGTCGTGCAACACCAGCAGCGGCACGATCACCGCCAC
>JBCCLD010000231.1:0-7498 GCA_039027055.1 Bacteroidota bacterium
CCGCGAGGTGGCGGGGCTCGTCTATGGCTATGCGGAGTCGCTGCGCCTCCACACCGAGCGCATCCTGGCCGAGCATCGCCACCGCGTCCAGTCTTTCGTACGCTCGCGGAGCTTCAACCGCCCGCTCGACCGGCTCGGCACGGCTCGTCAGCGCACCGACGACCTCGCTGAGCGGCTTCACCTCGCCGGACACCGACTCACACGGACCCCTCGGCTCCGCCTCGACGCGCTTGTATCGCGACTTCGGTCGCTCGATCCTGAAGCGCCGCTTCGTCGCGGCTACGCGCTTGTGGGTCGGGACGGTGCGACGGTCCGCTCTGCTGCAATGCTGGACGCGGGCGCAACGGTGACGCTTCGTTTCCTCGATGGCGAGCGCCTGGCTGAGGTAAAGCCAGACCCCTGATTTTCGGCTGGAACGGTGCGCCTGCGCGACGCCGCAGTGGAGGTGAAGAAAAAAAATCTGGCCTGCTTAAAGAGGTTGGCATAGCGCCGATACGAAGGACCGAGGCACGTTTCGTACTCGTCTCATTACGATACTGCGCTTCCGTATCGCCTCTGCTCTCTCTCACTCCACCCAACGTTTGCTCCCATGCCCTCCCCCGATTTGATCCGCGAACGCCTCGCTTCCGGCTACTATAGCCGCTCCGATATCATCGCCCGCATCGCCGAGTCGATGATCCCGGCGCTCACCGGCGACGGCGGCACGCCTGCCCCGGCTCGACGACCGACTCGCGCCACACCACCCGCTGGTCGTGCTCGTATCCCCCACCGGACAGCGCGCCGTGCCTAGACGAGATCCAACCTGTTTGGTACATCCTGCCGACTTCTGCCCTGTGCGGAGGTCGGCAGGCTTCGTTTTGGACAGAGCGGTATACTTGGGCTGACTTTGCCCATCCCTGACCGTCTGCCGATGCGCTTGCTTCTCACCCCGTCCGCTCTCGTTCGCCTCACACCTGCCTTTCTGCTCACGCTGCTCCTGGTAGCCGGCGGCTGCTCCAGCAGTAAGCTCCCCGACACCCCGCCGCCTGCTGCAGAGGCCCCACCGAAGGACGACTCGCCCTACAAGCCGTTCGCCGAGGTCGTCACCGATAGCGCCGCGGCCGACTCGGGGCTGTTCGTAAGCTACCTCCTGGAGGACGACACCAAGCTCCTCTACGCCATCCCGGACAGCGTGATGGGGCGCGAGATGCTCCTGGTCACCCGCGTCTCGAAGACGGCCGACAACCTCGCCTTCGGCGGGACGAAATTCAACACGCAGACCGTCCGTTGGGAGCGCAAGGGCCGCAAGATTCTACTGCGCACGGTCTCCTTCTCGAACGTCGCCGCCGACAGCCTGCCGATCTATTCGGCGGTGCGCAATTCCAACTTCGAGCCGGTGGTCGCCAGCTTCGGCATTGAGGCGATCACGCGCGACTCGGCTGGCGTGGTGATCGACGCGACCTCGCTCTACACGTCCGACGTGCCCTCGCTCGGGCTCCCGAGCGGCGCGCGGGAGCAGTACCGCGTCCGCCGCCTCGACGGAAGCCGCTCATTCCTGGAGCGTGTAGCCAGCTATCCTGAGAACATCGAGGTGCGTGCCGTGCTGACCTATGACGCCGCCCGCCCGCCGAGCCAGTCGTCCACGGGCTCGATCTCGGTTGAGATGGCGCACTCGATGATTCTGCTGCCGAAGGAACCGATGACGCCGCGCCTCGCCGATGAGCGCGTGGGCTATTTCACGCGCTCGCAGACTGACTTTGGCCGCGAGGAGCAGCGCGCCGAGCAGCGCAGCTTCGCTATCCGCTGGCGCCTCGAACCGTCCGACGAAGCCGCCTACGCCCGCGGCGAACTCGTCGAGCCGAAGAAGCAGATCGTCTACTACATCGACCCGGCCACGCCGGAGCGCTGGCGCTCCTACCTGAAGCAGGGCGTCGATGACTGGAACGTGGCCTTCGAAGCGGCTGGCTTCAAGAACGCCATCGTGGCCAAGGACCCGCCGACGCCGGAGGAAGATCCGGAGTTCAACCCCGAGGATGTGCGCTACAGCGTGATCCGCTACTTCGCGTCGGACATCCAGAACGCCTACGGCCCGAACGTCCACGACCCGCGCTCCGGCGAAATCCTGGAATCGGACATCGGCTGGTACCACAACATCCAGAACCTGCTCCGTAACTGGTACTTCGTGCAGACGGCGGCTGCCAACCCCGAGGCACGCGGTGTCGAGTTCGACGACGCCGTCATGGGCGAGCTGATCCGCTTCGTCTCCGCACACGAGGTCGGACACACGATCGGCCTCCAGCACAACTTCTTCTCGTCGAGCACCGTGCCGGTGGACAGCCTCCGCTCGCCGACCTACACGGCGAAACACGGCACCGCGCCGTCGATTATGGACTACGCGCGCTTCAACTACGTCGCGCAGCCCGGCGACGGCGTCCAGCGCTTCACGCCGGACATCGGCTCCTACGACATCCACGCCGTCGAATGGGGCTACCGCTACTTCCCCGGCATCGACAACGCTGACGACGAGCGGCCGTTGCTCCATGAGATCGTCCGCCGCACCGAGACCGACCGCACGCTGCGCTACGTCCGGCAGGCCGTCGTCGCCACGGACCCGCGTGCCCAGAACGAAGACCTCGGCGATGACGCGGTCTACGCGGGCGAACTCGGCATCGCCAACCTGAAGCGGGTCGTTGAGAACCTGCGCACGTGGACCGACGAGCCGATGGAGGACTACGCCACGCTCGACGAGCTCTACAACCAGGTCGCCTTCCAGTGGCTGCGCTACCTCAACCACGCGGGGAGCTACGTCGGCGGCGTCTACACGGAGTACAAGACGACCGACCAGGACGGCGCGGTCTACGAGCCGGTACCGGCCGACCGCCAGCGCGAGGCGCTTGCCTTCGTCCTGGACAACGGCATGCATCGCCCCGAGTGGCTCCTCGACACCGAGATCCTTCGCCGCGTTGAAGCGGCGGGCGTACAGGACCAGATTCGCAGCTTGCAGGCCAGCGTGCTAGGTCGCCTTATGTCGCCGTGGCGCATCGCACGCCTGTTCGAAGCCGAGGCCGTGGACGCCATGGCCGAGAGCGAACTGGAGATGGAGGTCTTCACGGCCACCGAGCTCTTTGACACGGTGCGCGGCAGCCTCTGGAGCGAGCTCGGCGGCGGCGATGCCATCGACCCGATGCGCCGGGCGCTCCAGCGGGCCTACCTCGAACAGCTCGAATCGCTCATGACCGAGGAGCCGACGGCCCCGCCGAACGCGTTCTTCCGCTTCTACATCGGCTACACGCCCATCGACGTGAGCCAGTCCGACCTCCGCCCGCTCGTGCGCGGCGAACTCGAAACGCTCGACGACACGATTGCTTCGGCGCTTGGCCGCTATCGCAGTTCCAACGAGCGCATGGACCGCCTCCATCTCGAAGACGCCCGCGCCCGCATCGACGCGATTCTCAACCCTGATGGCTAAGCCTCGGACTGAGCGCTAGACCAGAGGTGCGGACGCTGGAAATCCCGGCGACAGCACTCTTTTTATCGCAGGCGTGCGTTCAGGCCCTGACATTCTGCTGCGGCGACGCTTCTTGCCCAGAGAGCCCGACGATACGCGCGGCTCCGTCGAGGCCGCGCATGCGTCCGCGCGTGTCCAACACAAATGGCGCATGCGTGGCCACGAGGTCGTAGTCGATGGCGTCGTGGTCGGTGACGAGGACGACGGCGTCTTGATCGGCTAGCATTTCCGACGACAGCGCGACGGAACGCAGTGGTAGGTCGCTGAGCGGTGTGTGGCCATCGTCGCGGAGTTCGAGCGCGTGCGGGTCGTGGAACGTCACGGCCGCGCCCTTCTCCTGCAAGAGCCGCATGATCTCGATGGCGGGGCTCTCGCGCACGTCGTCCACGTTGGGCTTGTAGGCGATGCCCAGCACGAGCACGCGGCTGCCGCGCACCGGCTTGCCGTCGTCGTTGAGAGCGTCGGCGAGTTGACGGACGACAAAGCCCGGCATCTCGGCGTTGATGCGGCTCGCGAGGTCGATCATGCGCGTCCGGTAGGCGAGGGTCCGCATCTTCCACGAAAGGTAGTGCGGGTCGAGCGGGATGCAGTGCCCGCCGAGGCCCGGGCCGGGCGAGAACTTCATGAACCCGAACGGCTTCGTGGCGGCCGCCTCGACGACCTCCCATACATCCACGTCGAGCTTTTCGCACGCCTGCGCGAGTTCGTTCGCGAGCGCGATGTTGATCATGCGGAAGGTGTTCTCGTAGACCTTCGTCAGCTCCGCCGCCTCCACGCTCGACACGGGCACGACGGTGTCGAACACGGCGTCGTAGAGCGTTCCACCGACCTGCGTGCACGCTTCCGTGACACCGCCGAGCACCTTCGGCGTGTTCTTCGTCTGCCACGTCGTGTTACCCGGATCCACGCGCTCGGGCGAGTAGCAGAGGAAGAAGTCGGTCCCGACCTCAAGCCCACTCTCGGCGAGCAGTGGCAGCACGACCTCGCGGGTCGTCCCCGGAAACGTCGTGCTCTCCAAGACGACGAGGTGCCCTGGCCGTAGCACGTCGCGGATCGCCTTGCTCGCGGCGACGACGAACGACAGGTCGGGGTCCTTGACCTTGTTGAGCGGCGTCGGCACGCAGACGAGGACGGCGTCGCAGTCGGCCAGCACCTGTGAGTCGGACGTGGCGCGCAGCCGACCCGACTCCACCAGCGGAGCGAGCCGCGCGGAAGGCACGTCGCTAACATGGCTTGTGCCTCCGTTGACGTGCGCGACAGTCGCCTCACTGACGTCGAAACCCACCGTCTCGAAGCCTTCCTCCGCGACCTCGATGGCAAGCGGCAAGCCGACGTAGCCGAGGCCCACCACAGCCACACGGGCTTGGCGTTGAGCAACGAGGGACTCGAAGGCGAGCGGGGTGGACATGGGTACGGAGCGATGTTGGGAAGGCGAGAGGATACGGATTCGCCCGCCGGAGAACGCCAACCGCCACGCGCGCCACTATCTTCTCGTTCCGCCTTCGTCCTCCCTTCGCAGCCCGCCTTTCTGATGGCCGACGCCTCCCCCCTCGACGCCTACATCGCCCACTACCCCGCCTGGGCGCAAGAACTCGCCCGGCGCTACTTCACGAAGACGCTCAACCAGTTCATCCTCTACGGCAACATCCGTGACCTCGTCGCGACCGAGGACGATGCCGAGGAGCCCGACTTCGTCCCGCTGCGCGACTTCCTCGCCGACGACCTCTTCGCCGGGCGCGACCTGATCGTGTTCTACGACCGCTCGGCGGGCATCCACTTCCACGACCGCGAGAGCCAGGGCGACTTCAACCGCGCGCTCTCGGGCTACGACACCATCTTCGGCACGGAGTACGCCCGGAAGCTGCCTAAGGACCCCGTCCGCGTCTTCGCGCTGCTCGACAACTACTTCCGCATCCGCCTCGCCGAGGGCAAGCGTATGGCCGTCGTGGTCGACTTCGCCGAGACCATCGTGCCGATGGCGGAGGCGAGCACCTACTCCGCCGAGGACCGCGCCTCGCTCGTGACGCTGCGCCGGTGGAGCCACGACCCGCAGTTCCTCCGCCACGACTTCACGCTCGTCCTGCTCACGGAGAACCTCACGGACCTCAACCGGCAGCTCATCCAGAGCCCCTACACCGCCGAGATCGCCATCGAGTTGCCGGAGAAGCCGCAGCGCGAGGCGTACCTCAACTGGTACCTCGGCGACGGCCGCAAGGAGAAGGCGCGCACGTTCAAGAAGCTCTCCGACGTCTCCCCCGCTGTCCTCGCGCAGAACACGGCCGGCCTCGGCTACGTGCAGCTCCGCACCATCCTCGCCGACACGCTCGAAAACAACCGGAAGCTCACGTTCGAGCGGCTCTCGGAGCAGAAGAAGGACCTCATCGAGGCCGAGGCGTACGGCCTGCTCGAGTTCGTGGAGACGAACTACACGCTCGACTTCGTCGCGGGCCACGCCGAGGCAAAGGAGCACCTCCGCGACGCCGCCTCGGCGCTCAAGCAGGGCCGCCACGACGTACTGCCGATGGGCTACCTCATCAACGGCCCCGTCGGCACCGGGAAGACGTTCATGACGACGTGCTTCGCGGGCGAGATCGGCATCCCGATGGTGAAGCTGAAGAACTTCCGCAGCCAGTGGCAGGGCGTGACCGAGGGCAACCTGGAGAAGATCCTCGGCCTGCTCCGCGCGATGAACCCCGTGGCGGTGATGATCGACGAGGCCGACGCCGCGCTCGGCGACCGCTCGTCCTCGGGCGACTCGGGCGTCTCGAACCGCGTCTTCAGCCAGATCGCCCAGGCGATGAGCGACACGCGCTATCGCGGCAAGATCATCTGGTTCCTCCTCACCGCCCGCCCCGACCTCATGCCGGTCGACCTCAAGCGCCAGGGCCGCGCCGAGGAGCACCTCGCGCTGTTCTACCCCTCCACCCGCGATTCGCGCGAGGAATTGCTGCGCGTGATGATGAAGAAGACCGACACGGCCCTCGACGTCGAGCAAGCCCCCGAGGCGCTTCTTGACGGCGTGCGCACCTACTCGGGTGCGGACATGGAGGCCCTACTAACGCGCGCGAAGTTCCGCACCGTGGCCCACACCACCAACGGCAAGGGCGGCAAGGCGAAGAAGACCCGCAGCGGCAACATGAAGGTGCCCCCTGAGATCCTCGCCGAGGTCGTGGAGGACTTCATCCCGCCGACGTACCCGCTCGAAGTGGAGCTCCAATCACTCGCCGCCGTGCTCGAATGCACCTCGCGCGACATGCTGCCGGAGCAGTACCGCGAGATGGACCGCGAGCAGGTCGTCCGCCGCGTGAAGGAGTTGAAGCGGCTGATCGGGGAGTGACGGGAAGTTCGAAGTCAGAAGGATGAAGCGGATTTGGCTTTTCCCCTACACCTTCTCGCTGGCGTGCTGCACGACTTCGCCACACTCAGGCGAACGTGTAGTAGTGGTACGGATCTGGGACGAGGGCTGTAAGAACCCACAGGCCGGTACTGGTCCGTTCGCGCCCGACACCATAGTCCATGTGCAAAGTCGTCGTGACTCTGTGGACGTAGTCTCCTACGGCTGTGGAACGCCCTGGCTCTATACGCTTGAAGCACGCCTACTCCCCTTGCTGGACACGCTTTTGTTGAGCGAAACCGCTCACATCTGGCCTTTCGATCGTCGAATTCGCTTCGCCTGGCTCGAATCGCCTAGTCACTCTGCGCCGCTTGGTTACGATTCGGTGACAACCATCGCTCTGTACGAACCAGGCACTACTTCCGCAGCGTTCTTTGGCGTTCTTGCAGACGTGGGAATCGTATGGAGCATGACGCACAGTGGACCGAGCCGCAGATTGCTTGAGCGCGAACGCGTCGGGGACCAACCGCTCCGTCTTATACGGATTCAAGGTCCTGATGTCAGGATAGTGCCCGTCACCGACACCCACCACGAGTACCCTACCAGCTTCGCCAGCCGCCGGGGGGCCTCCCACCATTCGCCCAGCGCTTCGGTCACCGCCTCGGCCAACACCCCCA
>JBCCLD010000232.1:0-7490 GCA_039027055.1 Bacteroidota bacterium
GCCGCGCGCGGCGCGCAAGCTACACGCTCGGGCGTCGGCGTGCCGTAAAAAAAAGCGGGGCGGCCCACTACCGGCCCGCCCCGCTAAAGGGAGCACGAGGGGCGACCTAGTTAGTCACGGTCACCTTACGTGTCGACTGGAACGTCTCGCCGCTCACGCGGACAAGGTAGACTCCGCCGGGGAGGCCTGCAGCGTCCAGCGCGACTGAGGTGCTGACGTTGGCTTCCACCGCGCCGTCGAGGAGCGTGGCAACGCGTTGGCCAACCATGTTGAAGACCTCTACGCGCACGTCCTGTGCCTCGCGCACGGCGAGGTCGAGCGTGGCTTGCTGCGCGAATGGGTTCGGATAGACCTCCGAGAGCACGTGCGTCTCCAGCACGGTCACCGTGGCTTCGACTTCCGCGCTGTACTCGAACGCGCCGTCGAAGTCGACCTGCTTGAGGCGGAACGCATAGGTGCCCGGCTGCAGATCCCCGACACGGAAGCTGTAGGCCTGTGCCTCGGTCGTGGTGCCTGCGCCTTCCACGAACTCGAGCGGCTGGAAGTTTGCCTGGTTCTCCGAGCGCATCTGCACCTCGAACCCTGCGTTGACGGTCTCCGAGGCCGTCGCCCAGTTCAGAACCACCGCCTCGCCGTCGAGTACGGCGTCGAAGTTGGTGAGTTCTACCGGAACGGTCGCGGCATTGATGGCCTCGAACGGAACCGTCTCGAAAGCTACCTCCTTGATGATGATCTGGTCTGCCGCAGCGGAGACCTCGAGGTTGAACCAGCCGTTGAAGCGGTTGGTACCACCGGCACCGTCATCGAGATTGAGTCGGAAGCCGAGGTAGCCGCTTCCACCCAACCACTGCCCATACGGTACACCGCCAAAGAACTCGCCTAGCACAACAAAGGGGCCGCCAAAGTTGTTGCCGGTTGACACCGTAGCTCCGTAGCTCAGGAGAGCACCATACTGGTAGTAAGCACCCGTACTGCCAATGACAAACTCGTCCTGGCCTGTGTTAAAGTCATACACGAGAGCCTGGAGGTTACCGCCTCCACCACCTCGGGTGCGAACGATGAAGCCAATGTCTCCGTAGGTGTCGCCGTCAAAATCGAAGAGAAAGATGCCGCCAGCGGTGTTGGCGACAAAGTCCGGGTCGAAGTCAGTGTAGCTAACCGTTGGGTCGGATGGTGGAGAGGAGCTCAGCGCGTCCAGATCTATTACGGTGGGTGCCGAGGGTTGCAGCGAGAGGACAGGAGCCAGTCCTCGGTCCGTGATAGCCTGGGCGTTAGCATCGGGCACAGCAGCGAGCGCGACACCAGCAGCGGCGGAGTACGCTAATAGCTTACGCTCGAACGAAGACGTATCGAGAGGTTTCATAGGTGAGAGCGGTGGTAAGGTGAGTGAGTGGCTGAAGAGGATAAAGACCACGTATCAGAAATCAAAAACTCACGCTTTCCGGGTGTCTACGATGCGCAGGTGATGAGCAGCCTTGGCAGGTTGGTCTAGGTGCGTACGGTACAGTTCGGCCAGCCAGCGATTTGCTTTGGTCATGTTAGGTGCCTGGGAAAGAGCAACCTCAAACGACTGGGCAGCTAGATTGTAGCGACCTAGCCGTGTAAGCGCCTCGCCAAGGTGGTAGTGAGCGGCTGGAAAGTGGAAGCGAAGACCAACAGCACGCAAGGCGGCATCCGCGGCTTCTTGATAGCGGTGTTGGTGCAGATAAGCGAGTGAGAGACTCCGGTGAGCAAGCTCGTTGTCCGGATCAATCGTAAGCGCTTTGAGGAGAGCACGCTCTGCATCGGTCCAGCGCTGGAGCATGATGTACGCATCGCCCAGGCGACGATGCAGCATGGGACGGTGCGGTGTCGCCTCCTCTGCAATCCGGAAGGCTCCCACAGCCTCTTCGGCTCGGCCTTCAAGCATAAAGAGGTTGCCTTCCATGAAAGCCAGCCGTGCTTGGCCGTGCTTACTTGGGGTAGGTGCCTCCTCCGAGCCTGCCTCATGGTCTTGCGCTGCAAATTTGAGCGCTCGATGGGCTTTATAGGACTCAAACAGCGCCCGCGCTTCCTTCTTGCGGTTGGTATTGATGTAACAAGCGAGTAAGCGTCCAAAAAAGCGCTCCTCAGGTACCTCCGCGTAGAGTGATTCCAGAATGGGAAGCGCCTTGTTGGGCCGTCGAGTGGACAGATACACCCGGGCCAAGTAGAACTGGGATTCGCGTTCGGCATCCCTGATCTGCCCAGCGACGTCTTCGGATGGCGCATCCACGTAGCCCAATTCGACAAGCTGGCGCAAGGCCTCCTGTTCGCTCCAGGGGTCTTCCTTGGCGTCGGCGGTGTGCTGCCCACTATCGCCGTCGACGGATTCCCAACTGTCGATGTAGGGGATCTCAGGGATGTCGGCGAAGGCTTGAGCGAGTGGCTGGGCGGCCATGTCGCGCCCGATGGGAAGGCCAAACAGCGAGAGCACTGTAGGCGCCACGTTGAGGAGGCTCGCCCCGTAGATGCGGTCGTCCTTCTTGATTCCAGGCCCTGCCATCACGATGATGCCGAAGTCCCGGTGCTCCAAGGCAGGCGCAGCAGGGTCATCGGGCAGGCCGAGAGGGCGCAGGTGGTCAGAGTGGAAGCCGTGGTCGGAAATAAGAACCACAGCCGTATCGTCGTCCGCGAAGTCAAGAAGCCGAGAGAGCAGCATGTCATGAAACCGATAGCCCGCCTCGACGACGCCAGAGTATCGCTCAAACATCTCGTCTGGGATATTGGGGCGCTGAGGCGGGTGGTACTTCATGAAGCCATGCCCAAAGTGGTCGATCGCGTCGAAATAGACGGCTGTGAAGTCCCACTCGGTGTGTTCCAGGAGGTACGTGGCAGCGGCCTGGACGGACGAGGCATCTGCGATGGTTTTTGCCAGGCCGTTGATCTGCTTGCGGTCCGTAGCTACCAAAGGCTGCGCGAAAAGCGAGAGGTGAGCGGGGGTCAGTTCCTGTGGGTGGACCCGGAGCTCAGCCAGGGTGTCGGCTAGTTCGGGCGGATACACGCTGCCCGGTGTCAGCGGCCACGGCTCGAAGATGGGGTTTGAGGCACGGTGGTAAAAGTTGGACACCATCGCGCCGTTGAGCGGCTCCGCTGGGTGACTCGGCCACCATCCCACCACGTTCGAGCGCAGCCCGCTCTGGTTTAGGATGTTCCACACGGCCTTGCACTTCCGACTCGTCCCCAGCACCGGACGCAGCCGTGTTCCGTCGGAGGTTGGCTGAACAAAGCCGAGGATGCCGTGCTGGTCGGCGGTCTTGCCCGTGGCGATGCTCGTCCAGAGCATCGGGCTCAGCGGGGGGTCAAGCGTGGCCAGGTTGCCCATCACGCCCCGGTCGATGAGCGATTCGAGCGCAGGCATCTTGCCGGCGTCCAGGAGCGGGGTGATGACCTTCCAGTCGGCGGCGTCCCAGCCGATGAGGAGGACCTTCTTGGCGAGACGGCGGGGGGCGTCAGGGCGTGGGGTGTCCGGCATGCAAACCAGGAGTGGGGTGAGAGATCGGCGCGGCTAGCGAAGAAACGGCATCGCCGCGAGCAGGGCAAGGCTGCCGGACGCTCCGCCCACGCTCCCCCTGAAAAATGGGAAACGCCAGCCCGCAGTCCTCGTACCAGCCCTCCGCTCATCTCTCAAGACCCTTCCCCCTGACGACTCATGGCCTTCGAACTGCCCCCCCTGCCCTACGCCTACGACGCCCTGGAGCCGCACATCGACGCGCGCACCATGGAGATCCACCACAGCAAGCACCACCAGGGCTACACCAACAAGCTCAACGCCGCCCTCGACGGCACCGACTGGGCCGACACGCCCATCGAGGAGATCCTCTCCAACCTCGACGCGCTGCCCGCCGACATCCAGACGGCCGTCCGCAACAACGGCGGCGGCTTCTACAACCACGCCCTCTTCTGGACCAGCCTCTCGCCCAACGGCGGCGGCGAACCGACGGGCGCCCTCGGCGCGGCTATCAATGAAAAGTTCGGCTCCTACGACGCCTTCAAGGCCGCCTTCAAAAAGGCCTCCACGGGTCAGTTTGGGTCGGGCTGGGGCTGGCTCGGCTTGACGGCCGAGGGCGCGCTGGCCGTCCACGGCCTGCCCAACCAGGACAACCCCGTCATGCATGGCGCCCAGCCGATCCTCGGCCTCGACGTGTGGGAGCATGCGTACTACCTCCACTACCAGAACCGCCGCGGCGACTACGTAGACCACTTCTTCGAGCTCATCGACTGGGCCGAGGCCGACCGCCGCTACACGGCCTCCCGCGCGCAGTAAAGCAGGCGCGCGACCGTTCGCCAGCGCTGCGGGCCGTTCCGGGACGCTCTGGGACGGCCCGCGCCGCTTCACCCGCCTCGGTGACGCGAAGCGCACGCCGCGCGGCGTTGTTGAACGAGCCAACCCACTCACGCCGATGCGTTCTCTCCTTGTTCTCCTACTGTTGTGCTGGGTGCCCCTAGCTGCCCACGCGCAGATCGAGCGCCTGCCCCGCCCCGACTCCGTGCGCGCCACGCAATACGGGGCCGCTGTAGCCTTCGACGGCGACCGTGTGGTGGTCGGCGCCAGCGGCGAGACGTCGTGCGACGTGAACGCGGGGGCTGCCTACGTCTACGAACGGGCCCAGGACGGCACGTTTGCGCTCGTGGCGCGGCTGGTGCCGAAGGACTGCCAGGCCGAGAAGTTCTTCGGCCGCTCCGTCGCGCTCAGCGGCGACCGCGTGCTGGTGACGGCGGCGGCGCAGTTCGTCAACCCGCTGCGGCCCAACACGGCGTATGTCTTCGAGCGGCAGGACGACGGCACGTGGGAGCAGACCGCGCGACTCTCGGGGCTGATCGAGCCTGACGAGGGGGCCTACGCCGCGTGCGTCGCGCTCGGCACCGACGCGGGCGGCGCACTCTGGGCGCTCGTGACCGCCGAGGCCGACCCGACAGCAGGTAGCGAGGGCGCGGCCTACTTCTACCGCAGCGTCGGGGCGGGCTGGAAGCTCGACCAGCGCGTCGCCCTGCCGGCCGACCGCCGGAGCGTGGGCGCGGCCTGCGCCTTCGACGGGCGCACCGCCGTCCTCTCAGCACCGTCGAACGAGCGGCGCAAGGGCGGGGCCCTCTTCGTCTTTGGGCGCTCCCCCGAGGGGGCCGACGACCCCTGGACGCTCCGCCACCGCTTCGACGGGCTGCGCGGCCCCCGCCTGCCCGTAGCCATCGACGGGCGCCGGCTGCTCGTCGGCGAGCCGGGAGCCGACCGCGCCGACGGCCGCGCAAGCCTCTACCTCGAAGCGTTGGACGGGTCCTGGCACCGCGCCGCCACGCTCCAGCCTCAGCGCGGCTACGACCGCGGCGGCTTCGGCAGCGACGTGGCCCTCAGCGGCAACCGCGCGCTCGTGGTGGGCTACGACGAACAACTCGGCCAAAACACCAACGTGGACCGCGTCGTCTACAGCTTCGCGCTCGATCCAGAGACGGGCGGCTGGGCCCAGCGGCAAGTCTTCGACCTCGGACGCTATGCCTTTGGAGCGGCCGTGGCCCTCGTCGGCGCAGAGGCGCTCGTCGGAGAAGCGGCCAGTGAGATCGTTGGAGCAGCGTACCTTGTCCGGTTGATGTAGGGGCTAGCGGCGTGAAAACCGCCCTGGGCCGCCTGCCACAGCGAGCAGCGCAAGCGCACCACCAGGGAGCGCAGTGACCGGGAGCGCAGTGACCGGGAGCGCAGTGACCGGGAGCGCAGTGACCGGGAGCGCAGTGACCAAGCCACAGGCGAAAGGCCGTCCTACAGCGAACGCAGAGAGCGTTCTTACAAAAAAAGCGAGCCGACGAGCCAGAGCAGCAGTAGCGCTACCATGAGCGCGACGCCGATCCCGAGGCTGCGCGGGCGCGACGGAAACTCGTAGTCGCAGTAGGGGCACACCTCGGCATCGACGGGGGCGGGCAGTGCGCACGAGGGGCACTCGCGGGTGTCGGACATGGCAGCGGCGGGGTAGCGAGGAGGGGCGCAACAGCGGGGCCGGGGCGGTTTTGTAGGCGGTTTATGTAGGGTCCGCTTCGGAACCTGCCAGCACGAGTCCTAGATTGGACAACGACGGGTACATACTCAACCACTACCTCAGCCATGCGTTTCGCGCTCATCCTCTCGCTCGTGATCGCCGCGGTCGCCATCGTGTTCACGCTCCAGAACACGGCCTCGACGGAGGTCAACGTTGGCCCCTACACCATCACCGCATCGCTCGCGGTCGTGCTCATCGTGACGCTGAGCGCAGGCGTGCTAGTTGGCCTGCTCGCCGGGGTCCCCGCCCGCTTCCGCGCAGGGCAACGCGCCAAGAAGGCCGAGCGCGAGCTCGCTACGCTACGGTCGTCGCTCCAGGCTCCAGCCGAGCCGGCGGAGCCCACGGTGCCCAAGGTGGTGCCCGCCGACCCTACCGCCATGCAGCCGGCTACCGACGCCGCGGAGACGCAGCGCCTCGCCGAGGAGGTCGCCCAGCGTACGCAGCAGGCGACGGGCACGCAGGCGACGGGTACCCAGGCCTAGCCGATGGCGTCAGTCTGCGTCGTCGTCGTCGCGGGCGTAGAAGTCGAGATAGCCGCAGTCCATGCAGCGGTAGGTCTGGACGGCCAGCTTGCGGCGGTGCCGCCAGCCAGCAGGGAGGCCCGTCCACCTGCTGGGACCGAACGCGCCGCTGATCCAGCGGGTGGACGCCGCGGTGCTGGTGTAGCCGTTGAGGTAGCCTTCCTCCATCGTGCCGCCGCAGCGCAGGCACGTGGCATGCCAGCGCTCGCGCATCGAGTCGTGCGGGTCCGAGGGCACGCGCTAGCGGGGTAGGATGGTGACGCGGCGGGTAGCGAGACGCTCGCCGTCCGCGCGGAGGACAGCCACGTAGAGACCGCCGCTCAGGGTGTCGGCGTCGGGGCCGCTCCAGACGGTGAGGCCCTCGGTCGCCTTCGCCTCGAAGACGACGCGGCCGAGCAC
Source organism: Bacteroidota bacterium (assembly GCA_039027055.1). GTDB lineage: Bacteria > Bacteroidota > Rhodothermia > Rhodothermales > Rubricoccaceae > JBCBEX01. The sequence goes on from JBCCLD010000232.1 coordinate 6,962, forward strand.
GTCGTAGACCGAGAGCGTAGCCGGGCCGACGTCCGGCGGCAGGGTGGTGCGGAATCGGACCGGGCCCTGCGTCGGGTTGGGGAACGCCTCGAACGCCAGCGTCGGTGTCGGCGGGGGAGGCTCTGCATCGGTGGTGGTGGCGTTGCGCAGGAAGACGAGGCCGCCGCCCAGCGTGCCGCTCACGAGGTCGAGGTCGCCGTCGTTGTCGAGGTCGCCCAGAGCGGGTGCGGTCCCGCTACGGGGCACCTGGACTGGGCCGGCGTCAACGAACGAGAAGGCCTGCGGCGTGCCCTCGTTGCGGAAGACCTGCACCGCGCCGGCTTCCGTGCCGACGAGAAGGTCGAGGTCGCCGTCGCCGTCCACATCGCCGAGATGCGGGCTGCTGTTGGTGCCCACGTCCGCGTCGAGGAAGCGGTCGTCGACTAGCGGATCAGGCGCATTCGATAATGATATAAGTAAGGGCAGCATACCCTGAGCAACAAAGGCAACATGATTATCAACACAGGAAGCAAGATTTGCTACCGCAAGC
>JBCCLD010000233.1:0-7473 GCA_039027055.1 Bacteroidota bacterium
CCATCGACCTGCGACCCTCGACCTGCGACCCTCGACCTGCGACCCTCGACCTGCGACCCTCGACCTGCGACCCTCGACCTGCGACCCTCGACCTGCGACCCCTATGCTCAAGAACTACGTCCTCGTCGCTCTCCGGACGCTGCGCAAGCAGCCCGGCTACTCGTTCATCAACGTCGGTGGGCTTGGGCTGGGGCTGGCGGCGGCGCTCCTGATCGGCCTCTACGTGCACGACGAGCTCAGCTACGAGCGCCACTTCCCCGACGCCGACCGCATCTACCAGGTCGGCCTCGACGCGCGGATGGGCGCGCAGGACGTCGAGATCGGCACCTCGGCGATCCCGATGGGGCCGACGCTCGTGGCCGACGTGCCGGAAGTCGAGACGGCCACGCGCGTGCTCGGTCCGCAGCGTCAGCTCATGGAGCACCGGGACTCCTCGCCTTCGGGCGGACGCGGCCCGCTCTTCGAGAACGGCCTCATCTGGGCCGACTCGACCTTCTTCGAGGTGTTCCCCCACCCGGCGCTCGCGGGCGACCCGACGGTAGCGCTCGCCCGCCCCAACAGCCTCGTGCTCACCCGCGCGGCCGCCGATCGGCACTTCGACACGCAGGCCGGCTTCGACGGTGTCGTCGGACAGTCGCTGCGACTCGACCGGCAGACGGACTACACGGTCCGCGCGGTCATCGAGGACTTCCCGTCGAGCAGCATCCTACAGGCCGAGGTGATCGCGTCCTTTGTCACCATTCTCGACGACCTGCAGCCTATCTGGCTGTCGCACTACACGCACACCTACATCCGGCTCCGCGAGGACGCCGACGTGGCGAACGTCGAGGCCGCGTTCCCGCGCATCATCGAGCAGTACGTCGCCCCCGAAGTGGAGCTGTTCCTCGGGACTACCCTCGACGACGCGCAGGGCGCGGGCACCGAGTGGAGCTACTTCCTCCAACCGCTCCCCGACCTGTACCTCCAGCCTCGCGGCAACGACCAGGTCGGCCCCACGGGCGACGTGCGCTACGTCTACGCGCTCACGGTCGTTGCGCTCTTCATCCTCCTGCTTGCCGGGATCAACTTCACGAACCTCTCGACGGCACGCTCGGCCAACCGGGCTCGCGAGGTGGGGCTGCGCAAGGTGCTCGGCTCGGACCGGCGGCGGCTGATCGCGCAGTTCCTCGGCGAGTCGGTGCTGCTCGCGCTCGCGGCCGCAGGCGTGGCGGCGCTGCTCGTGGTGCTCCTGCTGCCCCTGTTCGAATCGCTCTCGGGCAAGACGCTCGCCTTCTCCACGGCCAGTGCTCTCGGGCTGGGCGGGGCGCTCCTCGCCATCGCGCTCGTGTGCGGCGTGCTCGCCGGGCTCTACCCCGCGTTCGTGCTCTCGGCGTTCGAGCCCGTTACGGTGATGAAGGGCCAGCTCAGCCGTGGGGCCAAGAGCGGACGGCTCCGCAGCACACTGGTGGTGACGCAGTTCGCCGTGTCCGTGACGCTGCTCATTGGCACCGCGGTGGTCTACCAGCAGCTCCAGCACATGCAGACATCGCGGCTCGGCTTTGAGGGCGACCAGGTGGTCACGGTGCCCGTGATCTCCGACGAGGCCCGCGGCGACACCGAGACGTTCCTGCACACCTTAGTTGCGCACCCCGGCATCGAGGACGCAGCGGCGGCGGACTTCCTGCCGGGACGCACCGCCAACACGACCTCCTTCCGCCCGGTGGATGCGCCGCCGGAGGATGTCTACGTCCTGGCCGCCGGCCGCGTCAGCCACGACTACCTCCAGACGCTCGGCGTGTCGCTCGTGGCAGGCCGGACGTTCGACCCCGCGCAGGCAACCGACTCGACGGGCGCGATGCTGCTCAACGAGGCTGCCGTGCGCGAGTTCGGCTGGACGGTCGAGGAGGCCCCTGGTCGCCAGGTCGGCCAGATCGAGCTCGACGGGTTGATCGTACGGACGGTTGTGGGTGTGATGGAGGACTTCCACTTCGAGTCGCTGCACCGCCAGATCCGCCCGCTCACACTCACCCTCGACCCCGGCGACGCGCGCTTCGTCGCAGTGCAGGTCCGCGCCGATGACCTCCCAGCGACGCTCGCCCACCTCGAAACGGCGTGGACCGCTTTCGAGCCGGGCTACCCCTACGACTCCGTTTTCCTCGACGCCGACTTCCAGCGCTTCTACGCGCAGGAGCGTCAGCTTGGCCAGGTGTTCTTCGCCTTCACGCTGCTGGCCGTCTTCGTGGCATGCCTGGGGCTCTTCGGGCTGGCGAGCTTCCTCGCACAGCAGCGGACGAAGGAGATCGGCGTGCGCAAGGTGCTCGGCGCGTCCGTACCGAGCCTGGTGCGGCTGCTCGCGGGCGAGTTTACGCGCCTCGTCGTGATCGCGGCGCTCGTGGCGATGCCGGTCGCCTACCTGCTGATGCGGCAATGGCTTCAGAGCTTCGCCTACGCCACACCGATGCCCTGGTGGGCGTTCGTCGGGGCCGGCTTCGCAGCCCTGCTCGTAGCGGCTCTGACGGTGAGCTACCAATCGATCCGCACGGCGACCACAGACCCCGTGAAGGCGCTACGCTACGAATGAGTTCAGGGGTCAAGGGTCCGGTGCCGAGGGTCATGCCTCTACCGACCCGTGACCCATGACCCACGACCCTATGACGACCCACGCCCTTCTGACCACCCTGCGCGGGCTGCGCCGTCGACGCGGCTACACGGCGATCAACGTGCTCGGGCTTGCACTTGGGCTCACCTGTTGCCTACTCGCCGGGCTTTACGTCTTCGACGAGTGGCGCACGGACCGCTTCCATGCCCAGGGCGACCGCATCGTGCGTGTGGTGAGCGAGATCGAGGAGCCGAACGGGACCGTGGGCTGGGCGTCATCGGTGGGGCAGCCAGTAGCGCGCGTCGTGGAGGAGTCGTTGCCCGAGGTCGAGGCCGTCGCTCGCCTCACCGGGTGGAACACCGCGTCGATCCACCACGACGGAGCCGTGGTGGTGGACGAGCGCGTCCTCTACGCCTCCGCCGATTTGTTCTCGGTCTTCGACGGCTACGACCTCGTCCACGGCGACCCGGCGACGGCGCTGCACGCCCCCTACACGCTCGTCCTCACCGCCGCCGCCGCCGCGCGCTATTTCGACGCGCCAGACCCTGTTGGGCAGACACTCACGCTCAACGACACGCTCGCCTTTACCGTCTCGGGCGTCGTCGCCGACCCCAGCGGGCCGTCGCACATCGACTTCGACGTGCTCGTTTCGTGGGCCACGCTCGAAGCACGAGGCTGGGCCGACGACCAGTGGTTCACCCTCAACTCGTACCTCTACGTCCTGCTGCGAGACGACGCCGACAACACCTCCTTCGCAGCCCAACTCGAAGGCGTGACGATGCGCGGCGAGGCCGGCGAAGTCTCCAGCAGCGGCTACGCGATCTACAACCGCGCAGAGTCCCTCACGGAGGTCTACCTCTGGTCTGAGGCGGGCGGCTTCTTCGGCGGCGGCGCGACGGGCAACCCAACGATGCTCGCCATCATCACCGCTGTGGCGGTGTTCGTGCTCCTCATCGCCGGGCTGAACTTCGTGAACCTGGCGACGGCGCAGAGCCTGGAGCGGGCGCGAGAGGTCGGCGTCCGTAAGGCAATGGGCGCCGGGCGCGGTAGCCTTGTACGACAGTTTCTAATCGAGTCGGCTGCGCTGGCTCTCGCGGCAGTCCTATTGGCCATGCTGCTGACCCAAGCCGCGCTGCCGTCGTTCAACGGGCTCACAGGCGAGGCGCTTTCGCTGGCTCCGCTCCTTGGACTGCGGGGCCTCGCCGTGCTGGTCTGCGCCGCCCTATTCGTTGGGCTCGCTGCCGGTGCCTACCCGTCGCTTGCACTGACGCGGTTCGCGCCCGTCGACACGCTACGAGGGACCTACCAGACCGGGTCGCGCGGGACGTGGCTCCGGCGGGGCCTCGTCGTGACGCAGTTCGCGCTGACAATTGCGCTTCTTGCGGGGACGTTCCTCGTCCGGTCGCAGGTTGGGCATATGCGCACGCAGTCACCGGGCTTCGATGCCGAGCACGTCTTTGCGGTGGACCTCCGCGCTGCTCCCCGCCAAGCCCTCATCGAGGGGCTACCGACCGTGCTGGCCCAGTACGAAGGCCTGCCGGGCATCGAGGCCGTGTCCGCCGCCGCCGCCGTACCCGGACGCGACCTTTGGGAGGGCCAGCTCGTGAGCCACGTCGGCCAGGCCGATGCGTCGCAGTCGATGCACGTCGTGCCGATGCTCCCAGGCATGGCCGACGTGCTGGGCCTGGATGTGGTTGCGGGCCGAACGCTCTCGGCCGACCGCCCGGCCGACGTGGAGCGGGGCCTGCTGCTCAACGAGACGGCGGCGCGGCGGCTCGGCTTCGCGGACCCCGCCGACGCGCTCGGCGCGCGCCTCCAAACGGCCGGGCAGAACGACGGCATCGTGACGGGCGTCCTCGCCGACTACCACCACTACGGCCTCCAGCAAGACATCGCTCCCACGCTCAGCTTCGTCGCGCCGTGGGCCGTTCGCTATGCCGCCCTCCGACTGGCCCCGAGCGCCGACCTCGCCCACGTCCGCGCCGAGGCCGAGACGCTGTGGGCGGCTCGCTTCCCTGGTTACCCTTTCACCAGCTTCTTCCTCGATGCTGACTTTGAACAGCAATACCGCGCCGAGACGCAGCTCGCGACGGTCTTCTCGGTGCTCGCAGGGCTGGCGGTCTTCGTGGCCTGCCTCGGGCTGCTGGGACTGACGAGCTACTCCGTAAACCGTCGGACCAAGGAAATTGGCGTCCGTAAGGTGCTGGGCGCGTCGGCCTGGAGCATCGTGCGGCTGTTCTCCACGGATGTGATCCGGCTGGTGGTCGTAGCGGCCGTGGTGACCGGCCCCGTCGTCTACCTCATCGCCGAGCGCTGGCTCGACGGCTTCGCCGTACGCGTCGATTCGGGAGCGGGGTGGCTAGTCGTAGCCGCTGTGGTGGCACTCACACTTGCTGTCGGCACCGTGGCCATGCTCGCCCTCCGCGCTGCCCGCCTCGACCCCGTAGACGCCCTCCGTTTCGAGTGAGGTCAAGGGGCCTGTGTAGAGGGTTGCGCCTTCTCACGACCCTTGCCTGTTCGACCTACAACCCATGACCCGTACCCATCTCCGCGTCGCTTTCCGAACGCTGACGAAGTACCCTGTCTACACGCTGCTCACCGTCGGCGGGCTGGCACTGGGCATTGCGGCCGCATTCATGCTGGGGCTCTACGTCCGGCAGGAGTTGTCCCACGACCAGCATGTTCAGGACGGCGAGCGCGTCTATCGCGTCGTGACCGACTTCTTCGAGATGGGCGGCTTCGCGGTGAGCCAGGCCCACCTTGCGGACGTGCTGATGGAGACGGTGCCTGTTGTGGAACAGGCGACGCGGGTGCGCGGGTCGGGCAGTGCCACTCCCGTCTTCGTTGAGGGAGGGGCCGTCGGCGAGCGGCGCTTCGAAGAGGCCGCCATGCTCCACGCCGACAGCGCGTTTTTCGACGTGTTCGGCTACACGTTCCTGCACGGCAATTCTGACGACGCGTTGCGTGCACCAGGAGAGATCGTGCTCCGCGAGGACCTCGCCCACTCCTACTTCGGCGACGCCGACCCGATGGGCCAGACGCTCTTGATTGGCACCGACCGGACGCCCCACCGCGTCACCGGCGTGGTTGCGATACCACCTGGCCCGTCGCACCTCCAGGGCACGCTGTGGCTCCCGCTCGACCGCGCCGAGCCGAGCACGACCTGGTCAAGCGCTGCGAACTACACCTACGTGCGCCTGCGCCCGGACGCCTCGCAGGCCGACCTCGACGCCGCGCTGGACGAAATCGAGCGGACGATGGCCTATCCTGCCAGCGGCTTCTCGGGCACCTACGAGGAGTGGGCCGCGACCATGATGGCGGTCCGACTCTGGGCGCAGCCGCTCCGGGACATCCACCTGCACTCTGATCTCAACTTCGAGGCACAGCCAGGCGGCGACCCGGCCCTCGTCTATGCCCTCGCACTCATTGGGCTGTTCGTGCTCATTGTCGCAGGGGTGAACTACGTCACGCTCTCGACGGCGCGTGCGTCGGTGCGGGCCCGCGAGGTCGGCGTCAAGAAGACGGTCGGCGCGAGCCGGGGCGCGCTGGTGCAGCAGTTTCTCGCCGAGGCCGTCGTGCTGGGCGTGGTGGCCGCTGCGCTGGCAGCGCTCCTCGCCGAGGCGATGCTGGGCGCCTTCACCTACACGACGGGTGCGGTGCTTGTGGACGGCCTCTTAGCCGAGCCACCCTATCTCCTCGCCCTCCTAGGCTTTTCCGTGAGCGTAGGGTTGCTCGCCGGGCTATATCCTGCCGCTTACCTCTCCAGCTTTCGCCCGGCGCGCATCCTCAAGGGGACGTGGACGGTGGCCAGCAACCAGCGGCTACGCGGCTTGCTCGTAGCTGGACAGTTCGCCGTGGCCGTGGCGCTGACGGCAAGCGCGGCCGTGGTCCACCAGCAGCTGTCGTTCATGCGCACCGTAGATAAGGGCTTCACTCCGGAAGGGGTCGTCGTCGTGGAGACGCGTGATCTCGGCACCCAGGCCGAGGCATTCCGGCAGGCCGTATCGGCGCTTCCAGCGGTGCAGCAGACGGCGTTCACCGACCGCGTGCCGACTAGCTCCAGCGTCGCGCGGATGCTCTTCCAAACGCCCGAGATGGACGAGGGCTTGACGCTCCAGATGTTCGCCCTCGATGAGCATGCCATCCCCGCGCTTGGTCTCCGTGTCCGCGAAGGCTCATCGTTCACCGGCGTGGCATCCGACTCGACGGCGGTGCTGCTCAACCAGGCTGCTGTGCGAGCGCTCGGGCTGGGCGACGATCCACTCGGCAAGGACGTCGGCAGTGGACGGCGCGTCATCGGCGTGGTCGACGACTTCCACTTCCAGTCGCTGCGCAACCAGATCGAGCCGGTGGCGCTGACCTATGCCGCGGGCGGCTCCGAACTCGTCATCCGCCTGAGCACGGTGGGCGGCGCCGACGTGCTCGACCGACTGCAGCTGCTTTGGACCCGATTCTCGCCTGACGAGCCGCTTCGCGCTTCCTTCCTGGACGACAACTTTGCAACGTTTGCCGCGCACGAACGGATGCTCAGCCGCGCGGTGACCTTCTTCACCCTGCTGGCGCTCAGCATTGCGCTCCTCGGGCTGTTCGGACTGGTCGTGTTCACGGTGCAGCGGCGGACGAAGGAGATCGGAGTGCGCAAGGTGCTCGGTGCAAGCGTGACCGATATCGTGCGGCTGCTCACGAGTGAGTTTGGCCGTCTCGTGCTCTTCGGCGGGCTCGTGGCCTTACCGCTGGCCTGGCTCGGCCTCCGCCGCTGGCTTGACGACTTCGCCTACCGTATCGACCTCGGGCCGGGGCTGTTCTTTGCGGCGGGCCTCGGCGTGCTTCTGATTGCACTCGCCATCGTGGGGATGCAGGCGCTCCGCGCAGCCTCAGCAGATCCGGTGCGCTCG
>JBCCLD010000234.1:0-7457 GCA_039027055.1 Bacteroidota bacterium
CGAAGTCGTCGTCGTCGTCGTCGCCGCCGAAGGTGCCGAGGCTGCCGAGCACCGAACCCATGATGTCGGAGTACGACGTCTGCTCCACGAGCGCGTCCTTGCCGACGAGCGAATGTTGGTGCAGCGCCTCCAAGACGAACTCCATCGCGGAGGCCGTCTCGGCGGGCGTGGCCGGGTCGGAGTGCTTCTTCACGAACGTGCGGAGGCCCTCCACGCGGTCGAGCGTCTGCGCGTACGTCTCGAAGGCCAGCTCGGGCGTGAGGTCGACGGTGTTGCCCTTCGAGAACCAGCCGAGGATCTTCGCATAGGCGGCGCGGCCCTGATCGCCCTCGCCTTTCGCAGCCGGGTCGGGGAAGTAGCGCTTGAAGATCGCGGCCACGGCGCGGCCCACGAGCACGCGCGCCACGTTCTGGGCGCCCTCCTGCTCGCCCTCGTAGACGAGCTCGACCTTGCCCGTGATCGCGGGCTCGACGTGCACGAGGTCGCTGATGCGGAGCGTCGTCTCGGCCTCGCCGTTGAGCAGCGAGCGGCGCTCGGCGGCGGAGACGAGGTCTTCGAGGGCCGCCCGCGTCAGACGTGCGGAGACCCCCGACTTCTGGTCGATGTATTCGCTCTGGCGCGCCTCGACGGCGATCTGCTCGACGACCTCGCGGAAGTAGTGGGGGACGCGCACGACGGGGCCGCCGCGCTCCTGCCACGCCTCCTGCGCCGTGATCGCCACGCCAATCTCGATCGAGCGCGGGTAGTGCGTGAGGATCTGGCTGTCGATGCGGTCCTTGAGCGGCGTGATGATCGAGCCGCGGTTGGTGTAGTCCTCGGGGTTGGCCGTGAAGACCATCACCACGTCGAGCGGGATGCGGAGCTGGAAGCCGCGGATCTGGATGTCCGACTCCTCCATGATGTTGAGCAGGCCGACCTGGATGCGCGGCTGGAGGTCGGGCAGCTCGTTGATGGCGAAGATGCCGCGGTTGGTGCGCGGGATGATGCCGTAGTGGATGACGCGCTCGTCGGCGTAGGTGAGCTTCTGCGTGGCCGCCTTGATCGGGTCGATGTCGCCGACGAGGTCTGCGATGGTGGTGTCGGGCGTGGCGAGCTTCTCGCCGTAGCGCTCGGAGCGGTGGAGCCACTCGATGGGTGTGGCCTCGCCGCTCTCGATGAGCACCTCGCGGGCCTGGCGCGAGATGGGGGCGAGCGGGTCGTCGTAGAGCTCGCTGCCTGCGATGTAGGGGATCCACTCGTCGAGGAGGCTCGGCAGCATGCGCACGATGCGGCTCTTGGCCTGACCGCGCAGCCCGAGTAGGATGAAGTCGTGCCGGGCGAGGAGGGCGTTCTGGAGCTGCGGGATCACGGTCCGCTCGAAGCCTAGGATACCAGGGAAGACGTCCTCGCCCGCGCGCAGCTTGCGGATCAGGTTGGCGCGCATCTCGTCCTTGACGGAGCGCGGCCGATACCCGGCGGCCTTGAGGTCGCCGAGCATGGAGATACGAGGGGGGTGGGTGGCAGCCATGAAGCCGGAGAGACGGGCGGAAAAGAAAGGGCGACTCCCACGCGACCTCCCCCGGCGCTGTTCCTTCCCCTGTCGTCCCGGGGGTGCGTTGTTGGAATGCAGTGCCGGAATGGTTGACGCGCAGCCCTGGTCCTGCCGCTCCAGCCAGCTTCGGACGGTTGCCACGTAAGCAAAGTGCCGTGAGGTCCTTCCGTAGTTCCCTAGTCAGCAATGCCCCGCCCAGGTTATTCTGTGGGAACCTACCCGCGGCATCGCCTAGTCTATCCCTTTTGCACCTCACGGGAACGCAGCGCTGCTGCCTCTTCCTCGGCCCCTACCTCTCACGCGCATGTTCTTTCGCTCCTGTTCTTCCGCTCTGGCGCTCCTCGTCGCTGTCGTGCTCTCCAGCACCAGCGCACTCGCGCAGCCCACGACCTACCGCGCCGCCGCCTTGGCCGCGCACCCCCACGACCACAACCACGGTGCCTATGAGGTGATCGCCCTCCCCGACGGCAGTACCGTCTGTCGCCCTGCCGATGGTGCTGCGCTTGAGCAGCTGCAGCGCCGGCCTGCGGAGGAGCTCAACCTCACGCTCGTCACCTCCACCAACAACCCGGCCACGATCGACGGCATGCGCATCCTCCTGCGCGCCACCGATCAGCTGATGGAGCGCCCCGTCGCGCTCCTGGCCTTCCGCCGCGCGGCCGCGCTCTGGGAGCGGCGCATCACCAACCCCATAGCCGTCATCATCGACGTGGACTTTGGGCCCGAGCGCTTCGGATCGGGGACCTACAACCCAGGCGTGATCGCCAGCGCCACCTCGGCCCTCGGCACCACTACCATCTCGGGGCGAACCGTCGGACCGGCTGGCGTCCGCCAGGCCCTCCTCGATGCCACCGACGACCCGCAGCTTGAGCAGCTCTACAACGCGATCCCAGACCCCGTCCCCGCCACGACGGGGTCGCCGCTCGGGGACGCGCTCCTTGCCCTCCCGAACCGCCAGGCGCTCGGGTTCGCTCCAGCCGTTCTCGATCCCGATCCCTCGGTGAACCCGTTCGGCAGCGTTGCCAACATCGGCTTCAACTCGGCCTTCAGCTACGACTTCGACCCGGCCGACGGCATCAGCACGGGGTTCACCGACTTCGAGGCCATCGTGGCGCACGAGATGGGCCACTCGCTCGGGTTCAACAGCGCCATCGGCTTCGGCGGCCCGCCCAACAACTTCTTTACGACCTGGGACCTCTTCCGCGTCCGCCCGGACGCCGTCGAGCCGGGTGACTACGACAGCTTCGCCGCCGCCGAGCGCGTCCTGACCCCAGGGCCGCCGCCGAACGAGGTCCTCGTCGTCGAGGGAGGCGTCACCTACTTCGCTCCAGAACACGTCTTCTTCGACGGCCTGGCCGAACGGGCCACCTCCACCGCCACCGGCGGCCGTGAGGGCGGCGACGGCCAGCAGGCCTCCCACTGGCAGGACGATGCCCAGCGCCCCCCGTCCCTTGGCGAGGACCGTCGCATCGGCGTCATGGACCCCACCTTCAGCGGCGGCCGGGTCCTCATCGAAGACGCAGACATCCGTATGCTGCAGGTCATCGGCTACAACGTCGACTATACGCCCGTCACCACCACAGGCACGCTCGCCTTTGACGGCGCCGAGCTTGATCTTTCGACCACCACGGACGTCGTTGCCCTCGGCGACGCGGCCCTCGGCGAGGAGGGCACGGCCGAATTTGTGCTCACCAACACCGGCACGGAGCCGCTCTTCTTCGAGGCGGAGGTCTTCGAGACGTTCGCCGTGCCGGTGGAGGCGTCGTCTACCCTCTCGATCACAGAGAGCGGCGAGATCGCGCCCGGCGCACAGGGCACGGTGACGGTCACGTTCGGCTCGGACGCCGGGGCCACGTTCGGCGGCGTGCTGCGGCTGGCCACCAACGTACAAGACCGCCTCGTGATCGACGTAGCCTTCGAGTTCACTACCGGCGGGGCCGGGCGCCCGGAGGTCTCTATCGACGACGACCTCCTGAACTTCTCGACGCTCTTCACCGACCAGGACGCCGTCGCCCAGACGGTCACCATCACCAACAGCGGCAGCCTCCCGCTCCTCTACGAGACCCGCATGACGCTCGAAGCGCAGAGCGGCGCGGCGCGCTCGTCGCTGGCGCACTTCGTCGGGAACGAGCGGGCGGCACAGGCACAGAACCTGCTCCAGGCCACCTTCGAGACCGACTTCGACGGGTTCGAGGCTACCGGGGACGAGGCCGAAGACTGGCGCCGCATCGACATCGGCGCGGCGACCCTACCTGGGCACTCGGCACCGTTCGCGGCCTACTTCGGCCGGACCGACCCGCTCGGCTACCGCAACAACGCCGAAGGGGTGCTCCTCAGCCCGCCCATCGACGCGAGCGCCGTCCCGTCAGGTGACCTGGTGGCGCTCACGTTCTCCTACTACCTCCAGATCCAGCCCGGGGACGTCGCCCGGGTGGTGATCTCCTACGACGACGGCGCGACGTTCACCGAACTGGCGTCGGTCGAGGGGGGCCAGCTCACCAACACGGACGCCTGGCAGACCGTCCTCGTGCCCCTCAACGATGTCTCGGGGCAGCCCAACCCGGTCCGCATCGGCTTCGAGTTCGACAGCAACCTCACGGCGTCGGACGAGGGCTGGTACATCGACGATGTCGAAGTCGCGACGCTGGTGGGGGCGAATCCGTTCTACACGACGCCGCGAGCTGGTAGCGTGCTGGAAGGGGCGCCCGCGCCGCTGGAGGTCACCATCGAGCCGTCGCTGCTGACCCCGGCGCGCTACCGCGGCACGGTGACGCTGTTCACCAACGACTTCTTCATCCCGCAGATACCGATCCTGGTCGGCTTCACCCTGCGTGAGCCGGTGTCGAACGAGGATGGTACGGTCCCGACGCAGTTCGCGCTGCACGCGGGCTACCCGAACCCGTTTGACGCCCAGGCGACGCTGCGCTTCGACCTGCCGGAGTCGGCCGAGGCGACGCTGGTGGTCTACGATGTGCTCGGCCGCGAGGTCGCCCGCCTCCTCGATGCCGAGCAGCTGAACGCCGGGACGCACACCGCCACGCTCGAAGCACGCGGGCTCGCAGCGGGGACCTACCTGGTGCGCCTCGACGCTGGCGAGAGCACGGCCACGCAGCGCCTCCAACTGGTCCGATGAGCCACACGCTGAACAACCGCATCCCGGTGGGCCTGCTCACCGGGATGCTCCTCCTTGCTGGAACCCTTGTGGCCTGCTCGCCGACGGGAACGCTTGACGGGGACCGGGCTGCGATGCCGCCGCCCACGCCCACGTTCACGCTCCTGCCGATGGCCCCCAGCTACCTCGCCGTCGCGACGTTCCGCGGCGAGGCCGGCGTGTCCCTCGGCGACGGCGCGGCCGCCTTCGAGATCGGCGAGGCGATCTACGCGGCCCCGCTCGCCGACGGCCCGAGTAGCTACGAGGAGCCGGGCGGTCTGACGGTCACGCAGGCGACCTACACGCTCAATCAGGACACCTGGACCGCGCTCACCTCGTCGCCCGCTGACTCGGTCACCGTGCAGATGCCGGTCGGCGACGCCATGCAGGTCTTCCCGTTCCAGCGCGGCGACGTGATGGAGTAGCCGCGAGACTCCAGGGTCACTACTGCGGCCAGATCAACACGTCGAAGTTGTGGCAGAACCCCCGAACTTCGTCCATCTTTCCCTCAGCCTCGCGCAGGACAGCGACAACGTTCCACCCTGGATGCACTTCGACCAGGTGCCCTTCATCGGGATACGAGTCGTGAATGGAGAGTCGTCCAGATGGGACGTCGAGCGGGCAAACTTTGTAGCGTTCGAAGGCTGGGGGTAGCTGATCCGCGCTAGGCGGCCTAGCATACCGGCGGACGCGGATCGTGTGTTCACCGATGTCGCAGGCGTTGTTCACCCAGATCATCCAGTCGTTGGCGGTCACTCACTCGTCCTGAAGAAAGGGAGGGGGCATGCCCGCGTTGTCCACATCTTCAAGGGTGAACCACCCCTCCAAGGTGGACATCTGGATCACGATCTCGTTCATCGGTCCCTCTGGTGTGGGCTTTCGTTGGTGTGGGCTTGTCGTTAGTCAGCCCGCTCCTGTAGGAGCAGGACACTAACCTCAGGCCCCTTGAGCAACACGGCGAACGTGAGCCTGCCGTCGGGAGCGCGGTGCACGTCGAGGTCGGTGGGGAAGAGGGCGAGCGGGTCCTGCTCCGCAGGCACGACCTGGAGTTCGTAGGCGCGCTGCAACCGGGCTTCATGGCGCGCCTCCTTGGTGTACGCGTCGATGCGGAGAACGCCGGGGCGCAGGTTGAGCACGTAGAGCGTGTCGCCGAGCGCGCGGGCGGCGGCGGTCAGCAGCGGCGGCTCCCGTACCTCGCCGCGAATAAACCGCAGCGTGGTGTTCAAGAGCGGCGAGTCGAAGCCGACGAGCGAGAGCGTGTCGAGCGGGGCGTTGGGCGTGGACGTCGGCGTGAGCACGTCCACGACGGGGCGGTAGCCGGAGAGGCTCAGGACGTCATCGCCCCACGGGCGGACGTAGCCGATGTGCCGCCACCACGGGCCGCCGAGGACGTAGCGCGCGCGCTCAGCCCCGTTGTCGTCCAGCACGGCCACGAACGTGCCCGTCGCCTCGTCCTCCGTCCCCGCGTCCTGGTCCACGCTCTTGAGCACGATGGTGCTGTCGGTCACGAGCGCCATGGCGGACCCCGCCTCGGGCAGGTCGAGGGTGCGCACCACCTGGCCTTCGTGCACAAAGTGCAGGCGCGTGTCCTGGCGATCGAGGACGGCGAGCGTGTCGCCGCGCTGCCCCGCGAGCAGCGGAAACGCGAAGGCGTCGGGCGTCACGACGCGGGTCCGGTCGCCCGTCCGCACGTCGAACGAGGCCAGGTCGCCGTCTTCGAGGTCAAGGACGTGCACCTCCCCGCCGTCTGCGCTGAAGGCGAGCGTCATCGGGTAGGCCAGCTCCGGCTCGTCCGGCGGCGTGATGCGGCGCACGAGCGCGAGCGTGTCCACCGGCACCGCCGCCGCGACCTCCATCGAGAGCGAGTCGGCCGTCGTCACCCCGCGCGTCTGCTGCCGTTGCGAACCAGGCAGGCACGAGGTGAGAAGTGTGAGGTGGGACGTTAGAAGTAGGAGGACCAGAGCACGGCGCATGAATCGAGGTGCGTGGGAGAACAAATCCAAGCGGCGCTCACACCCCGAGGCGTGGGCGGAGGTTGCCAGGCGTCCCCCTTCTCACTTCAAACTTCCCACTTCAAACCTCTCTCACCCCGTGCGCGCGATGGCGAGCGTGAACGTCTCCTCGGCGCCGTCGCGCAGCAAGCGAACGACCACCGTCTCACCCGCGCCGATGCTGCCGAAGAGGGCCTTCGCGTCCTCGGCGGTGCTCACCTGCTGCTCGGCGATGGCCACGATCACGTCGTAGGGCCGGATGCCGGCGCTCTCGGCGGGCGAGCCCGGATCGACGCTTTCCACGATGAGGCCGCGCGCGGAGGTGAGGCCGAGCGCCCGGGCGATGCGCGCGTTCATGGCGCGCACGTTGAGGCCCGTGTAGAAAGAGCGGTCCACGAAGCCGTTGGCCTGCAGCTCGTCCACGATGCCGCGCACGCGCGTGGCAGGGACGGCGAAGCCGAGGCCGACGGAGCCGCCCGATTGCGAGAAGATGAACGTGTTCACGCCGATGACCTCGCCGAGCGCGTTCACGAGCGGCCCGCCCGAGTTGCCGCGGTTGATGGCCGCGTCGGTCTGGATCATGTCGCGGAAGACGCGGCCCTGCTGCGGCGCGAAGTCGCGGCCGGTGGCGCTCACCACGCCCACCGTCACGGTCGGCTCGGCGGCCTCAAACAGCCCGAACGGGTTCCCCAGCGCGATGGCCCACTCGCCGACCACGATGTCGTCGTTCTGGCGGAACTGCAGGTAGGGCAGCGGCGACGGCGGCTCGACTTTGAGGAGCGCG
>JBCCLD010000235.1:0-7434 GCA_039027055.1 Bacteroidota bacterium
CTCGTCATCCCCGACTTGATCGGGGATCCATACGGCGCCTCGCATGGATCCCCGCCTGCGCGCTGGTAAGGGTAGGCTTTCACAAAAACGATGTCATTCTGAGCGAGCGCAGCGAGTCGAAGAATCTCCGGGCCAGCACCCAGGCCTCTTCTTGACTCGGAGATACGACCAAGATCCTTCGACTTCATCCGCTTCGCGGATTACGCTCAGGATGACAAGAAAATCACCCTCTGGGAATACCTACCCCTGTCAGCGCGTGCGCGGGAATGACTCCCAAATGCACTGGGGTTTTACGTAGGCGGCATGAGGCCATAGGTCTGGCCGAGCCGATCCCCGGTGAACCGATGCGGCGTCAACGGATGCGTCAAAGGATCGGAGCGAGGAGGCGGGTGCCCTGGGTCGCGAGGCGGAAGGCGAAGGACTGGTTGGCAAGCTCCTCGGCGGTGAGGCGGGTGGACCGCGCGAGGTCGGCGTCGAGCATGGTTGCCACCTCGGCGGCGAAGGCGGCGTCGTGGGCCAGCAGCGTGACCTCGAAGTTGAGCCGGAACGAGCGGTTGTCGAAGTTCGCCGTCCCGACGCCCGCGTACGCGTCGTCCACGAGGATCACCTTCTGGTGCAGGAAGCCGTCCTCGAACAGGTAGACCTTGCCCCCCGCGGCGTCGATGTCGGGGAGGTAGGCGTAGGGCGCGTACTTGAAGTACCAGCTGTCGACCATGCGCGGCATGACCACGCGCACGTCCACGCCGCGCAGGGCGGCACTTTGCAGCGCCGCGAGCACACCGCCGTCGGGGATCACGTAGGGGGAGGCGATCCACACGCGCTCGGTGGCCGCCGCGATGGCCTGCGTGTAGAGCAGCCCCGCCGTCTCGAACTCGTCCGCTGGGCCGGAGGCGATCACGATCGCGTGCTGGTCGTGGTCGCTGGCCTCGAGGTCCCACACGAGCCCGTCTGGGACCTCGCTCTTGCCATAGAACCAGTCGCGCGCAAAGGAAAGCTGGAGGCCCTGAACGACGGGGCCTTCGACGGCGAGGTGCGTGTCGCGCCACGGCGTGAGCGTCTCGTCCAGCCCGAGGTATTCGTCACCCACGTTGTGGCCCCCCACGAAGGCCTGGCGTCCGTCCACCACCACGATCTTGCGGTGGTTGCGGAAGTTGACCCGAAACCGCCCGATCCAGCCGCGCTCGCCGCTGAACTCGTGGACCTCCACCCCGGCGTCGCGCAGCTCCCGGACGAAGCGGCGCGGCAGCTTGTGGCTGCCCACCCCGTCGAAGGTGAACCGGACGGACACACCGCGCTGGGCGGCGGCAATGAGATGCTGTTGGAAGTCGCGCCCGAGGTCGTCGTCGTGGACGATGTAGAACTGGGCCAGCACGTAGCGCTCGGCCTCGTCGATGGCGGCGAGGATGGCCGAGAACGTGGCGTCGCCGTCTACGAGCAGGCGCAGGCTGTTGCCGCGCGTGAACGGGATCCGCGACAGGCTGGCGAAGCCGCGCAGTTCGCTCTGCGTGGTCTCGTCGAGTGCGCTGACGTCGGGGCGCCACGCGGCCATCGCTTCCTCGGCGTCCTCCAAGGCTGCGTTCAGCCGCTCGTCGAACTGGCGCACGGCCTCGACGTAGTCGTCGAAGCTGGAGCGGCCGAAGACCCAGTAGAACGGGAGCGTGACGACGGGCAGCGTGACGAGCGCGACGGCCCACGCCGTGGAGCCCTGCGGCGTCCGCGCATGCATCACCGCGTCGATGGCGCTGGCGATGCCGAGGACCTGGATTAGCGCCAGGGCGATGGTGAGGATGGTGGTAATCGTCACAGAATCAGAAGGGCGAGGACCCCGAGAAGGAAATAGGGAAGCGACGCTCGAAAGTAAACCGCTCGAGTGCCGACGCGCGACACTACCAGCTTCTATGCAATCCCATCGCTACGACGTCCCTCAATCAGGTCGAGGGAGTGGTATCTCCCTGTAGGGCTTGAAGCCGGGCTCTCGCTGCCGTATCTCGTGGCACCTGACCCCGCGTTTCCTCTTATCCACCCCACGTTGTGTGCTAGGGCTCGGCGGTACGCTTCGGGCCGCCTATAGGGTAGGGTCTGGGGCGTTTGCCACCCCCTGCTCCCTCCTTCCCACGCCCTCCACTCATCAAGCTGAGAAGCGCGTCGATAGGACACAACCTGAGTTATCCAGTTCCACCCATGATCGCCACCCCCACCCGCATCGTCTGCATCAGCGGCACCAACCGCCCTGGCAACTACACCGCCTTCGCCCTAGGCGTGGTCGAGCGCGAGCTAGAAGCGCGCGGCGCGACGACGACACTCTTTGACACCCGCACCCTGACCCTCGCCTTCCCCGGCGCGGCGCCGACGCCGGACGGGATCGCGCTCCAAGACGCCATCGAGGAGGCCGACGGCGTCGTGCTCGCCACGCCGGAATACCACGGCACCTTCGCCGCGATGACCAAGCTCGTCATCGAGAACCTGGGCTACCCCTCCAAGCTCGCGGCCAAGCCCATGGCGTTGGTCGGCGTGGCCTCCGGGCGGATCGGCGCGATCAAGTCGCTGGAGCAGCTGCGCGGGGTGTGCGCCCACGTCGGCGCGCTCGTGCTGCCCTCGGCCATCTCGATTGCAGGGGTGCGCAAGGCGTTCACCGAGGAGGGCGTCTGCACGGATCCGCAGGTGGAGGAGGTGCTGCAGGGCGTGGCCACGTCGCTGCTGTCGTTCATCGAGACGTACGTGCGTCCGAAGCAGATCCTTGAGGCGAGCGTCCGCACCGACGGCGGCCCGTGGATCACGACGGTGTAGGAGCCCGTGCGCCATGCCTGGGAGGGCAGCGGCACAGTAGGTGTTGCGTCGTGCGTGTCGCGTATCGGATCGGGGCCAACACGCACGACGCACCGGATCGCCCGCGCAGAAGCCTGGGCGAGACCTAAGCCGGAGAGCTCTTCACATGTCCCAACTTTATATAATTTAAGCTGCGTCCTGTCTACTCTTTCTCAACGGGGAGGGTGTCGGGGGTGGGGAGTCGGAGGTGGAAAAGGTGCCAAGATCCCCCACTTCCTACCCGCTCCCCCACAAACCGTCCGCAGCGCAGCGCTGAGCCATAGCACACAACGTGGGGTACCTACTTCCCACTTCTCCCTTCCCACTTCGAATTCCCGGTGCCTCCACCCGCTACCGCCGCCGCCGATGCTAAATGCCTTCGCTAAGATCAAGCAGCGCTGGATGGGCGTGCAGGGGCGCCTGCTCTTCGTGCTCGTCGCGCTGGTGTTGCTCATCTTCATCCGCCCCCTCGTGGGCGAGCAGAGCTTCCTGCTCGTGCTGTTTCTCGTCGGGGTCCTCGTCGGCGCGCTCTACGCCATCGCCGAGGTGGCCCAGTGGGTGTGGGTGGCGGCCACCGCGCTCGGCGTGCCGCACATCGCGGCGATCTGGCTCGGAACGGCCCTCCCAGGCAACGAGGGCAACATGGTGGGCCTCGTCTTCGGCCTGCTGTTCTACAGCTTCGTGGTGGGGGTCCTGCTGCGCTTTCTCCTGACGGCCTCCGAAGTGACCGTGGACATGCTCTACGGCGCGGTCTCGATCTACTTTCTGCTCGGCCTCATCTGGACGATGGCGTACGCCATCGCGGAGACGATGCATCCCGGGTCGCTCACGATAGCACGGCCGGGGTCGCCCGTCCTGGACGACTTCATGTACTACAGCTTCGTGACGCTGACCACGCTCGGCTACGGGGACATCACCCCGGCGACACCGGCGATGCGGTCGCTCGCCATCTTGCAGGCCATCACCGGGGTCTTCTACACCACGGTACTCGTGGCCCGGCTCGTCGGCCTCTACCTGGTCCAACTCACGAGCCGGCCCTCCGAAAACTGACCGTCTCACACCAACTCCGCTTGCAGCGTTGCGGCATGTGAGGTGCGGACGTATCAACGTGTGGACGAGGAGAAACACGTTCACACGTTCACACTTGCATACGTTCGTACCCAGATCCGGCCTCGAAGGTAGAGACGAACCGCGGCGATGCTTCCGGATTTGGCATCACCCAAGCCTTGTCCCGTTGGATGATCCGCGTTTCGAGGCCACCGTGGCGCGTTGGTGAGCCGTGTACCACCAAATACGTCGGCCGGCCCAAAAATTCTGCACATCGGCCTGGTCGAAGTCGCGTCGCGTCGCTTATTCTCTCGCCAGGGTGCCGTGCCTCCTCGCCGCGCTCAGTGCTGCCGGACACCGTCGCCGGACACCGTCGCCGAAGCGTGGCTAGGAGAGGGGGCGAGCCGCCACGCACACGGCCCGGAACACCGAAGCAGAAAGCCTGGAACCCACAGGCGCAAGCCACCGTCGCAACAGGCGAAGTCACTACCTGACTTAGTCCACAATCTACCCCACCACCCTGCCCATGCCACGTCGCCACTACGCTGTCGTCTTCGCGATGACGGTGGCGCTCCTGATCCCCACCGCCGACGCTGGTGCCCAGACGGCGTCGCCGGCCGCTGAGGCGCAGGTCGCCTTCGTCTTCGACGGGCCGGACCAGGAGGCCGACACGCGGCGCGCGCTCTTCCAGACCGAGATCGACGCGGTGGCGGGGCGGCGCTTCGCGCTGACGTATCGCACGGTGCTGGCCGACTACACGCTCGCGGACGTCGAGCAGCAGGTCGACGCGCTGATGGCCGACCCCGACGTGGACGTCGTGGTGGCGATGGGGCCGCTCGCCTCGCAGGTGACCGCGCGCCTCGTCGAGCCGCCGCACCCGGTCATCGCGGCGGTGGTCCTCGACCCGACCCTGCAGGGGCTGCCGGAGCGCGACGGGACGAGCGGCGTGGCCTACCTCACCGTCCCGTTCACGTTCAGCCGCGACGTGGACACGTTCCGGGCCCTCACGCCCCTCACGCACCTGGCGGTCCTCATCAACGGGCCGCTGCTCGACGGCCTTCCGGGGCTGGCCCCCCGGCTCCGGGCGGCGAGCGAGGCGGTGGGGATCGAACTGACCGCGGTGGGCATCGACGCGTCCATTGAGGCGAGCCTCGACGCGATCCCGGACGACGTGGACGGCGTCTACGTGACGCCGCTGAACCGCTTTGCTCCCGAGGAGCGCGCCCAGCTGGCGGCGTCGCTGGTCGAGCGCGGGCTGCCGTCGTTCGCCTACGGCGGGGCGGAGGAGGTCGCCCTCGGCTTCATGGCGTCGCTCAACGTCGACTTCACCGAGAGCCTCGCGCGGCGCGTGGGCGTCTACGTCGAGCGCGTCCTCCTCGGCGACGACCCGGCGACGTTCCCGGTGCGCGTGGTCGCGGGCGAGCGTCTCGTGCTCAACCTCGCCACGGCGCGGGCGCTGGACGTCTACCCGCCGCTGGGCTTCGTCCTCGAAGCCGAGCTCCTCGGGGCCTCGATGACGCCCCCCGGCGAGTTGCTTTCGCTGGACGACGCCGTCCTGCAAGCCGTCGAGGCGAACCGCTCGCTGGCGATCCAGGACGCGGCTGTGGCCGCGAGCGCGGCGCAGGTCCGCGAGGCGCGGTCGGTAGTCCGTCCCCAGCTCAACGTAAGCGCGACGGGGCTGCTGGTCGACAGCCGCCTCGCGGACGTCTCGCAGGGGCAGCAGCCCGAGTGGGACGTGGCCGGCACGCTCGAACTGAGCCAGGTGCTCTTCTCCGAGGGCGCCAGCGCCAACATCGGCATCCAGCGGGCGCTCCTCGACGCGAGCGACCAGAGCCGGTCCGCCGAGCGCCTCGACATCGCCCTCGATGCGGCGGAGGCCTACCTGAACGTGCTCCGCGCCGAGGCGCTCCTGGAGGTGCAGCGCGACAACCTGCAGCTCACCCGGCAGAGCCTCGAATTCGCCGAGCAGCGCGAGGCCATCGGGACGGCGGGGCCCGCCGAGGGCCTGCGGCTGCGCGCCGAGCTCGCCACGCGGCGCACCGACCTCATCGACGCCTTCGTGCAGGGCGAGGCGGCGCGGCTCGCCCTCAACCAGGTCGCCAACCGCCCGCTCGAAGCGCCGTTCACCACCACCGAGGTCGTCCAGGCCGACGACCCCGAACTGCTCCAGAGCGCCAGCCTCCTCGCCGCGCTGATCGTCGACCCGCGGGGCTTCGCGCGCGTGCGGGACTTCATGGTAGAGGTGGCCATCGAGGCCGAGCCGAACGTGCAGGTGCTCGACGCGAGCATCCGCGCCCAGGAGCGCGCCGAGCGGTCGGCCCGCCGGGCGTTCTACCTCCCGACGGTCGCTGCCTTCGGCCAGGTCGACCTCTCGATCTACGAGGGGGGGGCCGGGTCAGACCTAGGGCCGATGGCTCCCACCGTGCCCAACCCGTTCTGGACGGTCGGGCTCAACTTCTCCTTCCCCCTGTTCGAGGGCGGGGGCCGCTTCGCCACGCGCGACCGCGTCTCGGCCGAGGTGGCGCAGCTCCAGCTACAGCGCGACCTCCTCGTGCAGCAGATCGAGCAGAACGTGCGGACCCAGATGCAGTTTGGGGCGGCCTCGTTCGCCTCGATCCAGGAGGCGCGCCGCGCCGCCGACGCCGCCCGGCAGTCGCTCGCCATCGTCACCGACTCCTACGCGGCGGGCGCCGTGGACGTGACGCCGCTCCTCGAAGCGCAGAACACCCTCCAGCAGGCCGAGGTCGGCGTGACGAATGCGATCTACGACTACCTCATCGACGTGAAGCGCGTCGAGCGCGCCGTGGGCCGCATCGAGGCGCTCGCGACCCCGGCGGAGCGCGCAGCCTTCGAGGCCCGCATCCGGGACGCCCTCCGGTCCGACTCCGACGAGTAGAGCCATCCACGAGTAGAGCCATGTACACGAAACGAATGGGCACACACACCTCGGAGTCATCCCAACGGACGCCCTCCTTTTGTCATCCTGAGCGCAACCCGCGCAGCGGATGGAGTCGAAGAGCCTGCCCCCGCGAAGGCGGGAGATCCGGGTCGTACCTGGAGGTCAAGAGGAGGCTTGGATGCTGACCCGGAGATTCTTCGACTCGCTTCGCTCGCTCAGAATGACCTTGCCTTTGTGATTGTCTTTCCTCGCCAGTTCAATCGCTGACCCGCCACGTCCTCCCGTCCTAGCCCCGTTTGCTGTCATGTCCGCGTCGTTTTTTCTCCGGTGGCTCCTCGCGTTCCCACTCGCCGTACTCACGCTCGCGGCGTCCGGCTGCGGCGACGAGCCCACGGAGGCGGCCGAGGTGCTGCGCCCGGTGCGCTACGTCGAGGCGTTCACCGGCAACAGCGAGCAGACGCGCACGCTCGCGGGCGTGGCGCAGGCGGGCACGCAGGTCCAGCTGAGCGCCCGCGTGGGGGGCACCGTCGAGGCCGTGGCCGTCGAGGTCGGCGCGCCCGTGCGGCGCGGGCAGGCGCTCGCCCGCCTCGACGCGACAGACTACGTGATCCAGCAGCGCCAGGCCGAGGCCACCGCCGCCCAGGCCGTCGCCCAGCTCCGCAACGCCGAGGCCGCCTACGACC
>JBCCLD010000236.1:0-7406 GCA_039027055.1 Bacteroidota bacterium
CTCCTCGTGCGCCTTTCGGAGACGCAAACGGCGTCTCGTGAGCACCTGACCCGATCAAGGTCCACACGCCCTAGCGTAGTTCTGGATAGGGCAACTCGCTGCGATACGGGGGCTCATGCCAGTTTGGGACTGGGGTAATTGTCAGAGATGGCACTGTGCGCGACAAGATGAAGCGGCCTCAGAACCAGCTCCTCTGGCAAAGGCGGCCCACCTAGCTGTCAGGTCTCAACTCATGTTGGCGAAAAAGCGCCGCGCGTTGCACCAACTCATTCGCGTGCTTCAACCCAAGCTTCGTCTTGATGCTCTCCCGGTACGAGTCAACCGTCTTAGCACTCACTTGCATCCGCTCGGCGATTTCTCTCGTCGCGAGACCTTGGCCGAGTAGCTCGAACGCTTCGAGCTCTCTGTCGGTGAGGCGCGACGTGGGAGACGAAGCTTCGTCGCCGTCAAGCGCGCGGCCGATGAGGTACTGCCGAAGCGATTCACTGTAGTAGGTGCGCCCCTCGACTACCGTCTGGACGGCCGTCAGGATGGTGGTAGCCGCCACCTCTTTCATGACATAGCCCTGAGCACCTGCCCTGAGGACACGCTCGGCATACCGGCGTTCGTCGTGGATAGATACGACCAGGATCTTGAGTTCGCTGCGAACGGCACGGAGCCGCTTGATGAGTTCTAGCCCGTGCAGGTCAGGCAGATTCAGATCAACGACGACGAGATCAGGTGTGGCAACTGGGATCAAGTCGAAAGCTTCTACGCCGGTGCCCGTCGTTCCAACGACCTGGACATCCGGGACGTCCGCAAAGAGGCGGAGGTAGCCCTCCCGGGTAATCGGGTGGTCATCAACGATGAACAACGTGGTCATGGATTGGAGCGGCAGTCTCTCCTGTTCGGGCACATAAACAGAAGAGGAAGGTGAACGGCTGCACGGATACAAGGCATGGCGGGCGAGCAAACACGATGGCTTCTGCGGCACACTGGCTGCCGTGAAGGGGGTCGCTCGTGAAGGCTCAGCATCGGAAACGACGCGTAGACACGGGGTTCTTGTATTCCTCGTACACCAAATCGTCCAAAACGTTCATTCTATTCCCAATATACTTTTTTCTCCCGTGCTTATGGAGAAGCTTGACATACGCTGTACGCATTTATGAACGGCATCCTTAGTGGTTTTAATGATGTAGCCCAAGTTGTGTGCTATGGCTCAGCGCTACGCTGTGGACGGCTTGTGGGGGGGAGCGGGTAGGAAGTGGGCCGTCTTGGAGTGAACCCGCTTTCGTGGACAGTCTGCAAGTATGAGGCCGCGAGCGCCTCGTAGTGTTTCTGCTCGTGCGTGACGGGCGAGTCGTACCCCAGCGCCGAGTGACGCCGACGCGGGTTGTACCACCCTTCGATAAACCGGAAGAGCGCCATCCGAGCTTCCGCTCTCGTGGCGAAGCGCCGTCGGTTTATGAGTTCGCACTCGAGCGTGGCGAAGAAGCTCTCGCACATCGCATCATCGAAGCAGTCTCCGACTGAGCCGAGGGAAGGACGCACCCCAGCCTCGCGGCAGCGAGCACCGAAGGACTGCGACGTGTATTGGCTTCCGCGATCAGAATGGTGCACGACCCCCTCGGGCTTGCGCTGCGCAACAGCCATGTCGAGTGCCGCCAGCACGAGTTCCGTGCTGAGGTGCCCGGCCATCGCCCAGCGGTCTGGTCCGAGGACCGGACCACGATCCGGCGGCTGAACACATCGAGCACGACGGCGAGGTAGAGGAAGCCTGAGCCCGTTGGCACGTAGGTACCCGCCCGCCGCGGCGGGGCGGGGTCGGCTACCCAGAGCGCATTGGGACACTCGGCCACGAACTGACGCTCGACGAGGTCTGGGCCTTGCGGCGTGCCAGTGGTGCGTGTCGTGGTGGTCGGTCTGCGACGCCGGGTGACGCCGACGAGGCCGTGCTGGCGCATGAGCCGCGCCACGCGCTTCTTGCCGACGTGCCAGCCCGCCTCCTTGAGGTCCTCGTGGATGCGCAGCGCTCCGTAGGAACCGTCGGAGGCCTGGTGCGAGGTTCGAATCGCCTCGGCGAGATCTGCGTCCCGCTGAGCACGAACCGAGGGCGGACACTCACGCCAGGCGTAGAAGCCGCTCTCGCCCCGCCTGCGGGCGAGGCGGAGACCTGAAGCACTTCGGCCATGACGGAGATAGGGAAAGTGGCCTGGAGCGCCTTACCGCCCCGCCGAGGCGGGCGGGGAACTCGAAGGCCCGGAGAGTACCGAGCCGGTCTCCCGAGCGAACCAGGCCGCGGCTTTTGCCAGGATGCCGCGCTCCTGCTGGAGGCGCTTGACCTCTTTGCGGAGGCGCTTCAGCTCATCGCGTCCTGCTTGGGCAGCGGTGGCATGAGAGGTCGGATCGGCCTGGTCGATCCAGGTGCGGATGGTCTGCTCAGTGGGCTCGAACTCGCGCGTGAGGTCTACGGGTGAGCGTCCTGCGCGGTGAAACTCGACGATCTGCTGGCGGAACTCCGGCGGGTAGGCTGAGCGGTATCGGGGTATAGGAGTGAGGGTTGGAGTACAAGTGAAAGACTGTCCACCGAACCGGGTTCACTCCACTGCCTTAGCAGCTTCCATACATGGCTTCAGATAACGCAAAAGACCGGTTGTCCATGCACTAGAGCCAGCCCTCTGCGCGGTACCACGCGACCGTCTCGCGCATGCCCTCGTCAAGGGCGACCTGCTGCCCGTAGCCGACGTGGCGCTTCGCCTTGTCCACCGAGCAGATCCAGGCATGGCGCGCCTCCTCGGCCTTCTCGCGGTTGAGCGGCGGATACTGCCCGAAGACGCCCGCCACTTTTTCGACGACGGTGCCGACGCCCGCAACCAGCTTCGACGGGACCTTGAGCGTGAGTGCTCGCCTGCCGAGCGCGCCGACGACCGCGTCCCGAATCTCGCTCCAAGAGTACGCGGCCTCGCTGCCCACAAAGTAGGTCTCTCCTTTTGCCAACGGCGATTCGGCGAGGTCGGCGATGCCACGCACCAGATCGCGGACGTGAACGAGGGACAGCGCCGGGGCCTCGCCGTCGCCGACGATGGGGAACAGGCCCCGGCTCGCGGTTTGGATCACCGTGAAGATGTCGGCCTCGCGCGGCCCGTAGACCGCGGGAGGGCGCACGACCGAGATCGGTGGAGCGCTCGGATGCTTCGCCCGCCAATTCTCGACGGCCCACTCCATCGTGGCTTTGCTGCGGCCGTACATCGAGATGGGCGCGAGCGGTGCGGCCTCGTCGAGCGGCTGGACGACGCCGGCTTCCACAGGACTGGGGCCGACGGCGGCAAGGCTGCTCACGATCACGACCCGCTGCACATGGGGCGCGGCTTGCCGCACGGCTTCGAGCACGTTGAGCGTACCCGCCACATTCGCCTTGTCCAGTTGCTCCTGGCTCGGCGCTCGGGTGAGCCCAGCCACGTGATAGACTTCGTCGGCCTCGCTCACGCCGTCAAGAAGCGCGTCCAGGTCGTGCAGGCCACCCTGGACGTGGTGCACGGGCAGGCCGTCGAGCCACTTGGGGCGGGATCGGACGAGGCAGCGCACGTCGTCGGCCTCCCGATTGAGGAGTTCCTCGACGAGGTGGCTCCCGACGAAGCCGGTGCCTCCAGTAACGAAAACGGTGCGGCCCATGACGGTGCCGTCTGGCTTGGTGGTACAGCGTGCTCGCACAAGATCGCCCCGGACCCTGCTATCCGGAAAGTCTCACGTGCTGCCGTATCGCTATCTTCGCCCACCTTTCTGTGACTGCCTGCCTGCTCTTCACTGCCTGCCTGCTCTTCGATGCATCGCCTCTCCGTCCTGCTGCTGTTGCTGTGCCTCTCGGTCCCCGCGTTCGCGCAGCGCGCCGTCACCGAGGATACCCCACTCCGACCCGTCACGCGGACGTTCGCGCTCACCAACGCGCGCGTCGTGCAAGCGCCCGGGCAAGTCTTGGACAACGCCACGGTCGTTGTTCGTGACGGACTCATTGAGGCCGTCGGGGCGAATGCGACGGTGCCGTTTGACGCCGAGGTCATCCCCGCCGACTCGCTGACCGTCTACGCGGGGTTCATCGACGCGCTGGGTTACGCGGGCGTGGCCAAGTCTGAGGCCGAGCGCCCCGACATCGACAACCCCGATGAGCCGCCGCGCGAGGTCGCTGGGCTGACCCCGGACCAAGACGTACGCGCGCTGCTGAAGGCCGACGACAATCGCATCAAGCAACTCCGCGAACTCGGCTTCACGGTCGCGCATGTCGCCCCGCGCGAGGGCTTCCTCGCGGGCACGACGGCCACGATCCTGCTCGCGGGCGACACGCCCGACGCGCTCGTCTTCCGCGGCAACATGGCCTTGCTCGCCCAGTTCGACACGGCGCCGGGCGCGTATCCGGCGACGCCGATGGCCATCATTGCGCGCGTCCGCGAACTGATGCGGCAGGCCGCCGACCAGCACGATGCCGAGGCGCTCTACGCCGAGTTGCCCAGCGGCCGCGGCCGTATCACCTACGACCCGGTGATGCACGCCCTCGCCCCAGCAGCGCGTGGCGATCAACTCCTCATCTTCGTCGCCGACAACTCAAACGAGGCCTTCCGTGCCCTCAAGCTTGCCCAGGACACCGGCACTCAAGTCTTCCTTGCGGGCCTCCCCGACCCGGCGCCGCTCGCCGACCGCCTCGCTGCCGAAGGCCGGCCGCTCTTCCTCTCGCTCGACATCCCCGACGCTATCGAAGGGGAAGACGCCGACTCGACCGCAACCGAGCCGCCGCAAGCCGCCACGCGGACGTTCTCCTACGAGGGCCTCGACGCCGAGACGGCCACGTTGCAGGCCAAGCGCCGGGACGCCATGGCGCGTGTCGAGCGCAGCGCAGCGCTCCTCGACAGCCTCGGGGTGGAATTCGCCTTCGCGCTGATGGACATGAAGCCGGGCGACGTGCAGGACAACCTCCGCCGCCTCATCGCGGCGGGCTTGCCCGAAGATGCCGCCCTCGCCGCTCTGACTACTGACGCGGCCGACCTGCTCAACCTCGACGCGACGATGGGCACCGTGGAGGCCGGCAAGATGGCCAACCTCGTCGTGACCAATGGGTCGTATTTCGACGAGGAGGCAACCATTGAGTTGGTCTTCGTGGACGGGCACAAGTTCGAACTCGCCACCGACGAACCCCCTGAAGGCGCCGATCCCGATGCGGTCGTAGAAGCCGTCGGCACGTGGGACTACACCGCCGACGTGTCTGGCCAGACCACCTCCGGCACGTTCACGCTCGAAGGCGACGCCGGCAACCTCTCGGGCTCGATCACCACCGACCAATTTGGCACCATCACGTTCGACTCCGTGACGCTCGACGGCAACGTGCTCACGATGGTCTTCAGCGCCCAAGGCATGGGCCGCATCACCGGCAGCGGCCTCATCGAGGGCGACACCCTCACGGGCGCGCTCGATCTCGCCGGTGCCGACTTTTCCATCCCCATCGAAGCGACCCGGCGACCCGAGTAGGTACTGGTCCCTGTTCCTTTGTCATTGGTTTTCTCCTCAGGACGGATGTCTGCCATGCGCTCCCTTTTTTCCTTCTGCACTCTTACACTTTGCCTTCTCGTGCCCCGTGCAAGCGCGCAGCCCATGCTGCCGCCGCCGGACGCGCGGGGGGACGTGCTGATCCGCGACGCGACGGTGCTGACCGTGACGAACGGCACGTTGGAAGACACCGACGTACTCGTCCGTAATGGCACGATTGAGGCGATTGGGACCGACCTCGACGCCCCGAGCAGCGTCCCCGTGATCGAGGCGGCCGGCCAGTTCCTCATGCCCGGCATCATCGACGCGCACTCGCACCTCGGCATCTCGTCAGTGAACGAATGGACCGCCCCCGTCACCGCCGAAGTGGACGTGGGCGATGTGGTCAACCCGCTCGACCTTGGCATCTACCGCGCTCTCGCGGGCGGTGTCACCGTCAGCCACGCGATGCACGGCTCGGCCAACGTGATCGGCGGGCAGAACGAGACGCTCAAGCACCGCTGGGGCACGTTCGACCCCGAGGCGCTCAAGATGGAAGGCGCGCCCCCGACGATCAAGTTCGCGCTCGGTGAGAACCCGATCCGGGTCCACGGCCGCGGCCGCGACATCCGCCCGCTCAGCCGCATGGGCGTCGAGCAGGTCTTCCGGGGCGCCTTCTCGGAAGCTGAGCGCTATGCCGAAGCACGCGCTGCCTACCTGGCCTCCGTCGAGGAAGGGCAACCTGTCACGTACGTCCCATTCGATGACCGCCTCGAAGCGCTAGCGGGCGTGCTCGCGGGCGACATCCTGATCCACACGCACAGCTACCGCGCCGACGAGATCCTGATGCTCATGGACGTGCTCGCCGACTTCGGCGTAGACCGCATCACGTTCCAGCACGTCAACGAGGGCTTCAAGGTCGCCCCCGAGCTCGCCGAGTTTGGCGCGGGCGCGTCGATTTTCTCCGACTGGTATGCCTACAAGTTCGAGGTCTACTACTCGACCGCGTACAACGCCGCCGTGCTCACCCGCAACGGCGTCCGCACCTCGATCAACTCGGACTCGCGCGAGCTCATCCGGCACCTCTACCACGAGGCGGCCAAGGCGCAACGCTACGGCGGCCTCACCGACGACGAGGCGCTCGCGCTCATCACCATCAACCCCGCCTGGCAACTCGGCATCGACGACCGCGTCGGCTCCATCGACGTCGGCAAGGACGCGGACCTCGCGCTCTTCGACGGGCACCCGCTCAGCATCTACGCGATCCCTGAGGTCACCATCGTCGACGGCGTCGTCCGCTTCGACCGCAACGCCGATCCCGACGACATGCGCCTACGCGTTGATCCCGCGGTGCCCGTGGACGACGTGACGCTCCACGCTACAAGCCACCACCTGCACTTCACCAGCAACGGTATCGAGATGCACACGCACGGGTGCTTGCTGGGGGTTGAACAGCGGTTTGACCACCTCTCACGGCGCTAGTGTGAGCGCAAGGGGCCTTCTGCGCGATCACCTCTGGTCGTGACAGGGTTGCCCGGTTGGTCAACCACCCCTCCCCCGCGTTCGCGAGGGATCTGTGTCGTATCGCTGGTCAACAAGAGGCTTGGGTGCTGGCCCGGAGATGCTTCGACTCGCTACGCTCGCTCAGAATGATACCAAGTCCGCCTGATGAGTTGCGATGGTGTCATCCTGAACGCGGTTCAGGATCTCTGGCGATTGTGGTGTTTCGAGGCATCGCTGAGATGCTGAATCAGGTTCAGCATGACCAGGTCGAAAGTTTGCAGCCGAAGTATGATACCGATACGGCGTCACGATAGCAGCAGAGCTCCATGTTGCGTGTTGCGCATCGGATCGAGGTCAACACGCACTACGCGACTCGCAACCCCTCCTCGGCTATCCTGACATCGGCGAATTGA
>JBCCLD010000237.1:0-7398 GCA_039027055.1 Bacteroidota bacterium
CGATGATCGTGCGCGGGGCGTCCTGGCAGAGGATCTCGATGGCGTCCTGGTCGCCGAGGTAGTCGGAGCCTTTCGTCGTGTCGAAGGCGTGCCAGAGCCAGTGGTCCTCCTCCTCGTTGCCGAGCGAGGCACCGATGCCGCCCTGG
The DNA here is from genome assembly GCA_039027055.1 of Bacteroidota bacterium. Lineage (GTDB taxonomy): Bacteria > Bacteroidota > Rhodothermia > Rhodothermales > Rubricoccaceae > JBCBEX01. The sequence goes on from JBCCLD010000237.1 coordinate 147, forward strand.
GCCGCGCCCGTGTGGCTGCGCAGCGGGTGCAGCTTCGAGACGACGGCGACGTCCGCGCCGCCCTCGCGGGCGTAGAGCGCTGCCATCAGGCCCGCGCCGCCGGCGCCAACGATTACGATGTCGTGCGTGAAGGTCATGGTGTTGGGGGTCGTGGGTCAGGGGTCACGGGTCGTGGCCCAGATTCTGGGACCCTCGACACACGACCCTCGACGGCTAAATATTGAGTCCGGCGACGGTGACGGAGTAGATGCCGATCACGAGCAGGCCGAAGGCGACCGTCCAGGAGAGCGCCACGGCGCCGACGCGGACCATGTCGTTGCGGACGTAGTCCGTGATGATGTTGTTGAGGCCGTAGAAGCCGTGGTGCAGCGCGAAGGCCAGGAAGAGGATGTTGAAGGCCTTCCACAGGACCGCGTAGACGGGGTCGGCGAGGCGCAGCATCAGGATGTCGTAGGGCGTCGCGCCGCCCTCGTGCCCTGCGGGCGCGTCGCTCTCCTCGATGGGCACCACTTGGGAGCCGGGGTCGGTGGCGGCCTCCTGGCTTTCGAGCCAACTGCCACGCCGCGCCTCGACGGCAGCGTTGGCCTGCTCGGAGTACTGCGGCAGGATACCCTCTTTCGCCTCGTCGGCGGTGATGACCGAGTGCGAGATCGAAGCCGTGGTGCGGTCATAGTGCTGCACCCAGAAGTGGGTGATCAGCAGAAACACGAGGAACGTCCCCGTGATGCGGTGGATGAACCACTGGTAGGCGCTCGACTTGGCGCTGCGCCCGTATTGCTTAGCCATGGTGTTGGGGTCAGGGTGCCGGAGGACGGCGTGCCGCGAAGCGGCGGGGGCCCGGCGGGTCCCGGGCGAGGCGCTCACGCGCCGAAGTGGGCGACGAGTGCAGCAATGCTAGGGTAGCCACCGACAAGGAACAGCACGGCGGCCACGGCACCGAGCGTCCAAAAGAGCCGGGTCTGTTTCGGGCTCCAGCCCATGAAGTCGATCAGCACGATGCGGAGGCCGTTGAGCGCGTGGTAGATCACCGCGCCGAGCAGCAAGAACTCGCCCACTTTGAAGAGCGGGCCGTGGTACTTCGCGATGAGCGTGTTGTACGCCTCGGCGTTGGTGATCGCGCGGAGGCCCCATACGTGGACGACGAGGTAGCCCACGAGGGCGAGGCCGGTGAGGCGGTGCAGCATCCAGGCAAACATGCCCGTGCGCACCTTGTAGCGCGTGAACGGCTTCGGTCGGGCCGCGGCGGGGCCGCGGGCGAGGGTGTCGACAGCCATGGGGGGTCAGGCAGGGGGTGTCGTCTGGATAAAAAATGCCACCCGACGCATGTCGGGCGGGCGTGGTTCCGGGGCAGTCTAAAGGCGGGACGAATCCAGAGGTTTCAATTTAGATTGAAAGCCTTCTGAACAGCGTCCAGGTGCGCTCAATAGCCCACAAAGGCAAGGTAACGCGGCTCGTTCGTAGTGCAAAGCTGGAAGGGCACACGGGGAAATTCCCTACGCGAAGACTCCGGGGAGAGAGCGCTTACACACGCTTGAGTGCGGGTGTAAACGTGTGCGGGTGTGCACGTTGTCGTCTGGAATGACCCATGGGCCAGGTAGCACGTCGCGTCTATGCGCGCTCCGCGGTAGTCGCCCAGACCCCTGCGCAACAGCCGTGCCTCAGTGGAAATCGTGCTTCCAGAAGGGGCCCATTTCGAAGCGCGAACTGGGAAGGCAGCACGTCGTCGGCGGAGATGCACGCGCAAGGACGCATCCCAATTCGCACCGCTGTGGTCAGGATGTCAAGTGCTTCAGCCAGCAAGGCCTGAGGCTGAGCGGATGTCGTGGCCCGAGCTTCGTCAGAACTCAACGCACTCAACGCACGCGGCGAGCATCGCACGCGCTGTCGCGCGCTTCCATTCCGTCCACCCGGTGCGAGGTTACCGCTCGGCGATCGGGCGGATGGTTTTGCCGCGGGGGCCGATGTACTCAGCGCGGGGGCGGATGAGGCGGTTGTCCTCCCACTGCTCTAGCAGGTTGGCCGTCCAGCCCGCCGTGCGGCTGATGGCGAAGATCGTCGTGTAGAGGTCCGGCTCGATGCCGAGGAGGTAGTAGACCGACGCGGAGAAGAAGTCCACGTTCGGGTTTAGGCCCTTCTCGTCTTTGACCACCTGCTGGATGGCGAGTGACATCTCGTACCACTTCATGTCGCCCTTCTCCTCGGAGAGCCCTTCGAGCATCGCGCCGAGGATCTTAGCCCGCGGGTCGAGGGTGCGGTAGACGCGGTGGCCGATGCCCATGATCTTCTCCTTGCGTGCAAGCATGCCGTGGACGACGGCGCGCGGGTCGAGGCCCTCCGCGTCGATCTGGCGGAGCATCTCCATCACGGCGCGGTTGGCCCCGCCGTGGAGCGGGCCCTTGAGCGCGCCGAGCGCACCGGCGACGGCCCCGTACATGTCGGCGAGCGTCGAGCCGATGACGCGGGCGGTGAAGGTGGAGGCGTTGAGGCCGTGGTCGGCGTGGAGCACGAGGCAGGCATCCATGACTTCCTCGGCGCGTGCGCCTGGCTCCTCGCCGGTGAGCATGCGCAAAAACTCAAACGCCGTCGAGCCCTCCGCGCGGGGTGCGACGGGCTCTAGCCCTTTGCGGACGCGGTCGAAGGCGGCCACGATGGTCGGCATCTTGGCGGTCAGCTTGATCGCCTTGCGATAGCCCGCCGCCCGGTCGGTGACGTCGGCGTCGGCGTCAGGGTCGAAGGCGGCGAGGTGGCTCACGGCGGTGCGCAGGACGGCCATCGGGTTGGCGTCGCGCGGGGTGGACCGCAGCAGGTCGAGCACCGCGCCGGGCAGAGCCCGCTCGGCCTGGAGCTGGGCGGTCAGCTCGTCGAGCTGCGCCTGGTTGGGCATCTCGTCGTTCCAGAGCAGGTAGACGGTCTCCTCGAAGCTCGCGTCGCGGGCGAGGTCTTCGATGGTGTAGCCTCGGTAGATCAGCGTCCCGGCCTCGCCATCAATGGCCGAGATCTCGGAGTCGAGCGCGACGACGCCCGCGAGGCCGCGGACTTTGGTGGAAGCGGTAGAGGGAGCAGGCATGGCAGCTATCACAGACATGGGACCAACAGAGAAACCAGGGGGAGGGCACGTGGGGAGACCGCGCACGGCAGGGGCGCGGTGGCTGCCCGAACCCGCGTAGGGGCAGCGCACGTGCGCAGAGAATAGCCGATGTGCCTACGAATTGCCGCGTCAGCGGCGGGCGCGGAAGCGGTTTCGCGCAAACTTTGCGGGTAAGGACAGGGCGAGCCGCTTGGGGAGGGACCTTACGGCGACGTGGGCGATACCACCACCGAAGCACGTTGTGAGGCCCACCAGCGTCTCGTCGCTAGCACGATCCCGTAGCAGCCCCCATGGCCATGTGCCATCCACCGGGGCAAGAGCGTTGCGGGACCCTGCAGGCACAGCGTACCTTCGACCATCGCTCGAATACGCACCGTAGCGCTTGCACGCTACCCGCCCTGAAGCCCTTCGGCAGCCGTCCTACGACGCATCTCATCCCGGCGTCTGTCGAACTACCACCGGACTTCCCGCGCATCGAGTACCCCCGTTTTTCTGGGTGACTCCTGCCCCTACACGGCGCATGTCGCCCCTGCAGCGCGTCCGCTGGGCCTGCTGCCCACATATCTGCTAGCCTCCGTGCTGCTTCGTTTTCTTCATCGTCTCGTACGCCTCTTGGCTACCGGAGTCGGGCCTGTTGCCCGGCGCTCCGTGCAGAGTGCCACGGACGTCTCCGGCCATCCTGGCCGCCTGTCTGCCGCGGAAGGGTTCCGCGGCTCCGTCACCCCCCTCCCGATGGGCCTAGCTACAGGCGCGTGCCTGGAGACGCGGCCCCCCACCGGGGCGGTCGGGGTGCTGACGCCGCCCGTGCGCGGCGCGAGCGACAGGCTCGCCCGGCTGAGCCGCTTCTGTATACCCTTCTTACATGCCCAAGGAAATCATCATCAACGCGAGCAAGGACCGCTCGCGCATCGCCATCGTGGAAGATGGGGAACTCGTCGAGCTTTACGTCGAAAACCCCGATAACGTCCGCACGATCGGCAACATTTACCTCGGCCGCGTCCGCAAGATCATGCCCGCCATCCGGGCGGCGTTCGTGGACATCGGCCAGCAGCAGGACGCCTTCCTGCACTTCTCGGACCTGACCGACAACGTCCCCGAGCTGCTCGCCATCGCGGCAGGCGACATCCCGGACGCACGCAGCCTCATGAAGGCACCGAAGTCGACGACGGCCAACGAGGACGACGACACGGCCACCGCCGACCTGGAGATGGAGTCGGACGACGAGCGCCGCAGCCGCCAGCGCCGCGAGCAGACCAAGCGCCGTCGCGGACGCCGGGGTGGGCGCCGCCGGGGTGGGCGCAACCGAGGCGGCAACAATCAACGCGCCGAGGAGGAGGAAGAGGAGTCGACACCGCGCCCCCGACGCACGTCGCCCTACGTGATCGACCTTACCTCGCAGCCCGCCACACCGTCGAAGTCCGCACGGAAAGACAAGCCCGCGCCGCCGACCGCTGAGCCGCCGTCAAGCGCTTCAGGCAACGGAGCCGATCTGCCGAACGAGGCCGCATCGAGCGAGCCAGCGTCGAGCGAGTCAGCGTCTGGGCCCAAGGCAAGTGCCACCTCGTCGGACGAGACCGCTGCGCCCAAGCGCAGCCGCCCGCGGCGCTCCAAGCAGGGCCCGTCCGCGCAGGAGGGCGCCACGACCAACGAAGCTGAGGTTGCCACCGCCACACCCGCTGAGGCGCCTGAAGCCCCGGCCGAAGCGAATGCCGAGGCGCAGGCCACCGCAGCGCCCGCCCAAGAGACGTCGGCGAGCCGCACGCCCGCTCGCCGCTCGTCGGGGCCACGCCGCCGCAGTCAGCGCCGCAGCGAGCGCGCCGAGACGCAGAACGCTGAGGCAACGAGTGACGACGCCCCCGCAGCCCAGCAAGACGACGTAGCGCAAGGCGAGACCGCACCGCCCGAAGCCGCACCGCCTGAAGCCGTCGCGTCGCAAGAGGACGATTCGACGTCGAGCGCGGAGACGACGGAGCGCGAGGCACCCTCCCGCCGTTCGCGAGGCCGGGGCCGCCGCCGCTCGGAGCAGCCCGCTGCTGAGGCGACGCCCGTCGAAGCCGACACGGAGCAGGACGCCGCCGACGATGAGCAGCCGGCCGCCAAGGCTGAGCCGCAGCGTCGCAGCCGCTCCGGCAGTCGCCGCTCGTCGCGTCGCCGCTCGGAGGACAACGCTGAGAACAACGCCGGCGGCGCTCCGCAAGCCGATGCGGACGCTGGCGACGACACGCCGGCGGCGGAAGCGGAGCACGCACCAGCGGACGCCTCGTCGCAGGATGCTGCGTCGACGGAAGACGGGGCCCAGGACGGGACCAAGAGTGGCCGCTCGCGCCGCTCGCGGGGCCGCCGCGGTGGGCGCGGGCGCAACCGAGGCCGCGCCAAGGCTGACGAGAGCGCTGCGTCCGCGCAGGACGAGGCGCAGGAGCCTACGTCTGAGCAGGCCTCGTCCGGGCGCAAGGCCTCGTCTCGGTCTTCGTCCAAGCAGTCCTCGTCCAAGCAGTCCTCGTCCAAGCAGTCCTCGTCCAGGCAGTCTTCGTCCAAGCAATCTTCGTCCAGGCAGTCCTCGTCGAAGCCGTCGGCCAAGAACGAGGGGGCGAAGCAGGACGCTGCCAAGTCGCCGCGCTCGCAGCGGTCGACGTCGTCCCGCGCCTCGTCCAAGGAGGCGAGCAGGGAGGCGCGGCCCATCGCCATGGTCGCCTCGTCGAAGCGCGCCGAGGACTACCTCCAGCGCGACCAGAACATCCTCGTCAAGATTATCAAGGAGCCCATCTCGGCGAAGGGCAGCCGCATCTCGACGGACATCTCGCTTGCTGGGCGCTTCATGGTGCTCGTGCCGATGGCCGACTATGTGGCCGTCTCGAAGAAGATCGAGTCGTCGAAGGAGCGCCGCCGCCTGCGCTCGCTCGCGAGCAGCCTCCGGCCCGAGGGCTTCGGCATCATCGTTCGCACCGTCGCCGACGGCCGCGACGCGAAGGCGCTCGACACCGACCTCCGCCTGCTCCTCGACAAGTGGCGCTCCATCGAGAAGCAACTCCGCGACAAGGTCAAGCCGCCCGCGCCGCTCTACGAGGACGTCAACATGGTGTCCTCGATCATCCGCGACCTGTTCACGGACGACTTCGACCGCATCCTCATCGACGACCCGAAGCTCTACCGCAACGTGAAGGGCTACGTCGAGGCCGTCGCGCCGCAGATGGCGAAGAACGTGCAGCTCTACAAGGGCCGCCAGGGCGTCTTCCGCTCGGCGAGCATCGAGCGCTCCGTGGAGGAGGCGTTCTCGCCGCGCGTCAACATGAAGTCGGGGGGCTACCTCTTCATCGAGCACACCGAGGCGATGCACGTCGTGGACGTGAACTCGGGACGCGCCGGGCGCGGAAAGTCGCAGGCGCAGAACCTCCTCGACGTGAACCTGGAGGCCGCCCGCGAGATCGCCAAGCAGCTCCGCCTGCGCGACCTCGGCGGCATCATCTGCGTCGACTTCATCGACATGCGGCTCGACAGCCACCGCCGCAAGCTCTACGACACGCTCAAGCAGGAATTCCGCAAGGACCGCGCGGTGACGAAGCTGCTCCCGATGAGCGACTTCGGCGTCGTTCAGATCACCCGCCAGCGACTCCGCCCGAGCATCACTGCCGACGGCGACGGCCAGAACGGCCAGGAGGCCGCTGGTGCTGGCGAGATCGTCCAGAGTGACCGCGCGCGCCGCGAGATCGACCGCATCGCGCGGGAGGAGCAGACGACCGTCGTGACCTCGGCGGCGATGAGCGCACCGAGTGCACCGGCGGCAGCGCGCGCACCGGCGGGGCAGCCCGCCCGCTCGGCGGCCGAGGTGGTCACCCACCTGGAGGCTTGGCTGCAGCACTACCGCGACAACGTCGGCGAGAAGCACAAGCACCGGCCCATCGTGGTGCGCGTGCACCCGTTCCTGGCGGCCTACCTCAAGCGCGGCATCCCAAGCATGCTGCTGCGCTGGCGCATGCGCTACCGCGCGCCCCGCTTCGAGGTGGACGTGACCGACGACGTGAACCCCCTCACGTTCGAAGTGCGCGATAGAAAGTCGGGGAAGGACCTCACGAAGAAGTACTCCGTGTCTGGGTAAGGCCGTGCGGCGGGGGGGGGGGGGTGGGGGGGTGAAGACACCCCGGACACACCCCAACCCCACAACCCCCC
>JBCCLD010000238.1:0-7339 GCA_039027055.1 Bacteroidota bacterium
CCCCTCACAGGCGCGGCCCGACCAACTCGACCTCATCACGGACGCCGCGCTCGACGCGGACACGCCCACCGGCACGCCGCCCGTCTGGCAGCTCCACGGGCGCTTCCTGCTGACGCCGATCCGCACCGGCCTCCTCGTCGTGGACCAGCACGCGGCGCACCAGCGCGTCCTCTACGAGCAGACGCTCGCCACGCTCGACGGCGGCATGGCGGTCTCGCAGCAGCTGCTCTTCCCGCAGACGCTCGACATCGCCGCGGCCGACTTCCCGCTCTTCGAGGAACTGCTGCCTGACCTCCGCCGCCTCGGCTTCGAGATCACGCTCGCCGCGGGCCAGACGGCGCTCCTGCGCGGCGTCCCCGGCGGCATCAGCGAGACGGCCGTGCGCTCGCTCCTCGAAGACGTGCTGGAGCAGTTCAAGAACCTCACCGACACGCTGCGCCTCGCCCCGCAGGACGCCCTCGCGAAGTCGATTGCCCGCCGCAGCGCCATTCCCGCGGGCATGCGCCTCGACGAGAAGGCGGCCCGCGCGCTCATCGACCAACTCTTCGCCTGCCAGCAGCCCTACGCCGATCCGGCGGGCCGTCCTACGATGACGAAGATGAACCTGGACGACCTCGCCGCGCGCTTCGGATGAGCGCGGAGACGCCGAGCCTGGAGCGTCGAGTGTCGGCCTTCATCGAGGCGCACGGGCTGCTCGTGCCGGGGCAGCGCGTAGTCGTCGGCCTCAGCGGCGGCGTCGACTCGGTGGTGCTCACGCGGACGCTCGCGGCGCTCGGCTACGAGGTGATCGCGGTGCACGTGCACCACGGGCAGCGGGCGCAGTCGGCGATGGACGACGCGCTCTTTGCCAAGGCGCTCGCCGATGAACTGGGTCTTGCGTTCAACCACATCCGGTTGCACATGAGCCCCTCGGCGGCCAACCTGGAAGCGCAGATGCGCGCGGCGCGCTACCAAGACCTACACGCGGAGGCAAAGCGACGTGGTGCTGAGGTGGTCGCTGTCGGGCATCACCGCGACGACCAGTTGGAGACGGTACTGCTCAACCTGCTGCGAGGGAGCGGGCTGCGCGGCCTCGCCGGGATGCGGCCCAGCCGTACGATGCAGCCGGGCTCTGCCGTGCGCCTCGTCCGGCCGCTACTCAGCATCCCGCGCGCCGACCTCGTCAACCACGCACGCACGCAGGGCTGGACGTGGCGCGAGGACCCGACCAACGCCGACACGGCGTTCCGCCGCAACGCGCTCCGGCACCGCGTTGTGCCCGTGCTGCGCGAGGCGTTTGGGCGGAGCGTGGATGCTACCGTCGCCCGTGCCGCCGACCTCGTCGCCGCCTATCTCGACGCGGCCCCGCTGCCCAACCTCGACACGTTCGACGCCACGCGCACGCTGCCGCTCGACGTGCTCCGCGCACTGCCGGTCGTCCTACGCGACGACCTGGTCGGCCAGGCGCTCGCCCGCTGGCTGCCCGACGCGCCGCGCTCCCAGGCGACCATCGAAGCGGTCTCCGCGCTCACAGAGGCGCAGGTGGGGCAGTTCGTGCCGCTCGGGGCAGCGGAGCGGTTCGGACCGGCGGTCGTCTGGCGCGAGCGCGAAACGCTGCAGTTTCTCGATTGGGACCCGCGCGGAACGTGGGAGGAGGTTGAGGTGCTAGAGGCCGGCGAGTTCGTTGCTACGAGAGGGTTTCGTATCGCCGTCGAACAGCGGGATGCCGCGCCCGCGCTCGACACGATCCGTGCCGAGGCTCCACAAACCGTCAGCCTCGACGCCGAGCAGGTGCCGTTCCCACTGTCGATGCGGCCCTGGCGTCCCGGCGACCGAATTCAACCGCTGGGGATGAGCGGGCACAAGGCTGTGAGTGATCTTCTCACCGACAACAAAGCCCTGAGCGCGTACCGGCCAGGGTGGCCCGTTCTGGAGAGCCGGGGGCGAATCGTGTGGGTGGTTGGGATGTGCATTGCCGAACATGCTCGGGTGACCGAGGCCACCACGCGCGTCCTGCGGCTGACGTGGAGGTAGCCGCTACGGAAAAGTCGATGGGGACACCGAATTTCACGGCGTCCTTCTACGTTTCTCTCCCCGCACATTGCCACGCGCCGTGTACTTTCGGACTCTGGTCGCTCCCGCTTGTACGTCCCCTCGTCTCATGCAGCCTACCGCCACCGCTCCGCCCGACACCGTCGTCTGTCAGGGCGAGCCGTTCCGCCTCTACATCTCCGAGCAGCAGCTCCGCGACCGGCTCGTCGAACTCGGTCGGCAGATCGACCGCGACTACGCCGACGCCGAGTCGCCGCCGATCATGGTCGGCCTGCTCAACGGCGCGTTCATCTTCATGGCCGATCTCATGCGGGCCGTCACCGTCCCGTGCGAGATGGACTTCTTCAAGCTGTCGTCCTACGGCGAGAGCAAGGTGTCGTCCGGCCAGGTGCGCGAGCTCAAGGGCGTCGACGCCGACCTGAAGGGCCGCCACGTGATCGTCGTGGACGACATCGTGGACACGGGCCTCTCGATGCGCTACATCCTCGACCGCATCGGCACGATGCAGCCCGCCTCGGTGCGTGTGGCGACGCTCCTCCACAAGAAGGCCGCCACGAAGGTGCCCGTCCGCCTCGACTACGTCGGCTTCGAGATCGACAACCTGTTCGTGATCGGCTACGGCCTCGACTACGGCCAACTGGCCCGCAACCTCCGTGCTATTTACATCCTGGATGAGTGAGGCGGTGCGGCCGTGTTGCGGTGCGGCTGTGCCTCCATCCCATACTCCGGCCCATCCAACCTCGCTCATGCTTCAGGCCCTCGATGCTGTGGACTACCCCGCGCTGCTCACGCAGGACGGACCGCTCGTGCTCTACAAGCACAGCCACCGCTGCCCGATAAGCGCGGGGGCGCAACGCCGCCTCCGCACGTTCGCGCTCGAACACCCCGAGGTGGCGGTCTACGAGGTGAACGTGATCGATCAGCGCGACCTCTCGCAGCAAATCGCGTCCGACTTCGGCATCGAGCACCAGTCGCCGCAGGCGTTCCTCCTCCAGCGCGGCCGCGTTGTCTGGCACGACTCGCACGGGGCCATCACGGGTGGGGCCGTCGAAGAAGCGCTGGCCGACCTCGACGGGGCAACGCACGAGTCGGATCGCGTCGGGTCCTAGGGACTGCTCGTCATGACGAAGCCGCGCGTGCTGCTCTTCGACGTCAACGAGACGTTGCTGGACCTCGCGGCGCTCCGCCCGCACTTTGCGCGGCTCTTCGGAACCGATGCGGTCGAGGCCACGCTGCCTCTGTGGTTCGCCCGCCTCCTCCATGCCTCGACCGTGTGCACGCTGACGGGGGCCTACATCGATTTCGGCGCGCTCGCGGGCGAAACGCTCCACGGGGTCGCCCGCAGTCAGGGCGTTGCACTCACCGCGACCGACCGCGAGGCGGTGCTCACCCAAATGCGCCACCTCGACCCGCACCCCGACGTGGCACCCGCGCTGGAGCGCCTGAAAGCCGCCGGGTACCGGCTCGCCGCGCTCACCAACTCAGGGCAGGCCGCCGCCGACGCGCAGCTTCGCAACGCGGGACTGCACGCCTACTTCGAGGCCGTCTACTCCGTCGAGGCGGTGCAACGGTTCAAGCCAGACCCGGCGCCCTATCGGTGGGCGGTCGACCAGCTTGGCGTAGCAACCGGCGGGCTCCGGATGATTGCGGCGCACGACTGGGACATCCACGGAGCGCTTCGAGCGGGCCTGCACGGGGCCTACGTGGCGCGACAGGGCAAGGGCTACCGCGCGGACTACGGCGTGCCCGACATCGTGGGCCGCGACCTCGAGGATGTAGCGATGGCTCTGATCACCGGGTGAGCCGACCTCCAAACGCGGGTAGGCGCGTACACTCGGATGGGGGGCGTCTGGGTCGCGCGGACTCGATCTGTTCAACGCGGGGGTCACGCCGCCTTCGGGTTGCCGATACGGCTCTCCGTGCCCGCGAGCAGCCGCTGGATGTTGGCGCGGTGCGTGAAGGCGATGAAGAACGGAACAAGGGCGCAGAAGATGAAGATCGGCAGCGCCACGAGGTCGCCCACGATGAAGTGCTGCACGACCAGCACGACCGGGATCGAGGCGGTGGCGAGGATCGAGCCGAGCGAGACGTAGCGTGTCGCGTACACGATGATGCTGAAGAGCATGAGCGCGATCAGCACGGCCGTCGGGACGAGTCCGAGCAACATCCCGCCGCCGGTCGCCACGCCCTTGCCGCCCTTGAAGCCCGCGAACACGGTCCAGATATGGCCAAACATGGCCATGAGGCCGCAGAGGACCATCAGGAAGGGGCCGCTCATCGTGGCGTCGCCCACCGTCAGCATCCCGTCGATGCGGATCTGCGAGATGAAGCGGGTTGCCGCGAAGCCCTTGAACATGTCGAAGAGCATCACCGCCGCGCCGACCTTCGAGCCGAGCACGCGGAAGGTGTTCGTCGCCCCGGCGTTACCGCTACCGTGCTGGCGGATGTCGATGCCGTGAAGCTTGCCGGCGATGATGCTTGACGGAATGGAGCCCAGGAGGTAGCTGAGAAGAAGCGTCGTCAGAAGCGTCAGCATGGGGTGCGGGAGCCGGAGGGAATGGGGGAAGGCCTCAAGTTTACAAACGAAGGGAGGCACAAAAGGTGCCGAACTTGAATCGGAAGCGCTTTTCCAAAAGAATTAGAGCGATGCAGCGTCGCGGCCAACGTGCCCGAGGCAAACACAGATTGAGGCAATTAAGATACCATAAGAAATGGACGATTTGAACGTTATTGCAAGTGGGCTTGACGTAGAGCAGCAGCAAGTCGTATGCTTAACAGTGTTCACTGAACAGTGTTAAGCAACTAAAGCCGAAGCCCCCGCTGCCGATACTCTGGCTACGTGGTCTGCCTCGCCTCGTCCGCGCGCTTCGATCTGGAAGCCCTTCCGAACTCCAACCCTTGCGTCATGTCCTCCCAGTCACCCGGTGGCGGCCTCTCGATGGCCGACCTCTCTAAGCTCATGCAGCAGATCGACTTCCAGCAAGTCGTGAAGCTTTCCCAGAAGGTCGACCTCGGCGAGCTCATGTCGATGGTGGCGTCGATGGACGCGGCCACGCTCGCCAAGATGAAGGCCTTCGCCGCGGCCAAGAAGGCTCCGGCGAAGCTCCCCGAGCCCAACGGCGACGTCTATGACTTCGCCGCGCTCCTCACCGACGAGCAGCGCGCGGTTGTGGCCCAGGTGCGGCAGTTCATGGAGGAGACCGTCGAGCCCAACATCAACGCGTTCTGGCAGCGCGACGAGACGCCGCGCGACCTCCTCATCGAGGGCCTCAAGGCGTCCGGTGTGATGGACGCGATGTTCGACGAGCGGGGCCGCCGCCGCCGTGACCAGCTGCTCCTCGACGGTTTCCTCACGATGGAAGTCTCCCGCATCGACGTCTCGACCTCGACCTTCATCGGCGTGCACACAGGCCTTGCGATGTGGTCCATCGAGCTGTGCGGCTCGGAGGCGCAGAAAGACGAGTGGCTCCCGGCGATGAAGGAGTGGGACCAGATCGGCTGCTTCGGGCTCACCGAGCCGAAGACGGGCAGCGGCGTGGCAGGCGGCCTCCGCACGACGTGCAAGCGCGAGGGGGATACGTGGGTCCTCAACGGCCAGAAGAAGTGGATCGGTAATTCCACCTTCGCCGACGTGGCCGTGATCTGGGCGCGCGACCTCGACGACAACCAGGTCAAGGGCTTCCTCGTCCGCTGCAAGGAGAACCCCGGCTACGCCGTCGAGAAGATCGAGGGCAAGACGGCGCTCCGGGCGGTCGAGAACGGGATCATCACGCTCACCGACTGCCGCGTGCCGGAGTCGGACCGCCTCCAGGAGGCGCACAGCTTCGAGGACACCGCCGAGGTGCTCGCCGTCACGCGCATCGGCGTGGCGTGGGGGGCGGTTGGCTGCGCGCAGGGGGCCTACGAGAAGGCCGTCCGCTACGCCCAGACGCGCAAGCAGTTCGGCCAGCCCATCGCCAAGTTCCAACTCATCCAGCGGCTCCTTGCCGAGATGCAGGCCAACGTCGTGCAGATGCAGGCGATGTGCACGCGCCTCGCGCAACTCCAACTCGAAGGCCGCATGACCGACGCCCAGGCGAGCCTCGCCAAGATGGCCTGCGCCAAGCGCTGCCGCGAGACCGTCGCGATGGCGCGTGAGCTCTTCGGCGGCAACGGCATCCTGCTGGAGCACCACGTCGCCCGCTATTTCGCTGACGCCGAGGCGATCTACTCCTACGAGGGCACCAACGAGGTCAACCAGCTCATCGTCGGCCGCGCCGCGACCGGCTTCAGCGCGTTCGTTTAAGCGAAGTCGTAGGGCGCAAGTCACAGGTCCAAGGTCTGCATCGTCATGACCGTCGACCTGTGACAGCAGCGCGAGCGCTGCGCATGACCTGCGACCCGGTTGTGCGGACCTTGCGGCCGCTTGCCCCGTAGGCGAACACCGATAATCTCCCCCGGCGCCTCCATGCGGGATCGCGCGCCGGAAGCCCTTTTCTGAAGTGTGAACGTGTGAACGATCTCACCCTTCTACGTCCATACGTTCATACCTGCACACGTCCACACCTTCTTTCTCCTCCTCTCAACCAACCTCCACTCGCATGGAAACCCTCGCGCTTCCCCAGACTGGGACGACCGCTGGGACGCTCAAGCCGTTCCGCACGGCTGCCGTCCTCGGGGCGGGCACCATGGGCAGCCAGATCGCTGCCCACCTCGCCAACGCCGGCCTCCAGGTCCACCTCCTCGACGTGACGCCCGAGAGCATCGGGCGCGACGGCAAGCCCAACGACATCGTCCAGAAGGCGTTCAAGGCCGCCACCCGGCTCAGCCCCGCGCCGTTCATGAACGAGGCCGCCAAGCGCCGCGTCACCCTGGGCAACTTCGACGAGCACTTTGACCGCATCGCCGACGTGGATTGGGTGATCGAGGTCGTGATCGAGAAGATGTCGATCAAGCAGTCCGTGATGGCCCGCATCGAGGAGACGGCCCGCGAGGATGCCGTCATCTCGACCAACACCTCGGGCCTGCCCATCGGCGAGATCGCCGAGGGCCGCTCGGACGGCTTCAAGGCGCGCTTCCTCGGGACGCACTTCTTCAACCCGCCGCGCTACCTCAAGCTCTTCGAGATGATCCCGACGGCCGACACCGACCCGGCCATCGTGCAGCGCGTGGCGCACTTCGCGCGGGTGCACCTCGGCAAGGGCATCGTCGTCGCCAAGGACACGCCGAACTTCATCGGCAACCGCATCGGCGTCTACGGCATCATGGGCGCGATCGACCAGTTCGAGTCGGACGATTTCACCATCGAGGAGATCGACCAACTCACGGG
>JBCCLD010000239.1:0-7318 GCA_039027055.1 Bacteroidota bacterium
ACTGCCTTAGCAGCTTCCATACATGGCTTCAGATAACGCAAAAGACCGGTTGTCCATGCACTAGGGCATCGGATCGAGCACGCCGTGTATCCCCACGGGTGTGCAACCCGCGACTACGTCCGAGTCCGGCCGTCGGCTACCTTTAACGCTGCACCAACCAGCGAGCCCATGCCCACGACTTCCTCTTGGCAAGCCAACGTCCCCGCAGCCGCATCCTCGGCTCCGCTCCCCCCTAGCGTGGATGTCGCGGTTGTCGGGGGGGGCGTGGCGGGGTGCGCGGTGGCCTACTGGCTGAGGCAGCACGCGCCCCAACTCCGAGTCGCCCTCGTGGAGCGCGGGGCGCTGGCAAGCGGGGCCTCGGGGCGCAACGCGGGCTTCCTGCTGCAGGGCACCGCCGCCGACGTGGTGCAAGCCGTCGAGGACTACGGCGAGGAGACAGCGCGGCGTGTGTGGGCGTTCACGCAAGCCAACCAGCGGCTCGTGGAGGCGCTGCCTGCCGCTGCGATCCGCCGCGAGGCCGCCGGCAGCGCCATCGCCGCCGCGACTGCCGACGATGCGCTCCGGCTCGAACGCGGCACCGACCTTCTCGCCGACCTCGGCACAAACGCGTGCTACCTCGATGCGACGGACGCCAACCGCGCGCTCGGCACGGCAGGATTCGCGGGTGCGCTACTCGTGGACGACGACGGCGCGCTCGACCCCGTGCGGCTCGTTCGGTTTCTGGCGAGCGAAAGCGGTGCAGCACTCGTGACGCACACGCCCGTCGAGGCATTGGAGGCGGACGGCAGCGGCATGCTCGTCCACACCGCGCGCGGGACGATGCGTGCGGAGCGGGTCGTGCTCGCGCTCAACGCCTACGCGCCGCTCCTCGTCCCGGACTTGGCTCCGTTCGTTCGGCCCGTCCGTGCGCAGATGCTCGCCTCGGCTCCGGTCGCACCGACGGTCACGCGGCCCGTCTACTCGCACGAAGGCTACTACTACGTCCGCCAGCACGCCGACGGACGCCTCCTCGTCGGCGGCGCGCGGCACCTCCATCGAGACGAGGAAGTCGGTTACGAGGACGCCACGACGCCCGCGCTCCAAGCCGACCTCGAAGCCTACCTCGCCGAGCATGTCTCGACAGCCTCGCCCGTCCAGGTCGAGCGGCGCTGGAGCGGCACGATGGGCTTTTCGCCCGACGGCCTCCCGTTGGCAGGGGCTCTGCCAGGCCACCCCCAGAGCCGGTGGCTCGGCGGCTTCACCGGGCACGGCATGGGCTTCGCCGTCCGCCTCGCCCGCCTCGTCGTCCGCGAGATGCTGGATGGGGAGGACGAGTACGCGGACTTATTCAGTGTCACTCGGCTGGAGGCTGTCGATCGCCTCGCGTAGCAGAGCCTCGGCGGTGAGTAGACCTCCTTCGATGGACTCGTGGTCAGCGAAAGCGTGAGCAGCAACGTGAAAGCGGAAGAGCGTTTCGTTCTCGTTGAACGAGCCGTAAAGGTCACCCGCGGTCCAGAGCAGATCGTTTCGGCTAATCGCAGCGCTGAGGTACAGACGGCACTGCTCTCGAACCAGTGCCAGAACGGCTTTCTCCTCCGAGTCGTACAGCAGGAGGTTCATCTCGTCCGTTACCCCATCGAAGAGTTCGTCCAGCTGAGACGACGTGTTGTGGTCCGACGAGGCTGCAGCCATGCGTATATGAAGCGTGTCGAAGCTTGACTCCAGAAGCGTGTAGACCCAGTCGCGTAAGTACGGCCGAAGGTTCTCCCGCAGCCCCCGTAGCCCACGCATCTCTTCCGTAGTACGGACGCGCGGGATTGCTTCAAACGCCTCATCACTCACGCCTCCTCCTCGACCGCTTCGTAGAACGCGTCGAAGAAGGCCGCGAGCTTGTCGTAGTCCTTAATGCCCGGCTCCACCTCGACGGAGGAGGAGAGGTCGACGGCGTAGGGCCGCATGCGGAGCGCCTCGGCCACGTTGTGCGCGCCGATGCCGCCGGCGAGGAAGAGCGGGAAGTCGCCGGCCAGTTCGCGGGCGAGGCGCCAGTTGAAGCTCTCGCCGGTGCCGCCCCAGAGGCTCGTCTTGTGCGTGTCGAGGAGAAAGTAGTCAGCCAGGCCCTCATACGGCTCCATCAGGAAGCGTAGCTGCTCGCTGGCCGCGTCGTGCTGGACGTGGAACGCCTTGATGACCGGCACCTCCACGGCGGCGACGACCTCCGGCGGCTCGTGGCCGTGGAGCTGTGCGAGCTTGAAGCCGACCTCGGCGCAGCGGCGGTTGATCGTCTCGGCGTCCTCGTTCACGAACACCCCCACCGGCTCCGTGCCCGCCACCCAGCCGATGATCTCCTTCGCCACAGCAGGGTCGACGTAGCGAGGGCTGTCCTCGACCTGGATGAAGCCGAGGTAGTTGGCTCCGTAGCCCGAACACACGCGCGCGTCCTGGAGCTGGGTGATGCCACAGATTTTGGTCTTGGTCACGGGCTTGTTGGTCACGGGTCCTTGGTCAATCGTCCTTCGAGCGAGGTGCCTGCGACAGATGACTAGAGACCCCGGACAAAGGAACGCTCGGAATATCTCACCAACGGAGGGCGCCGGTCGCGAAGAACTCGGCTAGGATGTAGGCACGTCCCATCCCCTCACGACTCGTCGCGCGTGAGCCACTGCTCCACGACGGGCGCGTCGGCAACGGCGAGCTTGTCGAGCAGGGCCTCAGGGCGCGTGGCGTCGACGAGGAGGACGCGCTGGCGAGGGCGCACGAAGCCGTCGGCGAGGCTGCGGTGGACGAAGGCGAGCAGCGCGTCGTAGTAGCCCGCCGTGTTGAGCAGGCCGACCGGCTTGGTGCGGCCCGACGCGTCGGCGTTGATCCCGAGCGCCGACCACGTCCACGCCTCGAATAATTCCTCCAGCGTCCCGATGCCGCCGGGCAGCGCCACGAAGGCGTCCACGAGGTCGGCCATCTGCGCCTTGCGCTCGTGCATCGAGTTGACCACGACGAGGTCGGTCAGCCCCGTGTGCGCCACCTCGCGGGCGACCAGCCCGTGCGGGATCACGCCGATGACCTCGCCGCCCGCCGCGAGCGCGGCATCGGCGACTACGCCCATCAGCCCGACGTGCCCGCCGCCCGTGACTATACCGATCTCGCGCTCGGCCGCAAGCCGCCCGAGGGCGCGTGCCGCCTCGGCATAGGCGGGGTTGCTCCCAGACTTGGAGCCGCAGAAGACGGCGATACGGCGAATACGCATGGCAGGAGGGAGGGCGACAGATCGAGGCAGAGGGCGCAAGTTCGTCAACCGGGCGACCCGGCGTCACACGGCCCCTTCCAGGTGATCCCGGACGATGCCCTGCACGAGCGCATCGACCTCCTCAAACGCCGTCTTCGAGCGCAGCGGCGAGTCGGTCACGGCGCGGATCTCGTCCTCGATGGACGTCGCGCGCGCCGCGATCTCAGGCATCGAGAGCGCGCCCTCGCGGATGGCGTGCAACTCGTCGGCGTAGGCGAGTGGGAAGACGAGTGCGCCCGTCTGCACGAGCTCGTGGCACTCCAGGAGCAGCCGGATGAGGTGGCTGGCGAATTTGGTGTCATAACCGTGGCGTTCGAAGAGCACGGTGCGGTTGGTCGCCGAGGCGAGGCGTGCGCCGACCTTCTTGCGGACGTTCTTGACGAGCTCGTGGTAGCCGTAGGACTGGTCGCCGACCTGCGCGTGGCTGGCTTTCCAGTCAAAGCCGGGCGGCGGCTTCTGGTGGAGCGCCTCGCGGTGCCCCTTCACCTCGGCGAGCGAGATCGCGGGGTTGGCGGCGTGCTGCTCGTCGAGCCAGGCGAGCGCGTCGGTGAGCGCGCCGTAGTGCTGGATGCGGATGCGCATCTTGTGGCGCTGGCTCGTGGCGTAGCCCACGAAGCGCTTCACGAGGCCGCGGTGCGGGAAGAGGCCGCGGTGCCTGAGGAGCCGCTGCCCGAGCGGCGTGACGTGGACGAGGTTGGGCGCGTTGGCGAAGAGCAGTTCGAGGACGTTGGGGTTGTTGTCGAGCGCGAGGCGGACAAACTTGCGCACCTCGTAGGCGGTGAAGTCGACGGCTTCGGCGGTGTTCTTGCCCGCGGCGTCCTTGGCGACGTGCCCGCAGTCGACCTGCTCGACGCGGCGCAGGCCGTAGACCCACGGCGCGAGCGGCGCGAACACGCCTGCGAAGTCCTCATCGGAGTCGGGCCGCGCGGTGCCGTAGAGCTGTGAGCCCGAGCGGATCTTGAGCAGGAGGTTGGCCTGAGCCTGAGCGCGGTCCATGGGCGGGCGGAAGTTTGAAGGGAGAAGTGCGAAGTTAGAAGGGGTGGCTCCGCGGTTTAGCGCGAGATCGAAGCCGTCGGAGAGTTCGGGTGGAGGGCTAGCTCGTCGCCTGAGCCCCCTGCAGTGCTTGTGCCGTACACGGTTGGACGAGCGAGCGTCCGTGCACGCGGCCCCGTCTGGTTGGGTCCGGACGGCAGCCGACGCATAGCCATGGTGTCAAGCCATGTGCACACGCACGGGGCGTGTCTCGCCAGCGACGAACGCCTGCGGCCAGGTAGCTCCCCCCGTTTCGCTCCCCCTGAAGGGTCGCGAAACTGTCCCCCTCACGCGTGAGGGGGGACAGCTTGACCGCCGTCCAGGCGTGTCAAGCGGGGGGAGCGGCGTCAGGCTTGCGTGTCCCGGAACGCCGCGCGGATCGTGGCCAGCACGACCTCAGGGTGTGCGAAGACTATCCGGTTCTCGAAGCGCAGGACGCGCACGCCTGCGGCGGCGAGGTGCTGGTCGCGGGCGTCGTCGCGGGCACAGCCGTCGGGCGTGAAGTGCGGCGCGCCGTCCACCTCAATGGCCAGGCGTTCGGCGGGGCAGTAGAAGTCCACGACGTAGGGACCGAACGAATGCTGACGCCGAAAGCGCCGCCCGGCGATCTGCCGGTTCTTGAGGCGCGTCCAGAGCACCGCCTCGGCAGCGGTGCCGTGGGTGCGGAGGTGGCGGCGGAGCGGGGTCTGCGGGGAGCGGCGGCGCATGGCGCATCGTGGCAAGCGGCTTGGGTGCCCAAAGACACGGCGCGGGGCCGGGGTGTAACCAGGCACTCCCCCCGCTTCCCTCCCCATAAAGGGTCGGAAAGCTGTCCCCCTCATTCGTGAGGGGGACAGTCCGAGGAGCGGAGCACGCGTGGGCGTGCGGAGGCGACGCAGGACGGGGGGAGCCCTACGTCACCACGAAGTTCACCAGCCGGCCGGGCACGACGATCTCCTTGCGGACGGTGCCCTCGTCGAGGTAGCGCTGGACGTTCTCCACGGCGCGGGCGGCGGCGAGGACCTCGTCCTTCGAGGCGTCCTTCGCGACGGTCGCGGTGCCGCGCACCTTGCCGTTGACCTGGATCGCGATCTCGACCTCGTCCTCCACGAGCGCGGCGGGGTCGTACGCGGGCCACGGCGCATACGTCAGGCTCTCGGCGTGCCCGAGCGCCGCCCACAGCTCCTCGCCGAGGTGCGGCGCGAAGGGGGCAAGCAGGAGCGTGAACGCCTCGGCCGCTTCGCGTGGGACTGAGTCCCACTTGTTGGCGGCGTTGACGAACTCCATCATCGCGGCGATGGCCGTGTTGAAGCGCAGGCCGTCCACGTCGTCGGTGACGCGCTGGATGGTGCTGTGTAGCGTCCGGTTTTCGTCTTTGGTGAGCGCGCGGTCCACCACGGTTGGCGACAGCGGTCCGATCTCACCGCTCTCCTGCTCCTCAAGAAAAAGGCGGTAGGCCCGCGCGAGGAAGCGGTGGACGCCCTCGACGCCGCGCGTGCTCCAGGGCTTGACCTGCTCCAGCGGCCCCATAAACATCTCGTAGAGCCGCAGCGAGTCTGCGCCGTAGGCTGCCACCACGTCGTCCGGGTTGACCACGTTGCCGCGCGACTTCGACATCTTGTGCGAGCGCGCCTCGACGGCGATCGACGGGTCGGCGGCGAGGACGAACGCGCTGCCCTGCTTCACGACCTGGTCGTCGGTGAGCTTGACGGCCTCGAACTCGGGCAGCGCGCCGTCGCCGGAGGCGTCCACGGCGCGGTCGCCCGGGGAGACGAAGTTGCCCGCTGCGTCGCGGTAGGCGGTGTACTCCATCTCGCCGAGGATCATGCCCTGGTTGACGAGCCGCTGGAACGGCTCCTTCGTCGACACGACCCCCGCGTCGTAGAGCACCTTGTGCCAGAAGCGCGCGTAGAGCAGGTGCAGCACTGCATGCTCCGCACCGCCGACGTACAGATCGACCGGCATCCAGTACTGCTCTTTCGCCTGGTCAACGAGCGCTTCGGGGTTGTCGGGGTCGAGGTAGCGGAGGTAGTACCAGCACGACCCGGCCCACTGCGGCATCGTGTTCGTCTCGCGCATCGCGGGCTGGCCCTCGAACGAGGTTTCGACCCAGTCGGTGATCGCGGCGAGCGGGCTGTCGCCGGTGCCGGTGGGCTGGTAGGACTCGACCTCCGGGAGCGTCAGCGGGAGGTCGTCCGGCGAGAGCGGGTGCGGGCGGCCGACGCCGTCGTCACCGACCTCGGTGAAGACGATCGGGAACGGCTCGCCCCAGTAGCGCTGGCGGCTGAAGAGCCAGTCGCGGAGCTTGTAGTTGGTCTGCGCGCGCCCGACGCCGTTGTCGGCGAGCCACGCCGTGATCGTCGCGATGGCGTCCTCCTTGTCGAGCCCGTTGATGTTGACGCCGCGCCTGGCGATGCGGCTCACCGGGCGGTCCGACGAGTCTGAGTTGACGTGCCTGCCGTCGCCGGTGTAGGCCTCCGTGAGGAGCCCACGCTCGTCCTTCGTCCCGCCCGCGACGACCTCGCGGATGGGGAGCTGGAACGTCTGCGCGAACTCGAAGTCGCGCTCGTCGTGCGCCGGGACGGCCATGATCGCGCCCGTGCCGTAGGACGCCAGCACGTAGTCGGCGATCCAGATCGGGACGTGGGTGCCGCTGACCGGGTTGACCGCGTGGCCACCCGTGAAGACCCCGGTTTTCTGCTTCGCCTCCATGCGCTCGCGCTCGCTCTTGCGCTTCGTCTCGGCGATGTACGCCTCGACGGCCGCCTGCTGCTCCTTCGAGGTCACCTCGTCCACGAGCGGGTGCTCGGGCGCGAGGACCATGTAGGTCGCGCCGAAGAGCGTGTCGGGGCGGGTCGTGTAGACGCGCAGCACCTGGTCGGGGGCGCCCGCGACGCGGAAGTCGACCTCCGCGCCCTCGGACTTGCCGATCCAGTCGCGCTGCATCTTCTTGATGTGCTCGGGCCAGTCGAGGTCGTCCAGGTCCGCGAGCAGGCGGTCGGCGTACTCGGTGATCTTGAGCATCCACTGCCGCATCGGCTTCTGGAC
>JBCCLD010000240.1:0-7310 GCA_039027055.1 Bacteroidota bacterium
GATGGGCGGACCCGTGATGGGCGGACCCGTGATGGGCGGACCCGTGATGGGCGGACCCGTGATGGGCGGACCCGTGATGGGCCACGGCGAAATGCTGCGTAGGATGATGCGTGGCCACCTCGGCCGCACCCACGTGCGTGTCGGCGATGCCAGCCCACACGATGTCACCCTGAGCGAGCGTAGCGAGCCGAAGGGTCTCCGCCTCGCCACCGCATTCCAATGGGGGCACGTCGCTGGCCCGGAGATCTCCCGCCTGCGCGGGGGCAAGGCTCTTCGACGGCGATCCTGCGGATCTTCGCTCAGGATGACAAAGAACTGGAGTCGATGCAGGATCGGCGGATTCGAAGGAGCCAAGTGCGGCCACGTCGGCCGCGCTCGTCGCCATGGGATCGGCGATCCGGAAGGTGCGCGCCATCGCTTCGAGCTGGCGCACGAACTCGCGCTTGTCCTTGCCGGGGGCGAGGACGAAGCCATAGATCAGGTAGAGCCGCTCCTGCGTCGGCTCGTGGAACGCGTAGGCGATGAACGGGCCGCCCTGCACGAACAGGTTCATGCGCCACAGCCCGCGCACCTCGAGCGCCTCGTTGCCACCGATGGTCGTCTCGGCGAGGTCGACCGAGATGCGCGGCTCGGTGAAGACATACGCGCTGTCGT
The DNA here is from genome assembly GCA_039027055.1 of Bacteroidota bacterium. GTDB lineage: Bacteria > Bacteroidota > Rhodothermia > Rhodothermales > Rubricoccaceae > JBCBEX01. Next base: position 655 of record JBCCLD010000240.1, read on the forward strand.
TCCGTGCGCCGCGCAGAAACTCGCTCGTGACCGCGTCGAAGCGCTGGACGAGGCGGCTCGGCTCCAGGAGCGCGGCGGCCTCGTCGGCGGAGACGCCGTCCACGTAGTAGACCAGCAGGTTGCGCTGGATCTCGACGAGCGTGCGCCGCAGCCACACCACGTGCGCCTCGGTGCCCAGGTCGAACGGCGGCGAGGGCGCGAAGCTCGTGTCGGTGGCGATGAAGTAGTCGTGCTGGATGCTGACCGCAAAGTCGTGGTCTTGGAGCAGCGTGTCTTCGAGGAGGATCTGGCGGCCCTTGTCGTACATCTCCGTGGTCGTCCCGGCGAGCTGCGCGGCGTTGAAGCTGCGCCGCATTGCGGGGCCCTTGGCGCGGATCGCCTCGGCGAGGCGCTCAGGCGTGGTGTCGGTCGCGAAGTAGATCATCTGCCCGCGCGCCCAGAGGTCGGGCCGCTCGATCACGCCGCCGCCGGGCTCTGCCGTGGCGATGGCCGCGCGCGTGTCCTCGCCGAAACGCGCCTGCAGGAAGCGCGCCGTGTTGGTCGAGTCGGCGAGCGGGGCTACGAAGACGACCGACCGCTGCAGCTTGATGTTGTTCAGGAACTGCGACGTGAGGCCCTGCCGCCGGACGCTGAACGCGGGCTCGCCGCCGACCGGATTGAGCGTGGTGACGTTGCTCGCGAGCTCCTCACGGAGGGCTTCGCCGACGGGCCCGGCCCACGTCACGGAGTCGGTCACCACGAGCACCTCGCCTAGCAGCCCGCGCGCCTGCGGCACATACGGCTCGCCCGACCCGCACCCGACGAGGGGCACGAGGACGGTCAGGAGCAGGACGAGGCGGAGGAACACGAGGTGGGTCCGGTTCAGGAGCGTCGAAACAGCGTTCCCCTCCTAGATAGGAGGGGACAGGGGAGGTTGATTAGGAGCGTGCGCGCTTGGTCCCGCAACGCCCTCTGTCTCCCCCTAGCCAGGGGGAGAACGTCAACGGCACGATCGAGAAAGTGGGAGCCGCAGTCAGCAAGAGGATGGGGGCAGCGCGAGGCTGGGAAGTAAGCTGTATCGATGCAGCAGAGAGCGTCAGCCGTATTTCAGCCGCCGGGCGAAGTCGGCGATCTGCGCGAGGCGGTCGGTGTCCGAGAGCGACGGATCGTCCCAGAGGCGTTCGGCCTCGCGGATGAGCGCGCTCCCGACGATGAAGCCGTCGGTGTGGGCGGTGAGCCGAACCGCATCGGCGTTCGACTTGATCCCGAAGCCGACGAGCAGCGGGTTGGCTTCGACGAGGCTTCGCGCGCGGGCGAGGTAGGCGTCCGTGCGGTCCACGTCGCCGAGGCCGGTGCCGGTGAGGCCCGTGATGGAGACGGCGTAGACGAAGGCGCTGGCGCGGGCATCGACGAGGCGGACGCGGTCGTCCGTGGTGTTAGGCGCGATGAGGAAGACGAGCGGGAGCCCCGCCGCCTGGGCCTCGCCCTCGATGAGGCCGGCCTCCTCCGGCGGGAGGTCGGGCAGGATGAGCCCGTCCACGCCCGCAGACACGGCGTCGCGGCAGAAGTTGCCTGCGCCGTAGCGCAGCACCGGGTTGGTGTAGCCCATCATCAGCAGCGGCGTCTCGCTCTCGGCGCGGAAGGCCCGCGCCGTCTCGAAGGCGTCGGCCATGGTGACGCCGTGCGAGAGCGCGCGCTCCGAGGCCTCCTGGATGGGCAGCCCCTCGGCGAGCGGGTCGCTGAACGGCATGCCGAGCTCGATGAAGTCGGCCCCGGCATCGTCCACGGCGCGCAAGATGGGCAGCGTGGCGGCCGGGTCGGGGAAGCCGTTGGTGAGGAAGAGCCCCATCGCCTTCTCGCCACGGTCGGTCGTGGCGGCGAGGGCGTCGCGGAGGCGGTCTGGGGGTCGTGGGTCGTGGGTCACGGGTCGCAGGTCGAAAGTCAGGAGGCGAACCTACGATGCCACGAACGGGGCGTCCGCGAAGGTGGTGTGCGAACGTCACGCCTTGAGGGTGGACGCTCCTAAAACCCCATCTGGTAGATCCGTTCGAGCTGGACCGAGACGCCCGCCTCGACGATCCCGACGAAGCGCGTCTGGTTCGCGCCCTCGACGTTGTTCTCGTTGCCGACGAGGTTGACGCCGAGGTCGGCGCGGATCCAGGCGTTGGGGAGCGGCTGGTAGCGCAGGCGGGTCGCTAGGCGCAGCGTGCGTTCGAGGGTGCCGTCGAGGAAGGTCGGCGCTTCCTCGTCAGTGGGGAAGGGTTGGCGCGGGTCGCGGATGCCCTGCAGGAGCACCTCGGCGCGGGGCTGCACCATCAGGCCCGGCACGACGGCATCGGCGTAGGCCTCGCCCCAGACGGCGAAGCGGAGGTAGTCGGAGAACTGCGTGCCGAGGCCCCGCAGCGCGAAGAGGTAGCGGCCCTCGGGCTGCTCGGTGTTGTAGGCGCGCCCCGAGACGGCGTCGGCCTCCAGCCCGAGGTCGAGCCACGGCCGCACCCCCGCCAGCGTGGCCGTGCCCGCGAGCGCCACCGAGGCGGGCTCGTCCGAGTTTAGCACGTCGAAGTCGTCGAGCAGCACCTGGCCCTGGAGCGTGAGCCTGCCGATCTGGCCCCAGACGAGGCCCGCGGCGAACCCGTTGTTCTCGTCGTTCTTGGGCGTGTTGTCGACGAGGAGGAGGAAGAGCGAGGCGGGGTTGAAAAACTTGGGCGAGAGCGAGGCATTCGGCCCGGAGTAGACGACGGCCTCCATGAACGCCAGCCCAAAGTGCTTCGTGGGGCGCCAGTCGAAGCGGTGCGCGGCGAGGTAGCGCCGGAAGCCGGTATCGCCCAGAAAGCCATCACCGAGCCGCCCGGTGAAGCGCCCGTCGTCGGTCACGCTGTCGAGTTCGCCGATGGTGCTGTGCAGGCTGAAGCGACCACCGCCGAGGCGCAGCCCGATCTGGTCGAACGTGCGGGGGTTGTCCGAGAGCAGGAGGGCCGTCTGCCCAGGGATGCCCCAGTGCTGCGCGTAGCGCCCGACGTAGAGCCCGGCCCACCGTCCGCCGTAGCCGACGTAGCTGTCCTCGCCGCGCGAGACGCGCCGCCGCACCACGTCGAGCCCGTCTGCGTCTTCGTTGAGTACCGAAGAAGCCTGCCCGCCGGTCTGCGCGATGAGGTCGCCGTAGGCCATCCAGGCGTTCAGGTGTAGGCGGTAGTGAAACCGGAACGGCCCCGCCTGGACCCCAGGGTCGACGAGGCGCGCGAGGTCGCGCGCGGCACGCTCGTCGCCGGGCAGGGCGTCCACGTCGAGCAGTTCGCCCTCGCCGAGCGGTGCGGGCTCGGGCAGGGCGCTCACGTCGAGAAAGCGCAGCGGGTCGAGGCGGTCGTTGGTGGTCGACAGGCCGCCTACGCCAGCGTGCAGGCCAAGCTGCACCGCGTCGCCCTCCGTCCGCGCGCCGTCGTAGCGGGCGCGGAGCAGGTCCACCCAGCCCTGCTCGGTCGGCGACAGGGCGTCGGGATCGAGCGCGTCGAGGGCGTCACGCAGGTCGGCCTCGCGGTAGGGGAGCAGGGTCGGGTTCAACTCCAGCAGGTGGCCGCGCCGCTGCAGGCGCTCGATGTAGTGCGCCGCCCAGTCGGTGGGTGTGACGAGGCGGGCCGGCTGGGCCAGCACGGGCGGAGCGAGAAGCAGGAGCAGGAGGACGGGGAGGCGCACAGACCGGAGCGGTTGGATGAACGGAGCCCCCTAAGATGCGAACGGCCCAGCCAAATCGCGAGGCGGTTCTGGCAGCGGCACCATCCCCAACGAAGACCGGCGGTCGACACGGCGCGCAGGACGGGTAGCGCGGCAGTGACGGGTCCGGGCTGCGCGGCCTACGAACAATGACGCAAGCCCATGGTAGGCCACGAGGCATCGTCCCTCCATCTCCCAGGTACATGACTCGTTTCGACCCGCTCCGCCTCGCTCCTGCTCTCGCCCTGCTCGGCGCGCTATCGATGAGCCTGAGTGCCTTCGCGCAGCAGCAGCCGGTGGGGCAGGGGAGTTACGCCCTGACGCAGCCCAGCGGTACGGTCGGGCCTCAGGACGCAGCCGGGCGCAACGTCGTCCCGCTCCTCGCCGACGGGTTCGACCAGCCCGTCCAGACCAACGACTTCTGGAGCAGCCTGCTCTTCCCGTTCTTCGAGAACCGGTTCTCAGGCCCGCTGCTCCCGCACCCGCTCTGGGCCCGCGCGCAGAGTGAGGGCCTGCAACTGGGCTACGAGACCAACGCCGTCCTCGCCGCCAACGACTACTACATCCCCTACCGCCCGCAGCTCACCGTCGGCGTGGAGGGCCTCGCGGCGAGCGAGACGACGGTGAAGGGCTATGGCGACTGGACCGTGACGGCGCGTTGGGAAGACGGCACGAACACGCTGGAGGCTACGCTCGGGCACGGGCTGCCCTTCGTCTTCTTCGAACGCACCGGCGGCGACGCGCGCATCGCCTTCGCAGGCACGCCCACCGTCTGGCTGGACGACGGAAACGTGCTCGGCGTCACCGTGAACGGCTGCCACTACGGCATCTTCGGCCCGACCGGCTCCGACTGGGAGGGAACGGGCGTCCTCACGTCCGACCTGAACGGCGCGTCCTACTTCTCGGTCGCGCTGCTGCCCGACGCCACGGTGGGCACGTTCTCCCGCTTCCGCACCCGCGCCTACGCCTTCGTCACCGACACCCGCGTCGCGTGGATCTACGACGAGGCGACGGCCCGCCTGCGGACGACGTACACGACCACCACCGAGGCAAAGGAGAGCACCCCCGGCCTGCGCAACGAGACGCTCACGGCGCTCTATCGTCACCAGTGGCTCCACACCGAGACGCCGGCCACCGACCTCACCTACGGGTCGCCACGCGGCGCGATGCGGCTCCTCGAAGGCAACACGTTCGTCACCGACCTCCCGTTCGACGGCGTGCTGCCCTCGCTGCCGGACCTTGGGGCCTACGACCGCGCCACGCTGCGCAGCTTCGTCGAGCAGGCCGCGCGCGAGGTGATTCCGATCAACGACACCTACTTCGGCGGCAAGGCGCTGGGCCGCTTCGCTCGCCTCGTGCACATCGCCGACCAACTCGGGATGACGACCCAGCGCGAGTACCTCCTCACCCAGATCCGGAGGCGGCTCCAGGACTGGTTCACAGCGGGGGGGCAGCAGCAGTACGTCTACAACGCGACGTGGGACGTGCTCACGGGCTATCCGGCCGGCTTCGGGTCAGACACCCAGATCAACGACCACCACTTCCACTCGGCCTACGCGATCATGGCCGCCGCGACGGTCGCGCAGTACGACCCCGAGTGGGCCCTGCCCGAGAACTGGGGTGGGATGGTCAACCTGCTCATCCGCGACGCCGCCAACTGGGACCGCGATCATGTCCAGTTCCCGTTCCTGCGCGCCTTCGACGCCTACGCCGGCCACGGCTGGGCCTCCGGTCACGGCGACTTCCCCGACGGCAACAACCAAGAGTCGAGCTCCGAGTCGATGCAGTTCGCCGCGGCGACGGTGCTCTGGGGTGCGCTGACCGGCCAGCAGGACATCCGCGACCTCGGCATCTACCTCTACGCCACCGAGGCATCCGCCATCGAGGAGTACTGGTTCGACGTGAACGACGAGGTCTTCCCCGAAGCCTATTCGCGTGTCGCACTCGGCATCGTGTGGGGCGGCAAGGGCGCGCACACCACGTGGTTTGGCAACGACCCCGAGTTCATCCACGGCATCAACATCCTACCGCTCACCGGCGGCTCGCTCTACCTCGGGCGCCACCCCGACTTCGTCTCGCGCAACTACGACGCCGTCGTGGCCTCGCGCGGCCGCCAGCCCGTAGTCTGGAAGGACATCCTGTGGGAGTACCTCGCCTTCAGCGAGCCCGCCCGTGCGCTCGACTTCTACGCCGCCGACCCGAACTACGAGCCAGAAGGCGGCGAGTCCCGCGCGCATACGTTGCACTGGCTCCACAACCTCAACGCGATGGGCCGCGTCGATACCACCGTCACCGCCAACGTGCCCACCGCAGCGGTCTTCCGCGACGAGGAGGGCGTGCGCACGTACGTCGCCCTCAACCCCGGCGACTCGGTAGCGACGGTCACCTTCTCCGACGGCTCTACGCTCGACGTTCCCGCCCGCGAACTCGCCTCCGAACGCGGCACGGGCGTCGGCACCGAGGACACGGTCGGGGTGCCGGAACAGTTCGCAGTGCTCCCGAACGTGCCGAACCCGTTCGCGTCGCGCACCACGATCCGCTACACGCTCCCCGCACCGACTACCGTGACGCTGCGGGTCTACGACCTCCTCGGCCGCACTGTCTACGAGACGACGGAGGCGGCTACCCAGGCCGGCACCCACGCCGTCGAGATCGACGCGCGCACCTGGCCGAGTGGCGTCTATGTGGCGGAGGTCGAGACCGAGCGCGAGCAGCTGACCCTCCGTATGACGCTCGCGCGGTGAACGGCGGCTACCTGAAGCGCATACCCCGGTAGCCGACACAGACGTGCACGATGCTGCTCGGGGGACTACTATACAGCGTTGACCTGCTAAGTGTACGGTCCTAGTGCACACTCAAGGCGTCTTCTGCGCGTTCGGCTTTGGACGTGACAGGGTAGCTGATTCGGTCAACCACCCCTGTCCCCTCCTATCCAGGAGGGGAACTGCATTATAGCGGTATTCAGTGGC
>JBCCLD010000241.1:0-7262 GCA_039027055.1 Bacteroidota bacterium
GGGCAACGCCATGCAGCTCACCAACATCCTCCGCGACGTGGGCGAGGACTGGCACAGCCTGCGCCGAGTTTACCTCCCTGGCGACTTGATGGCGGAGCACGGCGTCACAACGGCCACGCTAGAGGCAGGCGTCCCCACCGAGGCCTACCGAGCGCTCGTCGAACACGTCATGGCGGAAGCCGAGCGGCTCTACACCGAAGCCGAAGTCGGCATTGCCGCGTTGCCCGGACGTGCCGGCACCGGTATCCGTGCCGCGGCCCGGTGGTACCGCGAGATCCTCAACGAGGTGCGCGCCTCCGGCTACGACAACCTCCGCCGCCGCAACCACGTCCCGCTCGGCCGCAAGGCCCGCCGCCTCGTCCACGACGGCTACGCCCGCCGCAAGCGACGCCTCCGCACGGTAGCCTGAGCACGCCCCCTCTCCATCCTGCTCTGCTGGACGCCGATGGCCGCCAGCCGAACCCCTGCATGCTCCAGATCTTTACCACCGGCGGGACCATCGACAAGGTCTACTTCGACGCCAAGAGCGACTTCCAGGTCGGCGACCCGCAGATCGTCGAGATCCTCAAGCAGGTCGGAGCGACGGTGGCCTACCAGGCTGAGACGCTGATGCGCAAGGATAGCCTGGAGATCACCGACAACGACCGCGCCCGCATCGTCCAGCGCGTGCTCGACTGCGACGCCGACTGCGTGCTCATCACCCACGGCACCGACACGATGGCGCAGACCGGCCGCGCCATCGAGGCCGCGCTCCGGTTTCGGGCGGACGCCGCCAAGACGGTCGTGCTCGTGGGCTCGCTCACGCCCGCGCGCTTCCGCCACTCCGACGCCGAGTTCAACATCGGCTTTGCCGTAGCGGCCGTGCAGACGCTCGCCCCAGGCGTCTATGTGGCCATGAACGGGCAGGCCTTTGCTGCGAACACCGTGTCCAAGAACCGCGCGGCGAACCGCTTCGAGGCCGTGGCGGGATGACCTGGCTTGAGACCTGCGCACACGCCGCTACGCAGCAATGCACCGCGCGCACTGGTCATTCGCCCGCGCCCGCGGATAGTTCGCAGGAAGTGCCATGACCCCACCGCCGCCGCGCCGTAGCTTGGCCCGGCTTTAACCTTGCCCTTTCTACCGATGCGCCTCTTCGTTCTCGCCGCCTGTGCGGTATTGCTCGCCGCCCCTGCCTTCGCCCAGACCCCGTGCGAGAGCGGCAGCGCCGACGGCTACGCCTGCGACCGCGTCACGCTCCTCTCGTTCTTCGACTTCGACGCCCTCACCTTTGGCTACAACTACGACAGCGGGCGGCGCGGCAACGACCTCTGGGGCTGGACCGACCCGCAGACCGGCACCGAGTACGCCCTCGTCGGGCACTACGACGGCGTCGCGTTTGTGGACCTGAGCGACCCCACGGCCCCCGTCCTCGTCGGGGTGCTGCCTAGCGCGCAACCGGGCACGTTTGGCAACCTCTGGCGCGACATCAAGACCAGCGGCTCCTATGCCTACGTGGTCAGCGAGGCCAGCGGGCACGGCATGCAGGTCTTCGACCTGACCCGCCTGCGCGGTGTCACCGACCCGCCCGCCACCTTCACCGCCGACGCCCTCTTCGACGGGATCGGCAATGCGCACAACGTCGTCGCCGACGACGACCTCGACGTCGTCGCCATCGTCGGGTCGGCTGACTTCGGCGGCAGTTCGTGCAACAGCGGCGGGCTAATCCTCGTGGACGTGAGCGATCCACTCAACCCCACGCTCGCGGGGTGTTTTGACGACGACGGCTACACGCACGACGCGCAGTGTCTCGTCTACGACGGCCCCGACACGGACTATCAGGGGCGCTCGGTGTGCCTCTCATCGAACGCGTTCCAGCTCTCCATCAGCGACATCACCGACCCGACGACGCCCGAGGGCATCAGCACGGCGGTCTACCCCGACGCAGGCTACACCCACCAGGGGTGGCTCAGCGAGGACAAGCGCTTCTTCATCATGAACGACGAGTTGGACGAGGCTCGCGGCCTCGTACCCTCCACCCGCACGGTGGTGATGAACGTGGAGGACCTCGACAACCCGTTCTATGAGGGGTCCTACATGTCGGGCGTGACGTCGTCGGACCACAACCTCTACGTCCGCGATGACGTGATCTACCAGGCCAACTACGAGAGCGGCCTGCGCGTCTTCCGCTTCAACTCGGCCACCCCCACCGACTTCGAACCGCTCGGCTTCTTCGACACCTTCGCCCCGAGCACGGCGGTGTCGTTCGACGGAGCCTGGAGCGTCTACCCCTACTACGCGAGCGGTATCGTGACGATCAACGACCGCGACACTGGGCTGTTTGTGGTACGCCCCGAGGCCGTCGGCGTCTCCAACGAGACCCCGCTGCCGGAGGCCACCGAGCTGTTGAGCGCCGCCTTCCCGAACCCCTTCAGCCAGCAGACGACGCTGGCTCTCACGCTCGACACGCCCGAGCGCGTCCGCGCCGAGGTCTACGACTTGCTGGGCCGCCGCGTCGCTACGCTGCTCGATGGCACGGTCGATGCGGCGAGGCTCACGCTGGACGGCGCGACGCTGCCCAGCGGTGCCTACGTGGTGCGCGTGGTGGGCGAAAGCTTCACGCAGACGCGCCGCGTGACGCTTGCCCGCTAGCCACGCGTTCCCTACCGTAGCCCTGTCCCGTTTCTGTTTTTCTCCCCCCTGTTCGCTTCTACCTGCCCATGCGTACGCTCCTGCTCCTAAGCCTCCTGGTCCTTCCCGGCTCGCTCGCCGCCCAAGAGGCTGTCACGGCGTCCTGTGCTGGAGGGACGGCCAGCGGCTTCCCCTGCTCCGACGTGGACCTTGTGGGACAGCTCACCACCTCCGCGCTCGACATCAGCGCCTTCTCAGGCACGCCCCGTGGCAATGACATCTGGGGCTGGACCGACCCGCAGACCGGCGTCGAGTATGGCCTCGTGGGAACGACGGAAGGGACCGTGTTCGTGAGCCTGGAAACCCCGACCACCCCGCAAGTCATCGGGACGCTAGCCAGCGCCGCCGGCCCCTCCACCTGGCGCGACATCAAGACCCACGGCAACTACGCCTACATCGTCAGCGAGGCCGACGGCCACGGCATGCAGGTCTTCGACCTGACCCAGCTGCGCGGCGTCAGCGATCCTCCGGTTGTGTTTGAGGCGTCGGGCCGCTACACCGGCATCGGCAGCGCGCACAACATCGTGATCGACGAGGCGCTGCCCTACGCCTTTGTGGTAGGGTCCACCCAGAACGCCTTCAACTGCAACGGCGGCGGCCTCCACATCGTGGACCTGAACCGGCCTACCCTGCCCCGCTTCGCTGGCTGCTTCGACGGCGATGGCTACACCCACGACGCCCAGTGCGTCCGCTACGACGGCCCCGACGCCGACTACGCGGGCGCTCCCATCTGCTTCTCCTCCAACGGCAGCTTCGGCAACAACGACGTCCTCTCGATCAGCAACATTTCCGACGTCCGCAACCCCGAGAGCATCAGCCGCACCACGTATCCCTTCCCCGGCTACGCGCACCAGGGCTGGCTCACCGAGGACCAGCGCTACTTCCTCATGAACGACGAGTTCGACGAGAGCAACGGTGACTACGGCAGCAGCCGCACCCGCACGCTCATCTTCGACGTGAGCGACCTCGACGACCCCGTCTACGTCGGTGCCTTCCTCTCCGCGCTCTCGACCATCGACCACAACCTCTACATCCGAGGCAACTACGTCTACCAGTCCAACTACGAGAGCGGCCTCCGCATCTACGAACTCACCGACCTCGCCAACGCCGAACTCACCCTCGCGGGCTCCTTTGACACCTTCCCCGCCGGCAACCGCGTGTCCTACGGCGGCCAGTGGAGCAACTACCCGTTCTTCGAGAGCGGCCTCGTGATCGCCAACGACCAGTCGAACGGCCTCTTCGTCCTCCGCTCCCCCGTCATCAGCCCCACCGCCGGCGAGCCGACCCCCGACGCCGCCGTCAGCGGCCTCAGCCCGGCCTACCCCAACCCCTTCCAGCACACCACCTCGCTCTCGCTCTCGCTCGACCGCAGCGAGGAGGTGCGCGTGGACGTCTACGACCTGCTGGGCCGCCGGGTGGCGCGGCTCTTCGAGGGCGCGACGGTAGCAGGCACGGCGCTGACGCTGACGTTCGACGGGGCGGGGCTCTCGAGCGGGACGTACGTGGCGCGGGTGCAGGGGGAGACGTTTGCCGAGACGCGCCGCCTCACGCTCGTACGCTAGGCTCTCCACGCGGACTGTTCTACCAAGGGCTGGACCTGCGAGAGGTTCAGCCCTTGCGTTTTTTCCTCGTGTTCGGGCTGTGCCCTCGTCTTCGGGCCGTGCAGGGGGATTGTTAGTGCCCTGTGAAGCGCGGACCCGCTTCGCCTCGTACGTTGCCCGTCGTCTCACTCACGTTGCCCATGCGCCGTCTCACCTTCGTCTTGTTCTTGCTGACCCTGGGCGTCCTTGGGAAGCAGACGGACGTGAGCCTAGCTCAGTCCACCCCAGCCCTCTGCGACAACGGCCTCGCAGGGGCGTACCCGTGCGACCAGGTTGACCTCCTCGCTCAACTAGACCTCGTGGCGCTCGGGTCGTCCTACGACCGCCGCGACGGGACGGGTGCCTGGTGGTGGGGCAACGACATCTGGGGCTGGACCGACCCGGAGACGGGCACCGAGTACGCCCTCGTCGGGACGTGGGAGGGGGTCTCGTTCGTCGACCTCTCGGTGCCCAGCGCACCGGTGTATGTGGGCATGCTGCCGACCACGCAGGACCGAGGCGTTGTGACCAACATGGGCAACCTCTGGCGGGACATCAAGACCAGCGGCTCCTTTGCCTATGTGGTCAGCGAAGCGCCTGGGCATGGCCTTCAGGTCTTCGACCTGCGCCGCCTCCGCTCGGTGACCGCACCGCCCGTCGAGTTTGAGGCCGATGCTGTCTACGAGGAGGCAGGCAGCGCCCACAACGTGATTGCAAGCGACGGTCTCGACGTGGTGGCCGTGGCGGGCCACGCCAGCTCCGACCTCCGGTGCCTGACGGGGCTGCTGCTCATCGATGTGAGCGCCCCCACCAACCCACGCTACGCCGGCTGCTTCGACGACGACGACTACACCCACGACGCCCAGTGCATCGTCTACGACGGCCCCGACCCCGACTACCAGGGACGAACCGTCTGCTTCGGGTCCAACACGACGCTGCTCTCGATCAGCGACATCACCGACCCCGCGCGCACCGACGCTATCAGCACCGCGATCTATCCGAATGCTGCGTTTGTCCATCAAGGCTGGCTCACAGAAGACCGGCGCTTCTTCTACATGAACGACGAGGGCGACGATGGCGCCCCCGACATCGGCGGCACCCGCACCATCGTGATGAACGTGGAGGACCTCGACAACCCGTTCTACGTCGGGGCTCACATCGCCCCCATCACGGCCACCGATCACAACCACTACATCCACGGCGACCTGCTCTTTCAGGCCAACTACCAGAGCGGGCTTCGCATCTACCGGCTGGACGCGGCGAATCCGACCGACTTCACGCCCGTCGGGTTCTTCGACACGTATCCCGAAGGCGATGCCTTCACGTTCGATGGCGCGTGGAGCGTCTACCCGTTCTTCGAGAGCGGCCTCGTGATCGTCAGCGACCAACAGCGCGGGCTGTTCGTGCTCCAGCCCGACGTGACGGCGGTCAGCGCGGAGGGCCTTCCGGATCAGGCCGAACCGAGTCTGAGCGCGGCCTATCCAAACCCCTTCAGCCAGCAGACGACCCTAGCGCTCACGCTCGACACGCCCGAGCGTGTTCGTGCCGAGGTCTACGACCTGCTCGGTCGCCGCGTCGCTACGCTGCTCGACGGCACCGTCGATGCAGCCTCGCTGACGCTGGACGGCACCACGCTACCCAGCGGGACCTACGTCGTACGCGCCGTCGGCGAGACCTTCGTCGAGACGCGCCGCGTCACCCGAGCCCGCTAATTTTTCTCCTCACCCCAACCCGCTCGCCCATGCGCTCCCTTTGGCTACTCTGCGCCCTCGCTCTTCTCTCCACACCCACTCGCGCGCAAGAGGCCGTCACGGCAGCCTGCACCGACGGGCGCGCCGACAGTTTCGCGTGCTCCGACGTGGACTTGGTCGCCAACCTCACGCGCGCCGACCTCGACTTTGGGACCTCGACCTTCTTCCCCACCCCAAACGATATTTGGGGCTGGACCGACCCGCAGTCCGGCGTCGAGTATGGGCTTGTCGGGACCTCGCAAGGCATCGTCTTCGTGAGCCTGGCGACACCGACCGCGCCGCAGATCATCGGGCGGCTCCCGACGGAAACCACGAGCACGCTCTGGCGCGACATCAAGACGCTCGGTGACTACGCCTACATCGTCAGCGAGGCCGAGAACCACGGCATGCAGGTCTTCGACCTGACGCGGCTCCGCGACGTCGCGACGCCGCCCGTCGTGTTCGACGCGGACGCGGTCTACACGGGGGCCGGTAGTGCGCACAACATCGTGATCGACGAAGCGGTCCCGTTTGCGTTTCTAGTCGGAGCCGACCAGAATGGCTTCACGTGCAATGGCGGCGGCCTCCACATCGTGGACCTCAGCGACCCGCTGTCGCCCACCTTCGCCGGCTGCTTCGACGACGACGGCTACACCCACGACGCCCAGTGCGTCCGCTACAACGGCCCCGACGCCGACTACACCGGCGCGGCCATCTGCCTCTCGTCCAACGGCAGCTTCGGCAACAACGACATCCTCTCGATCAGCAACGTCTCCGACGCCAGCAACCCCGTTGGCATCAGCCGCACGGCCTACCCCTTCCCCGGCTACGCGCACCAGGGCTGGCTCACCGAGGACCAGCGCTACTTCCTCATGAACGACGAGTTCGACGAGGGCAACCGCGACTACCCCGGCGCGGGGCGCAATGGGCAGACGCGCACGCTCATCTTCGACGTGAGCGACCTCGATAACCCCTTCTTCGCCGGGGCGTTCATCAGCAGGCTTGCCACCTCCGACCACAACCTCTACATCCGGGGCAACTACGTCTACCAGTCCAACTACGAGAGCGGCCTCCGCATCTACGAACTCACCGACCTCGCCAACGCCGAACTCACCTTCGTCGCGTCCTTCGACACGTTCCCGGACGGCAACGAGGTCTCGTTCAGCGGCCAGTGGAGCAACTACCCGTTCTTCGAGAGCGGCCTCGTGATCGCCAACGACCAGTCGAACGGCCTCTTCGTCCTCCGCTCCCCCGTCATCAGCCCCACCGCCGGCGAGCCGAC
>JBCCLD010000242.1:0-7254 GCA_039027055.1 Bacteroidota bacterium
ACCTCGGCGCTTTCGTCCAGCACGAGGATGCCGTCGTGGTCGTCGCCCAGGCCGAGTTCATCCTCGGCGCAGATCATCCCGAACGACACCTGGCCGCGGATCTTGCCCTTCTTGATCTGGACAGGCTCCTTCGTGTGCGGGTCCTTGCGCGAGGGTAGCATCAGCGTCGTCCCGACCGTCGCGACGGGCACCTTCTGTCCCGCCGCCACGTTCGGCGCGCCGCAGACGATCTGCACCGGCTCGCCGTCCGCGTTGAGCGCACCGAGATCGACCGTGCACAGCGTGAGCCGGTCCGCGTCGGGGTGCGGGCGCGTGTCAAGGACGTGCCCCACCACGACGCCGTCCACCTCGGGCCCGACGTGCGTGACCTCCTCGACTTCGAGGCCGAGCATGGTGAGCGTGTCCGCGAGGTCGTCCGTCGCGAGGCCGTGGGCGACGTATTCGCCGAGCCAGTTGGTTGAGATGTTCATGGGGGTTGGTCCGTTGTCAGTAGTCCTTTGATGGAGCCGTACCTGCTGGTTTCAGATGGAACGAAACCAGTCTCTGTCGATGTGGACATGTTCGACGACTTCGCATTCGATTTCGATACCGAGGCTGAGCTCTTTGAGCTTGTCGGCGAGCGCATCGCCGTCGATCAAGTCAATAGGGGAAGCGCCGTCGCGTGTTGCCTCGCGTACGGCATCACGGGTAAAAGAGCCGGTGGTTATGAAGAGCCCTTTATCAGCCCGCCCAACCATAGCGCCTCGGAAGTCTCGAATTTGCGGAGCACCGACCGAGCCCTGGTAGCGCTTGCATTGAAAGATGACGTGGAAGCTCAGAAAGCCACCAATCTGGATGATGCCTTTGCCGTCGATACCACCGTCTCCGCTCTTGCCTGTCACTTCGACCTGTACGAAGCCCGACTCCCGAAGCATGCGCTTTGTCAATCGCTCGAACGCGTCGGGAGTCAGCTCTTCCATCAGCACTTGGTGTAGCCGTCCCCGCCACGTTTGGGCTTCTTCAGGCGCATCTTCGGACGCGACCTCAACCTCGGAGTCGTCACGTTCAAGGCGTTCTTGCTTGATCTGCTCACGAACAGCGCGAATCACCTCATCAGGATCAACGGCTTCGATATGTCGCTTTTCCGGGCGAATCAGCCACACGCCTCTACTTGAGTTGTCGATAACGCCGAACTTTTTCAGGTAGGTTCTTGCCCAAGCCAGACGGTATTCGACTTCAGTCTGATTACTTCGCTCCGGGTTGTGCTGGACTTCGAGAATGACGTCCGGCACGTCGAGACGGGCGATCGCCGCCTCATTGATCTCGCTGATCGAACCCGAGCCACCCAACTCATGCAAGGCCGTAAGGAGCGGGTTCATCAACTCGTAGTACTGTGGTACGTCGTCTTTCTGCATGACGCTGGCAAGAGTAAGCCAGTTACCAAGGACAATTGACCAAGGACCCGCTCGCTAGAACTGGCTCAGGAAGCGCACGTCGTTCTCGTAGAAGAGCCGGATGTCGCCGATGCCGTGCTTGAGCATGCACATCCGCTCGATGCCCATGCCGAAGGCGTAGCCGGTGAAGCGCTCCGCGTCGACGCCGACGTTTTCGAGCACGTTGGGGTCGACCATGCCGCAGCCGAGGATCTCCATCCAGCGGCCGCCGCCAGGGAGGCGCTCGTCGGCCCACCAGATATCGACCTCCGCGCTGGGCTCGGTGAACGGGAAGAAGCTCGGGCGGAAGCGCATGCGCACGCCCGCGCCGAAGAGCGCCTCGGCGAAGCGCACGAGGATCTCCTTGAGGTCGGCGAAGGTCACGCCCTCGTCGACCACGAGGCCCTCGACCTGGTGGAAGAGGCAGTACGACTTGTAGGTGATGCGCTCGTTGCGGAAGACGCGGCCGGGCGCGATCACGCGGATCGGCGGCCCCGTGCCCTCGGCGATGGATTGCTCCATGACGCGCACCTGCACGGGCGAGGTATGCGTGCGGAGGACGGTCCCCGGCCCGTCGGGCGGCGGCGGGTCGAGGAAGAACGTGTCCTGCATGTCCCGCGCCGGGTGCTCCGGGCCGAAGTTGAGCGCGGTGAAGTTGTGCCAGTCGCCCTCGATCTCGGGCCCTTCGGCGACGCCGAAGCCGAAGCCCGCGAAGATGGCCTCGATCTCCATGCGCGTCTGCGTGAGCGGGTGGATCGAGCCGTGCAGCGCAGGCATGCGGCCCGGCAGCGTCAGGTCGAGATCAACGCCCGCTGCTTGCTCGGCGGCCTTGAGTGCGTCCTGCGCCTCGGCGAGCTTCGCCTCGGCCGCCTGCTTGAGCGCGTTAAGCTGCTGCCCGAACGCCCGGCGGTCCTCCGGCGCAACGTCCTTCATGCGCCCGAAGAGCGCCGTCACACGCCCGCTTTTGCGCCCGAGCCAGTCGATGCGCGCGGCTTCGATGGCGTCGGCGGCTGTCTCTGGATTGGAGACGAGGTCAGCGGCGGCGATCTCATCATGGAGCGCCGCGATTAGCGTGTCGGGCGAGGTGTCGAGGTCGGTGGACATGGCAGGAGGCGGGGAGACGGCGAGGCGGGGAGACGGCGAGGCGGGGAGACGGCGAGGCGGGGAGACGGCGAGGCGGGGAGACAGAACGCCAAGGAGGCATGGAGTCTCATTCGTGTCATCCTGAACTCGATTCAGGATCTCTTACGAGCGAGGCGTTTATTGGCACTGCTGAGATGCTGAATCAAGTTCAGCATGACAAGGTGGGGAGACGGAGGCTAGTTGGAAAGATCGGAAGCAGCGAGTGAGGCAGCGCCGAAGATTGCTTACATCTCTCAGTCCTGTCATCCTGAGCGAAGCCGGTACGGCGAAGTCGAAGGATCTCCGTCTACCTCCGCATTCTGAACAAGGCTCGGGCGCCGATCCTTCGACTCGCTCTGCTCGCTCAGGATGACAACATGGAGGTCGTGGCGTCAACCGAGGCCATAGCGTCGGCGTGGCAGAACGAGAAACGCCCGCGCCGCGATGCGGGGAGGCATCGCAGGGCGGGCGTTCTCGCCGAGCAGCGAGGGTGCTTAGGCAGCAGCCTTCGCTTGCTCGACGACGGACGTAAAGGCTTCCGCGTCGTGGACGGCGAGGTCAGCGAGCACTTTGCGGTTGAGCGGCACGTTGGCCTTCTTCAACCCACTGATAAGGCGCGAGTAGCTCATGCCATTCTGCCGGGCCGCCGCGTTGATGCGCGCGATCCACAGCTTCCGGAACTGCCGCTTGCGTTGGCGGCGGTCGCGGTAGGCGAACTGCATCGCCCTATCAACGGAGTGCATGGCAACGGTGCGAACGTTGCTACGGCGACCCCAGTAGCCTTTCGCCTGCAAGAGCATCTTGCGGCGACGGCGACGGGAAGCCACGAGGTTACGAGCGCGTGGCATTTGATTCTCCGGGTAGGGGGATTAAAACGGTGAACGAGAAGTCGCGGACCCGCGGTGGGGCCGCAGCAGCGCCTAGCTGTTGATCATGCGCTTGACGCGTGGCTCGTCGGCGGGCGACACGAGGGTCGTCTCGCGGAGGTTGCGCTTGCGCTTGGGCGACTTCTTGGTGAGGATGTGCGACTTGAAGGCCTTCTTGCGCTTGACGCGGCCGGTGCCGGTCAGCGAGAAGCGCTTCTTCGCCCCACTGTTGGACTTCATCTTAGGCATGACAGCCTCGAATGGATCGGATGAACAGAGAATCGCAAATATAGAACGGGGGCGTCGGAGTTCCGCCGACGCCCCCGCTTTGGGCTAAAGCTTCACGCGCAGTGCGTGCCGCTGTGATTCCGTAGTGCCGCTGTCCCGTGGGAACTCCGATCACGGCCGCACAGCAAAACCGAACATGGCCGCACTCTCGCTATTTCTTCTTGCTGTCCGGCGACAGCAGCAGCGTCATACGGCGGCCCTCCATCTGCGGGGCCTGGTCCACCTTCGCGACGTCCGGCAACTCCTCGATGAAGCGTGCGAGCAGGTCGAGGCCGCGGTCCTTGTAGATGATGTCGCGGCCGCGGAACTGGACCCACGCCTTCACCTTGTTGCCATCCTCGAGGAATTCGCGGGCGTGCTTCGTCTTGAAGCCAAAGTCGTGGTCGTCTGTGTTCGGGCGGAAGCGTACCTCCTTGAGTTCGCCCTGGCGCGCCTGCTTCTTGCGCTGCTCCTTGATCTTCTTCTGCTGCTCGTAGCGGTACTTCCCGAAGTCCATGATCTTGCACACGGGCGGGTCCGCGTTCGGGGCGATCTCGACGAGGTCGAGGCCGCGGCGCTGCGCGAGTTCCAAGGCGCGGTCGAGGTCGTAGATGCCGTGTTCGCCTTGGGGGTCGACGACGCGCACGCGGTTGGCGCGGATGCGGTCGTTCACACGGGTCTGAGGTTCGCGCCGCGGCTGCGGGCGGTTGTATCTCCGGGCTATGGTTGGCCTCTCAGGTTGGTGGCTGAAATGCAATCAGATACGGTGGGCATCCAGGTCGCCCACCTAGGATCTCCTCCAACGCCATGACAGGGGGGCGAGGTTTCGATTTCGGGTGCGAAAGCTAGGCAAAACGCAGCGAGACGAGGCGCTCATCGGTCCGTCGGTCGGTCTCCGTGGAGCGTGTACGTGCGGATCTTGCGCGCGAGTTCGCGGGCGCGGCGCTCGCGCGTCTCCGTGCGCTTGGCGCTCGTGACATGGTGCGCCAGCGACCGCTGCTTGCCGGGCGTGAACGTCCCGAAGCGCGCGGCGGCCTCCTCGTCGTCCGCCAGCGCGGCGACCAGTTCGTCGGGCAGCGTGACCGCGTTGGGGTCGGCAACGGAGCGCACGTCGAGGTGGGCCGTCGCGCCCCAGGCGAGGCCGCACTCACGCAGGAAGCCCCTCCCGAAGCGCAGCCGCGCGTTGTCCGCTGAGCCGTGGAGTGCCCGTGTGAAGGGGTGCTCTTCCAACGTGCCCTCCACTCGCCGATGGCCCGCGGCCAGCAGCGCCGCCGCGACGGGCTCCGGCACGGGAACGTAGTGCATGCCCATGGGCTCGTCTTCCCGGAGCACTGGGCCGGCGAAGAAGTGAAAATCGGACACGACGAGAAGGGTGGAAGAGCAGAGAGTGAAAAGTAGGGCCTGGTGCAGTGAACGAGACGCTTCAGGTGGTCGCGCAGGCCCAAGCGAGCACAACGATTGGGAGCAGGCAGCCTCTGAAACACTGACTACTGAATCACTGACCTACTGAACTACCGAGTCACGAACGCTACCCCTCGTCCACGTAGCGGCGGACGCGCTTCTCGATGGACTCCTCGGCGTCGCGCGCGCGCTGGGCGGCCAGGCGCTCCTTCACGCACGCCTCGTAGCCCTGCTCGGACGGGTCGTAGAAGAACGTCCCTTGCATGCCGCTCGGGAGGTACTGCTCGGCGACGTAGTGGTCGCGGAAGGCGTGGGGATATTGGTAGCCGACGCCGTGGCCCAGCCCCGCCTTGTCGCGCGTGGCGTCTTTGAGGTGGTTCGGCACGTCGCCGCTCTGCTCCTTCTCAACATGCGCGAGCGCGGTGAAGAAGGCGAAGGTGCTGTTCGACTTGGCAGCGGTGGAGAGGTAGAGGCAGCACTGGGCGAGGTGGAAGCGGCCCTCGGGCATGCCCACGAAGTCGTAGGCTTGCTGGCATGCCACGGCGACCTGGATCGCCTGTGGGTCGGCTAGCCCGATGTCCTCGGCGGCGAAGATGAGCATGCGCCGGAAGAGGAAGCGGGGGTCCTCGCCGGCGTAGAGCATCCGCGCCATCCAGTAGAGCGCCGCGTCGGGGTCAGAGCCGCGCATCGACTTGATGAACGCCGAGATGGCGTCGTAGTGCGCGTCGCCGTCCTTGTCGTAGAGCACGGCCCGCCGCTGGATCGACTCCTCCGCCACGGCGAGGTCGATACGGATGGTGCCGTCCTCGGCGGGGGTAGTCTCGACGGCGAGTTCGAGCGCGCCGAGGAGGCTGCGGGCGTCGCCGTTGGCGGTGTCTACGAGGTGGTCGAGCGCGTCTGGGTCGATGGCGACGTGCCGGTCTCCGTAGCCGCGTTCGCCGTCGGCGAGGGCCTGCTCGGCGATGGCGCGGAGGGCGTCCTGGGTGAGCGTGCGCAGCTCAAAGACGCGGCTGCGCGAGACGAGTGCCTTGTTGACCTCGAAGTAGGGGTTCTCCGTCGTCGCGCCGATGAAGGTCACGGTGCCGTTCTCGACGTGCGGCAGCAGCGCGTCCTGCTGCGCCTTGTTGAAGCGGTGCACCTCGTCGACGAAGAGGATGGTGCGCTGGCCGTGGAGCCGCAGCCGCTCCTGCGCCGCCTCGATCTCGGCGCGGATGTCGCGCACGCCCGCGAGCACCGCGTTGAGCGTGGCGAAGTGCCGCGCGGTCGTGTTCGCAATGATGCGCGCCAACGTGGTTTTGCCCGTGCCTGGGGGGCCGAAGAAGATGACCGAGGTGAGCCGGTCGGCCTCGATGGCGCGGCGCAGCAGCGTGCCCTCGGCGAGGATGTGCGCCTGCCCGACAAACTCGGCGAGCGTGCGCGGCCGCATGCGGTCGGCGAGCGGAGCGTTGGCGCGGAGGCGTGCGTCGGCGGCGGCAGCGAAGAGGTCAGGCATGGCAGCGCAGGACAGGCGGCGAATCGCTCAACCTACTACCGACCCGCTGTCAAGGGCATGGCACCTCGTGGAAGTGGGAGGTTCGAAGCGCGCAGTTGGAAGTCAGAGGAGAGGTAGCGCGTGCCGCCCTGCCCAGGAGCACCCCCACAGTGAAGCGGGGCACCCTCGACCCTCGACCCTCGACCCTCGACCCTCGACCCTCGACCCTCGACCCTCGACCCTCGACCCTCGACCTAGGCGGGCGTCTCCAGGCTGCGCTTGATGTTCTGCACGAACTTGTCGGTGAGCCGCTCGAACTCGGCGCGCACGATGGGTGGGGCCAGCTTCTTGGCGAAGAACGGGAGGCCGTCGAGCACGATCTCGGCCTGGGCGGAGAGCCGGGCGAGCGTGGTGGGCCCGTCGTCGAGGAGCTTCACCTCGCCGTGGATGCGGTCGTCGGCGACGGCGTCGTCGGTGGGTTCCCACCAGATGCGGCGGGCGGCCTCGTCGACGTGGAAGCGGCAGGCGTAGATGATGCGTTGCGCGTAGGGCGGTGGTCCAAGCTTCTGGACGGTCCACCGCAGCGCTCGCTCGGCGAGCCGCTCACCGTGCTCCGTGGCGGGGAAGAGATGGAGGCGGCTGGGGAAATCCGAGAGGGCCGTAAGCGCGTCCTGCGCACGGGTCTGCACGCGCACCTCGCGCACGATGTCGCCGG
>JBCCLD010000243.1:0-7244 GCA_039027055.1 Bacteroidota bacterium
GGCGCGCAGGCTGCCGGGTGGCACACGCTCGGCGTGGAGGCGGCGCGGCTCGCGAGCGGGCTCTACGTGTGGCGCGTGGAGGCGGAGACGGCGGCGGGGCGCGAGGCCAAGACGGGTCGCCTCCTCGTCGTGCGCTAGCCGCACTTCCAATCGATCACGCTCTGTCCATTGATATCACTACTTGCCAGGCTTGGCCCCATCGTACTTCCTACCCACGTGCTCTGCGCCCTTGTCGCCGTGTTCGCAGCCCCTACTGCCGTGCCCATGGCCGGGGCGCAGAGCCTTCCTGACTGGGCGACCTCGCCCTACGCCAGGCCAAGGCGCGCGACGACCTTCGCCCGGTGGCGCTCGCTCACCGGGATCTCTTCCTCGTCCACGACGACGGCGGTATTCGTCACCCGCTGGATGTGCCGCACGGCGACCACATACGACCGGTGCACGCGCACGAACGCGGCGTCGGGCAGCGTGCGCGCGACGTCGTAGAGCGGGCCTTTCGTCAGCACGACGCGGTCCGGCAGGTGGAGGCGCACGTAGTTGCCCCACGCCTCAGCGTAACGCAGGTCGTCCAGATCGATCCGCTCGGCCCCCTGGTCGGTCGGCACGAAGAACGAGGCGCCTCGGTCAGTCGTGGGGGTGCCTGCGCGGGACCGCGAGGGGGAGGATAGGATCCTTGGTGGCTGAGCCCCGCGCGTGCGCGCGTCGGCAGCGCTGAGGAGGCGGGCCGCAGCCTTCGCAAACCGCTCCCGCGCGACGGGCTTGACGAGGTAGTCCACCACGCCCACGTCGAAGCCCTCCACGGCGCGGTCGGAGTAGGCCGTCACCACCACCACGAGAGGCGGCGCAGGCAATGCGCGCAGCATCTCGAAGCCGGTGAGCTTGGGCATCTCCAGGTCCAGGAACACCGCGTCGATGCCGCCGCCGCGCAGCGCCGCCATCGCCTCCATCCCGTCGCGGGCCTCGGCGACGGCGTCGAGGAGCGGGTGCGCGTCGATATGGCTGCGGATGGCGCGCCGCCCGAGTGGCTCGTCGTCCACGATCAGGCAACGGACGAGGGGCACCGAGGCAGCGGACTGGGCGTCAGGCGAGGGCATGGATCGAGGGGTGGGAGACTCCCGGCGTACACGCGAGGACGCCCGGTGCAGTTCGGCCTTGATCTACGCCCCCCCGCGCGTCAGGAGCACCGGCAGCGGCTCCAGGCGCACGGTCACGTCGACGAGGAAGCGGTCGGCGAGGGGCCCGGCGGTGAAGGTGTGGCGCTCCGGGTAGAGCAGCACCAGGCGCTCGCGCACGTTGCGCAAGCCCACGCCGCCGATGGTACGGGGCGAGGCCGACACCGCTGGCTCGGGCGCGAGCGCACGGTTTTCGAGACGCAGGTGCAGCACGCTGTCGGCGTCCACCGACAGCTCGATCCGGATGAACGGCTGTGCCGCCCGGCGGTCGAGGTACTTGAAGGCATTCTCGACGAGCGGCACGAAGAGCAGCGGCGGGAGATACAGCCCGTCGTACGTCCCACGCAGGAGCACCTCGACCTCCACCTCGTCCTCCAGCCGCAGCCGCTCCAGGTCGACGTACTGCTGCAGGAAGTCGACCTCCTGGTCCAGCCGGACGACGGGTGCGTCGGCGTCGTAGAGCGCGTAGCGCAGCAGCGCGGCGTGCTTGGAGAGGTACTCCGGCAGCTGCGGCGCGCCGTCGACGGCGAGGGCGTAGAGGCTGTTGAGCGTGTTGAAGAGGAAGTGCGGGTTGAGCTGCGCCTTGAGCCGGTCCAGCTGCGCCGTCCGCTCTAGGCGCTCGCGCTCGGCCAGGCGCCGCTCGACGTGCGCGTACGCTGCCGCCCGCTCGATAGCGACGGTGATGCCGCAGATCAGGATCGTCAGGACGACTACGCTGAGCGCCTCCTGTAATGCCCACGCTGGTTCCTCGCTCTCGTTGGTCAGCACGAAGAGGAGTTCGGGCCCGTCGTGGAGGTAGACCCGGACCACGAGCAAGACCACCACCGCGACCGCGTACTGGGCGTAGCGCCCGCTGCGCACCAGCGGGACCGCGAAGCGCAGGTGGACATAGGCGACCAGCGCGAACAGCGCGTAGTAGGTCAACGTGTGGACGAGCAGGATCGGGAATTCCGGCTCGCGGATCTGGTCAACGAGGCCCCACAGCACGAGGAACGTCCAGAAGGCGAGGTGCCAGCGCCACGAGGTGGATTCGCCGCCGTACGGGGCTGCCGACGCCGTGCCGGGCGCGGGCCACGCCGAGCGCGGCAGCAGGTCGTGCTGGGAGGACATCAATCGTACGGGTGGATGAGGGCGTGTCGAGGCCATACACGATAGCGGCGACAGAACGAAGGCTATGCCAACGCCGGTCGCGGGTTTCGGAGCGCGAGGCCCACGATGACGGATGGGCCGCAGCCGAGGGCGAACACAGTCCCCTCCTCGGACGAGGTCATCGCTCGCACGGACGAACGCGCCTCGTCCTCGCTTGGGGCGACTTCGTCACCGCAACGGGGCCATTCGTCAATACGAGGCGGAGACGAAGCAACAGGCGCTTAACCCTCCCGTTGGGATCGCGAAACTACCCCCGAACCCGTCGCTGTCCCACTCCGCCTGCTGCCGTCTCGTTCATGCACCTGCCTGCCTCCCGCCGCCCCAGCCCTTCGTGGCCCCTCGTGTTTCGTTCCGCCCCCAGACTATGGACGTTTGGGCCACAGGCGTCCAGACTGCGGGCGTTCGCCTTCATCGCTGTATGTGCACTCGCGGCCTGCACGCTCGCTGGATGCGACACGGAAAGCGCTGACGACTCCGGCCCCGTACCCGTTCCCGCAGGAGCCGACGTGATCGTCATCGGCGACTCCATCCTCGCCTTCAACCAAGAGGAGGACGCGGCTGTCGCCGACGTGCTGGCCGCGCTCCTCGCCCGTACGGTCTTCGACGCGAGCCAGGGTGGGGCCCGGCTGAGCGCCCCTGAGGTGGTCAACCCCGAGGACTTCCGCGAGGACATCCGCGAGCAGTATGTCCAGCACCCTGGCGCCTGGGTGTGGGTGGTGATGGACGGCGGCGGCAACGACCTCGGAGGCGAGTGCGAGGTGGACACGTGTGCGACCGTCCTCGAGACGCTCGTGAGCGACGACGGGCTGTCGGGCGAGTTCCCCGACTTCGTGCGGACGGTCCGAGCCGATGGGGCGCGCGTGCTCGTGATGGGCTACCCGGAGGAGCAGCAGGGCGAGACCTCGGAGTTCACCCCGCTCGTCGACCTGCTGCGGGAGTTAGACGCGCGCCAGCAGCGCATGGCCGCCGCGCTCGACGGCGTCTACTACGCCTCCGCCGCCGACGCGGTGGACGCGACGAACCCGGCGCACTACGCCGACGCCATCCACCCGTCCGTCGAGGGCTCGCGGCTGATCGGTGAACTCCTCGCGGAGGCCATCCAGGCCGTTGAGCGCGAACCGTAGGGCTCCCGCGTCCCGTGCCCACCCGATCCTCGATGTAGCTGATCCCACTGCGATGTCTGTCCTGACTGCCCCTGCAAGTCCCACGCTTGCGCCTCCGGCTTCGCTCACGCCTGCCACGACCCCGCTCAGCCGCGCCCAGGCCGCCCACCTGCTGCGCCGCGCCACGTTCGGCCCATCGCCGGCCCTCCTCGATCACTTTACCGGGATGGTGCCCACCGAAGCCGTGCGCGTGCTGATCGACGAGGCCCAGGCCACGTCGCTTCCGCCCGACCCGTCCTGGCTGCTGCTGCCGCTCCCCGAAGACGACGACGAGGGCGAGGCGTTCTTCGACCAGAACGAGCGCTGGGTCCACGAGGTCATGCGCACGTTCTTCCACGAGATGGTCGACGGCGGCCTCCACGCGCGGATGACGCTCGTATGGCACAACCATCTCGTCACGAGCCTCGAGACCTACGAGTACGCCGCCCTCGCGCACCGCTACCTCCAGCTCCTCCGCACGCACGCGCTCGGCTCGTTCCAGACGATGGTTCGCGAGGTCGGCACGGATGGGGCGATGCTGGTCTTCCTCAACGGTGCGGAAAGCACGTGGGAGGACCCCAACGAGAACTACGCCCGCGAGCTCATGGAGCTCTTCACGATGGGCCCGCTCGACGCCAACGGGCAGCCCAACTACACCGAGAACGACGTCCCGGAGCTCGCCCGCGCCCTCACCGGCTGGGTGGTCGACTACGGCGGCTTTGACGCTCCGCCCTTCACGTCGCTCTTCCGCGAGGAGTTCTTCGACGACGACGTCAAGACGTTCCTCGGGCGCACAGGGGCATTCGACTATGACGATGTGGTCGACATCCTGTTCGAGGAACGGCGGTCGGCCATCGCCCACTTCATCGCAGCCCGGCTCTACCGCAGCTTCGTCCACGAGACACCCAACGCGGCGGTCGTGGCCGCGCTGGCGCAGGTGCTCGCCGACGCCGACTTCGAGGTTGCCCCGGCGCTCCAGGCGCTGCTGGCGAGTGCGCACTTCTTCGAGGCCCGCTTCCACGGCGCGCAGATCCGCGGCCCGTTCGACCTGATCGCGGGCGTTGCGCGAGCGCTCGGCACGCAGGCCTCCGCCCTCGACGCCTTCACCTCCGACGAGATCGTGGCGGTCGCCGCCGAGGGCCTGGAGCAGCGGCTCCTCGCGCCGCCCAACGTGGGGGGCTGGCCGGGCTACCGCACCTGGCTCAGCACAGACACGCTGCCCGCCCGCTGGGACGGGCTGGGCTACATGGTGGACCTGCTCGTCTCGGACGAGGGTGAGGGGGGCGACCCCCGCACCCCGGCCCTCGACCTCGCGACGGTCTACACAACCTACGGCGGCACCGACTCGCTGTCGTTCTACCGCTTCCCGGTCGAGGTCGCCAAGGCGCTGCTGGCGGTACCGCTCACCGAGACGAGCATCGAGCCGGTGTCGGCGGGCTACGCGGGCGGCATCCCCGTCCCCGACACGGTGCTCAACGCGCCCGCCCACGAGCAGGATCTCACCAAGCTGTTTCTCCAGGGCGCGCCCTGGTACGAGGTAACCGGCAGCAACGAGGACCTCCGCCGTGACCTCGTGTGGGAGTACCTCAGCCGCCTGGGCGAGCTGCCCGAGTTCCAGCTTGGGTGACCGGCTGAGGCCGCCCCGCTGCCCCTGCCACTCCGTCCACGTTCTCTGACCCTCGCCCTTCCAGCTATGTGCACGACCCCTGACGCCCACGCCGCCCCCGCCGACCCCCGCACCGGACGCCGCCTCGAAGATGGGACCGCGCACGGCCACGACCACGCGCGGTGGTCGCGCCGCCGCTTCCTGGGCACGCTCGGCCTTGGGGCGGCCAGCCTCGGCGGGCTGAGCGCCTGGGGCATGCCCTCGGTGCTCGCCGGCTGGGGCCCGAACGGCGCGCTGCTGCCCAACGGCGACACCATCCTCGTCCTCCTCCAACTCGATGGCGGCAACGACGGGCTGAACACCGTCGTGCCCTTCCGCGACGACATCTACCACCGGAACCGCCCCACGCTCGGCCTCCGCCAGAACAAGGTACTGAGCCTCACCGACGACCTCGGGCTGCACCCGGCGCTCGCCCCGCTGCACCGCCGCTATCAGGATGGGGACCTGGCCATCGTCCAGCACGTGGGCTACGAAAACGCGAGCCGCTCGCACTTCCGTGGCACCGACATCTGGGTCTCGGCGAGCGGGGCTGACCAGACGCTCAACAGCGGGTGGCCCGGCCGCACGCTGGAGACGAGCTACCCGGACCTCAACCAGCAGACGTCGCCGCTGGGCGTCCAGGTGCGGGGCGAGCGCCGGGTGTTCCGGGGGACCTCCGGTGGGACGGGCGTGTCGTTCAGCAACCCAGAAACGCTGGAGCGGCTCGCCGAGGGCGGGGCGCGCTACGACCCCGACACGGCGCCCGCGACGACCTACGGGGCCGAGATCGCCTACGTGCGCACGCTCGCCAACCAGTCGTTTCGCTACGGCGAGGCCCTCCAGCGCGCCCTCGACGCAGGGGCGAACCGGGCGGACTACCCTGAGCACCCAGAGTACGACCTCGGCGAGCAGTTCGCGCTCGTGGCGCGGCTCATCCGGGGCGGCCTCGGCGCGCGCATCTACGCCACCGCCATCGACGGCTTCGACACGCACATCGCGCAGGCGGACCAGCACGAGGTGCTCCTCAGCGTGATCGCGACGGCGGTCGACGCCTTCCTGAGCGACCTCGAAGCGGACGGCCTCGCCGACCGGGTGGTCGTGATGACCTTCTCGGAGTTCGGCCGGACGTTGGCGGAGAACGGCGCGCAGGGCACCGACCACGGCGTTGCCGCCCCGCAGTTTCTCATCGGCCCCCGTGTGCAAGGCGGCTTGTTCGGCGGCCCGCCCGACCTCACCGACCTCGACCCGTTCGGCGACCTCCGGCACCGCTACGACTTCCGCCAGATCTACGCGAGCGTCCTCGCCGACTGGTACGGGCTGCCCGCGAGCGACGCGACCGCAGTCCTCGGCCAGGCGTTCCAGACGCTGCCGCTCTTCGCCGGGTCGGTAGACACGACGATAGGACCCGCCGTGCCTGCGACGGCGCTCTTCGCGCCCTACCCGTCGCCCACGCGCGGGGCGATGACCGTGCCGTTTCACCTCGCCTCGGCGCAGCACGTACGTCTGACCGCTGTGGACCTGCGCGGCCGGACGGTGCGGGTGCTCTTCGAAGGGCGGCGCGCGGCTGGACACCACACCCTCCAGGTGGCACTGGACGATGTCGCTGCAGGGACCTATGTCCTGCGTTTCGACGCGCACGATGGAACGCGGCAGTCCCGGCCGGTGACCGTGGTGCGATAGGCCCAACGTATTCTGACTGCTCCACCCTGTCGGGTTCCGTGTCACCCTGCCTCCCTTGTCCCCTCCTGCCGAGGAGGGGGACTCCAGACGCGACGTTGACGCCGAGACGAGCCGACACTCTCGACTGGTCACGGTACCAGTGCTCTGGCACAGCAATGCTGGCGAGTTCGGCGTCACAGCAGATGGTGCGTGTCGCGTGTTGCATATCAGATCGCTCACTACCGGACCCTTTTTTCAAGACACCCCTCTCACAATGCCGAACACGCTGGGTACCTCCCATCGCCAAGGTTTTGTCATGCTGAACTTGATTCAGCATCTCAGCCATGGAACAGAGGACCGGAGTCGTCAGAGATCCCGGATCGCCATGTTCACCTACAGGGGCGGGATGAGAGAGACGGGGCCTCTGGGCCAGAAAGAGCCGTTCTGGGCCCCGTCAAGAAAAAGGGCATGGTGGTGAGA
>JBCCLD010000244.1:0-7235 GCA_039027055.1 Bacteroidota bacterium
GGAGTTGCAGTGAGGCCGTGTCGCTGACCGGTGAGCAAGGCGTAGGGAGCAGGGCCTCTCACTCCTCACCTCATACTTCTTACTTCCGGGCCGTGCCGCGAGTCTCCATCATCATCGTGACGTGGAACGGGCAGGCGCTGCTGGAGCGGTGCCTGCCCTCGGTCCTCGCCACCGACTTTGAGTCGTTCGAGGTCGTCGTCGCCGACAACGCCTCGACGGACGACACGGTAGCATGGCTCGCCGATACGCATCCGGAGGTACGCGTCGTCCGGCATCCGGAGAACTGGCTCTTTGCCCGCGGCAACAACGAGGCGATCCGGCAGACCGAGGGTGGGTACGTCTGCCTGCTCAACAACGACGTGGAGGTGCCGCCCAGCTGGCTCGCGCCGCTCGTGCGCGTGCTCGACACGATGCCCGACGTGGCGGCCGTCCAGCCGAAGTTGCTCCAGCACGGAGACCGGACTCAGTTTGAGTATGCCGGGGCCAGCGGCGGCTTCCTCGACGCGGTTGGCTACCCATTCACGCGGGGACGCCTCTTCGACACGCTAGAGCCAGACGTGGGGCAGTACGACGATCCCTGCGATGTCTTCTGGGCTTCGGGCGCAGCGCTACTGCTCCGGCGGTCTGCGCTGAATGACGTGGGGCTGCTCGACGAGGCGTTCGGGATGCACATGGAGGAGATCGACCTGTGCTGGCGGCTGTGGCGGGCCGGATGGCGCGTCCGCGTGGAGCCGAGCGCCGAGGTCTACCACATCGGCGGGGCGTCGCTGCCGCAGGGCGACCCGCGCAAGGCGTACCTCAACTTCCGCAACAGCCTGCTGATGCTGTTTAAGAACCTCCCACCGCGCGCCTGGCTTGCGACGTTCCCGCGCCGCCTCACTCTGGACACGCTCGCCGCGACGCGGGCTCTCGTTGCCGGACGACCGCGCGAGACGGTCGCCATCGCCCGCGCCTACCTCGACGCACACCGGATGCGCGGGGCGTATCTCGATCAGCGACCTACGTCGTCGCCCGTCACGCTTCCCTATCGCCGGTCTGTCGCACTCGACTACGTCCTGCGCAAGCGCCGCCGGTTCTCCGACCTCGCTCCCGAACGGTTCACCGCGCTGCCGGCGAGCGTGCTGCCTTTGAGCGCGGAGAACGCCGCACAATGACGACCGCGAGCGAGACGAGGACGACCAGCATCCCTGCGAAGGCGAGGACGCCCGGCACCTCCTGAAAGAACACGTAGGCGAGCAGCGAGGCGATGGCAGGCTCAGTGAGCGTAAGGAGCCCGAGCATGGCCGCAGAGATGTAGCGCACAGCGTAGTTGAATGAGCCGTGGCCTAGGATCTGGGGAAAGAGCGCCATCACGAACGTCCACCCAATCACGTTGGGCGGGGCCGACAGCGAGGCCCCCGTCACAAGCGTGCCGGCGAGCGCCGTGAGCATCGCGGCGACGTTGAGTGGGAAGAGGTAGGCGAGGAATGACACCCGCTGCCGCACCGCGCGGCCGATCACGATATAGACCGAGAACATGGCGGCAGCGGTGAGCGCGAGGCCATTGCCAAGCCACGCGCGTGGAAAGACACCCGCCCCCGCATCGCCCACGCCGATGAGGACGGCACCGACCAGTCCGACTGCGATGGCCACCCACGTCCGCAACGACGGTCGTTCGCGCAGCGCCACGATCCCTAGCACGGCGATGAAGATCGGGCTCATCGTCACGAGGACGGTCGCGCTCGCCACGGAGGTGTGGTAGAGCGAGGTGATCCACAGAATAAAGTGCAACCCGAGGAAGACGCCCGCAGCCCCGACAAGCATCCAGTCGCGGCGGGTGAAGCCTGCCCAGTCCTTGCGTGCGCTCGGCACGACGGGCAACAGCAGCGTCACCGCCCACATCGTCCGCCAGAGCGCTACCGTCAAGCCCTCTGCGTCGGAGGCGAACCGGATGAGGATGCCCGCTGACGAGATCGAGACCAGCCCGGCGGTGAGGGCAAGCCAGACGTGCCGAGGCACCGACGCGTGGGTCGTCGCATCCGGCGTTGTCGCGGCGTCGGGCGAGGCCATAATTCAGCAGAGGCGGTAATTCAGCAGAGGCGGTAATTCAGCAGAGGCGGTGGCTAGCAGCGTGCGAGGCTAACGAAGCCGGTCCATCGACTTCACGAGCGCGATGTCGGCGGCGATGCCGCGCTTGGCAAGCCAGATGAAGACGTAGGCGAGAACGGGGAGCGTCAGGCTCCAGTAGGTGAGCAGCCACTCGGCAGGTGGCCCGGCGTCGGTGTCCTGGAAGGTCAGCCCGAGCGCCACCACCACGACCGCGATGAGCGCCAGGTCGAGCCACTGCGCGATCGTGACGACGCGCTGCTGCTGGGCGCGCTGCTTGTAGAGCAGGATGCTCGCGAAGGTGACCACGGCGGTCATGCCACCCAGGATGTAGGCAGTCGTCGCGAACCACGGCAGCGCCGTGATCGGGCCGACTGTCCAGGCGGCGCTGAGCGCGAGGAACACGGCCAGGCACACCCCGGCCAAAAGGAGAAAGATCGATTGTTTGCGCTGAATCATACCAGGTCTACTCAATGAGTTGCGGTCGTGTCATCCTGAACTCGTTTCAGGATCTCTGACGCCTTGCATGTCACGCGGCACGGTTGGGATGCTGAATCATACCGTTTACGGAAAACGGCCGTGCAAACTACCCTTGTAGTCATCCCCGCGAAGGCGGGGATCCATGCGGTGCACCGTATAGATCCCGGATCAAGTCCGGGATGACAGAGGTGGAAAAATCGAGGGAATGCACCCATTTCCCCGTATTTGGTATCAAGCCCAGCATGACAAGGAGGAATGGATGTCGCCGAATTGGACATCATCGGCTGGCGCGCGAACACGAAGAAGGGCGAAATGCAAAGAGCCTGACCGAAGCCAGGCTCTCTGGGAAAACTACGGGGCTGGGCCGAGGCGGTGCGCTGAGGGCTCGTGAAAGGTGCCGCCTGGCCCCCGTCCGTTCTGCGGGCGCTAGTTCGGTAGTTCGCGGCGCGTCGAGTAGTTGATGCGCAGCGCCTGCGCGACGCGCAGCTCCTGCTGGACGTCGTAGAGGAGGCCGGTCTCCGAGTCGGAGTCTACCTTCAGCGAGACGATCATGCGCGGCTCCTCTTGGAGCTTGAGGTACATCGTGTCGCGGATGGTGTTGATGTCCTCGACGAGCGCGTCGTCGATCTGGACGGCGGGTTCGCCGCGGAGGTCGCCCTCCTTGGCCTCGCCGATGTAGATGTAGGAGACCAGCCGCTTCTGCTCGATCTTCTCGATGGCCTCGGCCTGCGGGAGGGCGTTCTGCACGAGCAGCGTCACCTCGCGGAGCACCGTGGTCACCATGAAGAAGATGAGCAGCATGAAGATGATGTCCGGCAGCGAGGCGGTCGGAATCTCCTGCTTGGTGCTGGCCTTCTTAGTAAAGTGAGCCATGTCGTTGGGATAGGAATAGAGTCAAAGCCGGGGGAGCGAGCGCCCGCATGCCGCGCGCGCCCAGGCGATCAGCTGCCCGTGCCGGCGTCTGGCTCGGCGAGCGAGATCTTGATCGGGAAGGCGTCGGAGACCTGGTCTTCCTGGTCAGCCGGGAGGCGCTCCTTGTAGGTGGCATAGTCCGGGGCACCGAAGTTGCTGCGGGCGTAGCCGTCGCGGATGTCGACGTAGGCGCTACGTAGCTCGTCGAGCACGTCCACGTACATCTCGTAGCTGGCCTGGCGCTCGGTCTTGAACGAGACGATCGCCTTCGACGGCGAGTCGGCGTAGTTGGGGTCGGCGCCGTTGTTGGTGACGTGACGGATGACCTCCTGGCGGATGTCACCGATCGACATGAACTCGCCCTCCACGAGCACGTCGCCGTTGCGGTTGACGAGCACGGTGAGGAGGTTGCGGTCGCTGATCTCCGGCGGCTCGGTGTCTTCGAGCGGCGGCGGGAGTTCCATGTAGATGCCCGTGTCCACGTCGATGGTGGTGGTCACGAGGAAGAAGATCAGCAGCAGGAACGCGATGTCCGCCATCGACGACGTCGGGATCTCAGCCTCGCGGGTCGTGCGGCGTTTTAGTAGAGGCATGGGGAGTGCAGGTTAGCGCAAGCGGGCGCAGGGGCCCCGCTCTGGGGCCAAGGGTGCGGCTTACTTGAAGAAGCCGCGGGCGGTCGTGACGAGCAGGCCGATGGCGCCGAGGCCGAGCATCGTGAGCGCGGTCATCATCACGGCGTAGCCGCCCGCGCCGACCGAGTAGCTGCCGTCGGACTTCACGAGGGTCGCGAGGAAGTCGGCAGGAGCCATCGCGTACCAGATCACAAAGACAATGAGCGGCACGGCGATGATGCACAGCGTGATCGGGCTGGACTTGCCGCGCGTCAGGTTGAGCACCCCGAAGCCGAGGATGAGCAACGCGCCGATGCCGATAAGGCCGAGGCAGAGGTAGATGAGGATGGGAGCGAAGTCCATGAGAGCAGAGGTTGGGGGCGAGCAGATCCGATGGTGCTAGAGAGGAGGCCCCCCGGCCGGGTAGCCGGACCGGAGGGCGTGGACTCTCTCTGGAGTGCGGGCTTTAAGAGCCGGACTCGATCTGACCCTGGTCCGACGTGGCGATGCGGTCGCGCACCGGTCGGCCCATCTGCATCATGGCCAGCGCGTCGATCAGCTCGACCGAGGCTTCCTCCATCTCGACCACGATGCGGTCGATCTTCGAGACGCAGTAGTTGTAGAACACCTGCAGGATGATGGCCACGATCAGGCCACCGACCGTGGTCAGAAGGGCGACCTTGATACCACCGGCCACGAGGCTCGGCGAGATATCACCCGCCTGCTCGATAGCATCGAACGCCTCGACCATCCCGACGACCGTCCCCAGGAAGCCGAACATCGGCGCGAGCGAGATGAAGAGCGAGAGCCACACGAGGCCGCGCTCCAGGAAGCTCATCTCGATGGAGCCGTAGGAGACGACCGCCTTCTCGACGGCGTCGATGCCCTCGTCGTAGCGCAGCAGGCCCGCCTGCACGACCGAGGCGACGGGGCCACGCTGGTTGGCGCAGACTTCCTCCGCGGCCGAAATACCGCCGCTCTCCAGCGCGTCCTTGACGCTGCGGATGAACTTGCGGGTGTTGATGTCGGCGCGGTTGAGTGTGATGATGCGCTCGAACGCGATGGCGAGGCCGATCACGAGCGAGATGAGCACCGGCCACATCCATTGGCCGCCTTCGTTGAAGCGCTTGACCAGTTCGTTGGCGAACGTGTCATTGGCAGCGGCTTCCTGCAGCAGCAGCAGCGCGTAGTATTTCATGCGTCTACCTCAAGGGGGGAATCGTGTCCAGAGAGTGGGTGATCGAGATGGAAAGGCCGGGTGCTCCGTGACTTGGTGGGTGGTGGCACGCCGGACGTGAGATCCAGGCACCAATATGACGAATAGCCTCCACATTGTCAACGCGACTCCACAGCCCCCGCGCCATTCTCTAGGGCGAAATTGCCGGGACCGGTAGTCCGTCACACGGCGGGGAAGACACGAAGCGGGCGGTAGAGTTGCCCCTACCGCCCGCTTGGGTTGTCCGACAGCGCACGCGCCCCGATCTAGCCCTAATTCACGGACGAGCGTAGTTCCGCGAGGTCGCCCACGGCAGGCCAGAGCAGCAGGGCCTCCTGGAAGGTGCGGTCCACCTGCTGGATCACCGGGTAGAACGCGTCCACACCGTAGAGCCGCCGCGCCAGGAAGGCCTTGATGCGGGCCTCGACGTCGCCGCGCTCGCGGGCGAGCTGGTCCTCCACGAACACCGACTCGCTGGTGTCCTCGGTGGCCTCGTCCACGACTGGCACGCCCTGCGCGTCGGCGTAGGCAAGAAAGTCGGCCCACAGGTCGTCGCCGAGGCGGTACTCGCGGATGAATTCGCGCTCGCGGGCGACCCAGCCTTCGCGGAAGGCCGCGTTACCGTCCAGGAAGTCGCGGGCGAACTGGCTATCGAGGCTCTGGCGGATCACCGTACGGAGCGTCGGGCCTGCCGAGTCGGGCACGACCACATAGTCGGGCAGGATGCCGCCGCCGCCGAAGACCTCACGTCCGGCGTCGGTCTCGAAGCGGAGGCTGTCCGGGTAGGCAGCGGCAAGCTCCGTCGAGGCAAGCATGGCGTCGCCCGAGGCCAGCACGGTCTCGATCTCGCCCTCGCGGACGGCGAGCTTGCCCTCGTAGTAGTCCTCGGCGGCGGCCCCGCGTTCGTAGGCGGTCTGGATGAGGCGGCCGCTCGGCGTGAAGTAGCGCGAGATGGTCATCTGCAGCACCGAGCCGTCGTTGAGCTGGAACTGCTGCTGCACGAGGCCCTTGCCGAAGGTGCGCCGCCCGACGATCACGGCGCGGTCGTGGTCCTGGAGCGCTCCGGCTACGATCTCGCTGGCCGAGGCCGAGTTTTCGTCCACGAGGATAATGAGCGGC
This sequence comes from Bacteroidota bacterium, assembly GCA_039027055.1. Classification (GTDB taxonomy): domain Bacteria; phylum Bacteroidota; class Rhodothermia; order Rhodothermales; family Rubricoccaceae; genus JBCBEX01. The sequence continues at coordinate 6,424 of JBCCLD010000244.1, forward strand.
TTGCCCTCGAAGGAGCCGCCCGGCGTGGCGGTGTACTCCCGGTTGTAGGCCACGTGGCGGCTGTCGGTGTAGACGATCATCTCGTCGTTCGGGAGGAACTCGTCGACGATCTTGACCGCCTCGCTCATGTAGCCCCCGACGTTGCTGCGCAGGTCGAGGACGAGCCGCTCCATGCCCTCCTCGCGGAGGTCGTCCATCGCCTCGGCGAACTCCTCGTGCGTCGTGCTGGCGAAGCGCTGGAGCTTGATGTAGCCCGTCTCGTCGTCCACCATGTGCGCGGCGACGAGCGTGTTGAGCGGGATGTCGTCGCGGGTGATCGTGAAGGAGAGGGGCTCGCGGAAGCCGCGCCGGCGCACGGTCACATCGACCTGCGTGCCCTTCGGCCCCTTGAGGTAGCGCTGGACCTCGTCGCTGGAGAAGCCGAGCGCCGTCGTGTCGTCGATGGTGAGGATGCGGTCGCCTGGCTCGAGGCCCGCCTCTTCACTCGGCCCGCCAACAATCGGACGCAGCACGGCGAGGGTGTCCTGGCCATCCTCGCCGTCGATGAACTCATAATAGATGCCGATGCCCTGGAACGAGGCGTCGAAGTTCTCGCGGACGCTCCGCATCTCTTCGGCGTCGATGTAGACCGAGTGCGGGTCGAGACCCTCGATCATGCCGAGGATGGCGTCTTCGGCGAGGTCGGCGGAGTCCACGCGGTCGACGTAGTTGCGGGTGACGTAGCTGTAGGCCTCTTCGAGCTTCTTGAGATTCTGGTAGGGGTCGTCGCTGGAGGCAGCGTCACGGACCTGCATGCCAAGGAGCAGACCGAC
>JBCCLD010000245.1:0-7210 GCA_039027055.1 Bacteroidota bacterium
CGACACTTACTGCGCTCTCGACACTTCCTGCGCTCTCGACACTTACTGCATTCCTATACACAAAATATATCACCATCTCCCAAGCTAGATATACCAATAATACTGACGAAAATATTACTATTGAATAGTACATTTACTTTGCCTCATTGTTTTCAATCGTACTCAGATTTTCCAACATTGACATATATATATTTATTCTAGATATACAATAATATATAGCCAATATTCCCAATCCAATTGATAACATAAATAAAACATAAAATTCGATATCACTAATTCCGCCAATCTCTAGACTACTTTTCATCAAATACATATTCATTTCCATTCTTAATCCAACATAGGAAACTGACATAGCAAATAGTAATGATATATTTTTAATTAGTTCGTTTGGATCCATTCTAATTCCAGGATCTGAATAATTTCCTAGTATTCTAAGAGAGATGTAAGAGAAAAGTCCTATTATGCCTATAAGAAGCACATCAGCCTCTGAGCACGAACGAATGAGAGACGACAAATATGGCCCATCTAGCCTATATGCTACCCATACAGCATATACAAATACAACAAACAGAGGTGCAAACAAGTTTGGCAACACCCAAAACAGTGCACCATCTGGCTTAGTCTTGTCAGAGTTGAGGTATCTCGAAAGGCCGAGCATCCGTCGACTTGGCGGTGATGACATGGAAAAAGGAACTCAAACACAGCAGAATGACGATCCAAGGAAGATCCTCACGCCGTAGAACAAATGCAAGAAGCTGATGCTCCAGCTTACTAGCAACGTACACGAGACCATCCATACACTAGACACGCGGTGCGCGCTTGGAAGCGGCCTTAAGCGAGGTGCCCGTCGTCGCCATGCCCGCGTGGTGCATCTGGCGGTCGAGGATGTGGTAGAAGAGCGCCTTCTCCTGCTGCCGGACGACGGCCCGCTCGTGGGCTTCCTGAAGGATGATCGGGTAGCCGCCCCCCTTCTCGCACTGGTCGAGCACGACGGCGTGGATCAGCTCGACCCACGCGGGCTGGTCGGCGACCCACGCGGGGATCTCCACGCGCGCGACCTCACCCGCCAGCCGGACGTAGAACGCACAGATGCGGTGCGGGCCATACTCGTCGAGGATGTGCGAGCCGGACGCGAAGCAGCCCGAGCGCTCGCCCACAGCCAAGGTGTCCTCGATCACGTGCCGGTCGAGCACGCCCGTGAGCGTGTCGTCGGCGGTGCTGCGCTCGGTCTCGCCCCGGTAGAAGCGCAGCAGGTTGACGAGTTCGTTGTTGCCTGGCTGCGAGATGTAGGAGCAGACCGGCAGGCCATGCGCCTGAAAGGCGTCCAGGACCCGGAGATAGTCGCCGAGTAGTCGTTGTTCGAGGCGGCGGTTTTTCATGCCACGCACCATCCATCGGATCAGCGTGCCGTCGGCCATCGCGAGGATTGGGCGCCCAGAGCGCCGCGCCTCGTGCGCTGTTGCAAAGAGCTGTTCGAGTTCGAGTTGGTCGCGCAGCGCGGAGACGACTTCGGTGGTGAGGTCGTGGATCGCCGCTTCGCCGTCGTCGCCGCGGAGCGCGTCGAGGTCCTGGTCGCGGTAGCGGAGGCTCGGCGCAGCCCGCATCACGGGCGGCTCGGTGGTGCCATACTGGAACGCGATGCAGCCGACGTTGAGCAAGTAGCACGCCGGCTCGATGTGCCGGTCCGGGTAGATCTGGGAGCCGTCGGTCGCCGCTACCGTCACGAAGTCGGGACGCGGGGCGCACGCGAGCCCGATGCTGGGGTCCTCACGGAGGTTGGCCAGCAGCACGCGCCACCCGGCTCGCTGCGCGTCGTCCGACACCTGTGCCCATGACGCCGCACACCCGGCGAGCGCCTCCCGCGTGTCGAGGCGCTGCCGAGCGTGCCGCTCCTCCGCCTCACGCCGGTAGCCCGCAAAGTCGCGGAATTGCCCGTGGAGTTGGTGGAAGTCAAGCACGGATGGGAAGTAGGATGTTTGACGTGGTCTTCGATTGCCAAGCGTGAAGGTACTCGCCGCACCACGCTGCGTCCGAACCTTGAGGCGCGCGCTCGGTTCTGCCTAGCTGCCTGTATGTGGCTGGGCGACGGGGCCGCCCCCCCTTCTCACTTCCAACTTCCCCCTTCTCACTTCATTGACTTCCCTCTACGTCCATATCCCGTTTTGCGCGCGGCGGTGCGTCTACTGCGACTTCTTCTTCACGACGACCGACAAGAACACCGGAGCGTTCGTGCAGGCGCTGGGCGTGGAGATCGAGGCCGTCGGGAAGAAACACGGGCGCGGACACGAGGGCGGGCGGCTGCCGCTGCGTACGATCTACCTCGGCGGCGGGACGCCGTCGCTGCTGCCGCTGGACGAGGTCAAGACGATCCTCAACGCCATCCACGCGCACTTCGACACGAGCCAGGTTGAAGAAGTCACGTTCGAGGCCAACCCGGAAGACCTCGCGCCCCAGGACGACCCCGCCGCGGGGCTCGACTACCTGCGCGGCCTCCGGGCGATGGGCGTCACGCGGCTCTCGCTCGGCGTGCAGTCGTTCTACGACGAGGACCTCGCGTTCATGAACCGCGTCCACGACGCCGAGCAGGCCGAGCGCGCCGTCGGCTATGCGCTGGAGGCGTTCGAGAGCATCTCCGTCGACCTCATCTTCGGCCTGCCGGCGCAGCCGTTTGAGTTGTGGGGGGCCAACCTGGAGAGGGCCGCACGGCTGGGGGTCCCCCACCTCTCCACGTACAGCCTCACCGTGGAGGCGCGCACGCCGCTGCACAAGCAGGTCCAGCGTGGCCTCGTAGAGCCCGTCGCCGACGAGGCCATGCGCGAGCGGTTTTTGTTCACGATCGACTACCTCACGGGCAAGGGCTACGACCACTACGAAGTCTGCACGTTCGCGCTCCCGCATGCGGGCGGCGGGACGCACCGGAGCCTGCACAACCAGGCGTACTGGCGGCACCAGAACTACCTCGGCGTCGGCCCGAGCGCGCACAGCCTGTGGTGGCGCACCGGCTCGCTCGCCGACCGCTGGGCCAACGTGCGCAGCATGCGCCACTACCACACCCTACTCGACCTCCACGAACTGCCCACCGACGAGATCGACACGCTCGACCTCGACGCGCTCGGCGACGAGTACGTCTTGCTCAGCCTCCGCCTCATAGACGAGGGCCTCGACCTCCACCACGCGCGCCACCGCTACGGCCTCGACCTCGCCACCTCGCGCCACACCGCGCTGACCGATCTGCAGCGCGGGGGCCTGATCCACCCCTTCGACGATGGGCGGGTGCGACTCACAAAGGAAGGCGCCGTCGTGGCCGACGCCGTCGCGCTCAAGCTGCTCGGCGGGTAGGAGAGGGTTGAAGTGGGAAGTTCGAAGGAGGAAGTGGAGGTACGGACGTGCGCCGTGCGTTCGTTGAGGCTTCGCGCCACGGGCTACCGCTGCCCCCGATCTTCTAGCTCCCTTGCCCCCGAGCCCCCTGCTCCCACGCCCCCCTGCCCCATCGCACCCATGCACCGCGTCATCCCCGCCCTGCTCCTCTCTGCCGCCCTCGCGCTTGCTGCCTGTGGGAACGACGAGCCGAAACGACCCGAAGTGCCACCCGGCGCGCTCATCCAGCAGCCCGACTCGATCCCGTTCACGAAGCACGGCGACCTCCAGATCGTCCGCCCCGACGGGCGCGTCATTGCCGACCTCGCTATCGAGATTGCGGACACGGATTCGGCGACGCAGCGCGGGCTGATGCAGCGCAGCGGCCTCCCCGACAACAGCGGCATGCTGTTCATCTTCCCGACGCCGCGCCCGTTGAGCTTCTACATGGCCAACACGCCGCTCTCGCTCGACATCATGTTCTTCACCCCCGACTCGGTGTTCATCAACGCAGCGACCTACACGCAGCCATTCTCGCCGGAGAACCTGACGTCGGACGCCATCGGGCAGTTTGTGCTGGAGACCGAGGCGGGGTTTGTGGACCAGATCGGTCTCACCCAGGGCGACCGCATCACCTGGACGCGGCTGCCCTAGCGGGAGTGAGTCGTCGGTTAAGTAGGTCCGTGGTTCAAGAGCTACTGAACCCGGTGTGCAAGTTCTAGAGGTGCCACTGTGGACTATAAACGCCGATTCGAGGTCATCCTCAACCTGATCGGGGATCCATACCGTGCGTGGTTTGAAAGCATGTCCAGGGAGCGACCTGTCGCCTTCTCGCACGGCCAACGCCTCAAACGGGCTGGATTCGACGGTAAAAACCCGCACATCGGTTGCCTACCTCACCCGTATTCATTAGGCTAGTCTCTACCTAGGCATTGTTGTTGTGACGACTGTGGGTGCACCTCCTCATCCACCTGCACGACCATGGGACAACAACAACTTCTCCTCCTCGTCCTGGGGCTCATCCTCGTCGGCCTCGCCATCGTGGTGGGCATCGAGAGCTTTGACCGCGGACGCCAGCAGGCGCGCTACGACCAGAAGACGCAAAAGCTCGTCGAGTTTGCGAGCCTGATCCAAGCCTACGGGAGCACGGCAGAAGCCCTCGGCGGCGGCGACGATGGGACTGACGCCGTGTTCTCGGACTTACGGTGGCGCAAACTCGGATTGGAGAGCACCGGCAGCCACAACGACGGTGATATCCTCGACATCCCCGAGATCGGCTGCTACAAGCTCTTCCACAACACCTCCGGCGGCAGTCAGGCGCGCGTGCGCGTCTTGGCTAACGACTGCCGTCAGGGCACCTGGGAGATGGAGCTCCTCGTGCGGGGTCTCGGCGCGGACGAGATCGCGCTCGACTTCAACGTGTCGAACCGCCTGGGCGAGTCAAACTGACCCACCGAGCACGTACCGCTCGCGCACGCGCGCGAGGCCAGGCGTCATGAACCAGTCCGTCTCCACGGCTTCGACCTGCGTCACCGTCATCGTGCCGAAGCCAGTCTGCCGACGCGCATCCAGGCGAGCGGCGAAGCGTGCTGGAGCCCGCAGCGGAGCGCGGTAGCGCGCCACGGTCGCGTGGGCGATGGCGACCTCGAACCGGTCGTCGAGCGCCTGGGCGAGGCCCGCACGCTTTAGCGCGGCTTGAAGCGACGCGCGGAGGTGATCCAGGGCCTCATCCGTCGGGAATCCCTGCAGGAGCACCGCGTCGCGCGAACCGGTCAACCCCCAGCACACCAGTCCGAACGGCGGAGATCGGCGCAATACCGGTCGAATCGCATGGAGGAAGTCATCCCGGAGCGCCAGCAGCGGCTGCGCCTCGTCCTGCACCTGCACGAGCGACTGCACCGTGACGTGGAGGCTGGCCTCTGGATAGAGGTAGACGCCCGGCTCGCCCTCGGCCAACTCGGCGAGCGTCGCCATCAGCGCAGAACGCGGCCCAGGGGCGATCCGGGCCGCCAAGGTGAGCCCCCGACGCCTATCCTCGACCTCGTCCCGCAGGTAGGGGTTGATGCGGGCCTCCCCCGCTGCTACGACGGCTCGCGCGTCGGCCCATATGGCGTCGTAGCGCGCGCGGAGGCGCTCGTGCGGTTTCCGTACGTGGAGGGACCCTGGCATCGTGTCGAGCCTCAGGATCGCTGCGGGTTGCTAGGCTAGGGCGCTTGCGTCAGACCCGAGGACGTCAATCACAGCGAGAACGACTCGCCGCAGGCGCAGGTGCGCATCGCCTGCGGGTTCTCGAAGTGGAAGCCGCGCCCGTCGAGGCCGTCCGAGAAGTCGAGCGTGGAGCCCTCGAAGTAGAGGAAGCTCTTCAGGTCGAAGATGATGCGGAGGCCGTAGGCTTCGAGCAGTTCGTCCTCGTCGCGGCGGGTGGTGTCCCAGCCGAGGTCGTAGGTCAGCCCTGAGCAGCCGCCTGGGATGACCGCCACGCGGAGGTAGGCGGCCTCGGTGTCCACGCCTTCCTGGTCGGCGATGGCGCGCAGCTTGGCCGCGGCCTTGTCGGTGATCTGGATGGCTGCGCCGTCGAGGGCAGCGGCGTCCGCAGGCGCGGGCATCAGCGTGTCGGACATGGTCAGGCGTCTGGTTTGGAAGTGGGCGTGTCGTGAACGAGAGCGCGAACCTGCGGTTTCGTTCGGCGTTTAGCTGTTGCCACATGTATCGACATGGGATGGGCCGCCGCTGGCCCCGTCCCGCGCGCTATGTGCCTTCTATGAACCCCGTCCCTCTGCGCTGAAGTGGGGAACCCCCCCTGCCCCTTCTGGTACGGATCTCTCCCTTCTAGGCGGCTTTTTCGAGGGCTCAGGATGCCCCCGCCGCCGCTGGTCAGCGACCACCCTAGACCCCAGGAACTCGCTCCACCGCTATGAGCACCTACACCGAACACGACTTCTTCGAGGACGTCTCTCAGGAAGGCTATAAGTACGGCTTCACCACCGAGGTGGAGTCGCACAAGGCCCCTAAGGGCTTGTCCGAGGAGACGATCCACTTCATCTCGGACCAGAAAGACGAGCCGGACTGGCTCCGCGAGGAGCGCCTCAAGGCCTACCGCCACTTCGAGAAGCTCCTCGCCGAGACCGACGGCGAGGTCCCCGACTGGGCGCTCCTAGAGATCCCCAACATCGACTTCCAGGACGCCTACTACTACGCCGCGCCCGGCAACAAGCCGCGCTACGACTCCATCGACGACGTCCCGCCGGAGATCCTCGCCGACTTCGAGAAGCTCGGCATCCCCCTCCGCGAGCAGGCCGCCCTCGCGGGCGTCGCCGTGGACGCGGTGATGGACTCCGTCTCCGTCGCCACCACGTTCAAGAAGGAACTCGCCGAGCAAGGCATCATCTTCTGCTCGTTCTCGGAGGCCGTCCAGGAGCACCCGGAGCTCGTGCGGAAGTACATGGGCTCGGTGATCCCCTACTCCGACAACCTCTTCGCCGCGCTCAACTCGGCCGTCTTCTCCGACGGGTCGTTCTGCTACATCCCGAAGGGCGTCCGCTGCCCGATGGAGCTCTCGACCTACTTCCGCATCAACGAGGCCGGGACGGGCCAGTTCGAGCGGACCCTCATCATCTGCGAGGACGGTGGCTACGTCTCCTACCTCGAAGGCTGCACGGCCCCGATGCGCGACGAGAACCAGCTCCACGCGGCCGTCGTCGAGATCGTCGCCAAGCCCGACGCGGAGGTCAAGTACTCGACGATTCAGAACTGGTACCCGGGCGACGAGGACGGCGTCGGCGGCATCTACAACTTCGTCACCAAGCGCGGCATCTGCGAGGACCGCGCCAAGATCAGTTGGACTCAGCTCGAG
>JBCCLD010000246.1:0-7206 GCA_039027055.1 Bacteroidota bacterium
AAACGGGCTCTTAGCTCAGTTGGTTAGAGCGCTACGTTGACATCGTAGAGGTCACTGGTTCGAATCCAGTAGAGCCCACATTCATACCCTGTAAGCCTCGTGTTTACAGGGTTTTTTGCTTTTATAGGTACAACAATCACCCGATTTCGCTGCTCACTCGGCGCTTCGCGCCGCTGACCGGACGCTTCGCTCTGCCCGCTCGTAATGGGATGAGGGACTACATGTGGCTATCTGCCGGGTCTGGAAAACCAACTTCTGCGTCTACAATGTGCGCGAAGTGTGGCGATAACTCAACCGCGAAGGCAACACGGTCGCAGCTGTGCGGTTGCTCGGCTGATGCGTGTGAGGGGGCTGCAAGGGGCCGTACGTGGCCGCCGGGTTCGGGCGATGACATCCGCATACACTGCCGAGCGCCTGCTGGAGCCGCTCGGATATTCTCCTTCCCTGGAGTATTAGGAAGTCGTTCATCGTTGTCGCGTGAGGCAAGTCTTCGCAGCGATACTCAACCAGCTTGGTCCCCGGAGTACCCGGGGCGGTTTCCCCGTAGGCTTCGTAGCCGAGGTGGATGTTGGTGCAGAGGAGCTTAATGCGAGAAGATAGCCCGGCGGCTCACGCGCGGGCTCCGGATGATCCTGTCGAGCAGTCCCGCCAAACAAGCGCGAGCGCCCCCGCCATCGAGCCACCACATTCGACGGGCGAGGACGCTCACGATGCGCCCAGGGGACGGAACTCAGCGGAGGCGGCTGACGCGAACGGCTTGGGTGGCAGTGGGCGTCTGAATCCGCACCACGTAGAGACCGGGCGGGAGGCCAGCACCGTCGAGCGTCACCGCGTTGGGCCCGGCCGGCTGGACCCCGTCGACGAGGGTAGCCACGTGCCGCCCGAGCACGTCATACGCGTCGATGTGGACCGGACTGGCCGTGTCGAGGGTGTAGGCGATCGTGGTAGCCTCCACGAACGGGTTGGGGTAGGCGTCCACGAGCAGCGCAGCCTCGGGCTGCACGACGTCCTCATTGGCAACAGGGCTGAGGCCGCTCACGTTGAGCTGAACCGCGCCGGAGGCCCCGAACGAACCCGTTACTCGAATGAAATACCTAGCGAACGCCTCCACGGAAACGCTCGAGAGCAACGACGTCTCGGTCCCCGGGCCATTGAGGTTGCAGCGTATCTCGTTCCCCGACGCATTCCGTAATGACAAGAGGGTGTTGAAGGTAGACCCCTCGGTGCTGATGCGGAGGGTGGCATCCCGTTGTGGCGTGAAGGTATACCACACGGAGTTGTTGCCGTCACTCCCCTGGCTCCCACAGACCGAAGAGCTCTCACCGCTCTCGATCCCCGCACCGACGTTGCTGCCGAGGTAGGTGTCGTCTTCAATCGGCTGCGCGTTCGTGAGCCGGTCGTTCGGCGGCCCCGTGATCGCCCCACCGCTGTTGATGCTGCCGACGATGCTTCCAGCGTCCCCTTGATAGCCTGTCACACGGATGTAGTAGCGTTGGCCTGCGGTAATAGGGAAGTTTTCGATACGCGAAGTGAAGTCGCCTGGGCCGTTGGTGGAGTCGTCGTCGTTGCAGGCGACGGGCGTGACGGGCGGAGACTGGTTGATGGTCAGGATCGTGTCAAAGTTCGATCCTGCGAGGTCGATGGTGACAGTGCCATTGGAGGTCGGGACGAACCACCACCATGCCGCGTTGTCGCCATCGTTGGCTTCGCCCCCAGCCGTGCAGGACGCTGATGGGTTGAGGGGAGATTCGAAGCGGCCGTTTCCCATGTTGGTCCCGGAGAACACGCCGTCACCGGCAATTCCGGCGGAACGGATGATGTCACGGTTGGCAGGTTGGGCTATCGAATTGGGAGCAAGCAGGCCGATGACCAGAGCGCCGACGAGAAGCGTAGAGGTACGCATGGTGGCAGGGGGTAAGAGGAGTAAGGTCATGGGGACAGTAGGGCGGAGACGGCCCGTTGGAGTTGGCGGGCGTTGAAGGGCTTGCGGAGGACGGGGCCATCGCGGGCGCGGAGGCGCTGCCCGGTGACGAGGAGCACCGGCAGCGTGGCCCAGCGGGCGTCGGCATGGAGGGCCGCCTTGAGGGCGAGGCCGTCTAGGCCAGGCATATAGAGGTCGGCCACCACGAGGGCGACCTCGGGAGCCGCCTGGATCTGGGCAAGCGCAGCCTGGCCATCCTCGGCCTCGGCAACCTGGCAGCCCATCTCTTCGATGCGCGACCGCACGTAGGCTCGCATGGCCGCATCGTCGTCGACAACGAAGACCACGGGGGGCGGCGTGTTCGAGGTAGCAGAATGCAGGAGCATGACAGCGGAGACCAGCGAGCAAAGCGCGATGTCCTCAAGAAATCCATGACCCCCTCCGTCGCCCTTATCCCCTCGTCCCGAAGCGTTGCCTCCGTGTACACGGGACGCTCGTGCAACAGAATGGGACGTGTAGGCAATCCTACGGCCACCAGCCCCTGCCGCCAAGCTTGTCCCGACTCCTGCCTGGCCCCTACTCTACGGCCCTGTTGCTTTATTCCATCAAAGACCTCACCCATGCGCGTCGGCAGGGTGCTTCTGTTCTTCCGCTCTAGCGTGGCCTCCAGTCTGCTGCTGGCAGGCCTCGCGCTCGCGGCCGTCGGTGCCACCACCTGTGCCGCCGCGCAGGGCCTCGACGTCGGCCCCTACCGCCTGGATCAGTTCGCCGTGGACCAGGGGCTCCCCGGCAACCAGGTCTACGACATCGCCCAGACCAACGACGGCTACCTCTGGGTGGCGACCAACGGCGGCCTGGCGCGATTCGACGGGCACCGCTTCACCGTCATGACGGACTCGGCGACGGGGCTCCGCGCCAACCGCTCGGCCACGGCGCTGCACGTCGGGCGCGGCGACACGCTCTTCGTGGGGCTCGAAGGGGGCGATGTGCTGGCCTATGCTGCCCACCGCTTTGCGTCGTACGCGCATGACACCATGGCGAGTGCCCCAAACTCCCTCGCGCAAGACCGGGCCGGGCGGCTGTGGGGCAGCATCACGGACGACCTCGTGTACTACGAGAACGGGCGCGTGTACCGGGCAGCCGAGGGGCTGGACCTACCGCCAGACCGGGCCGTCCACCTCTGGGGTGACTTTCGCCTGGTGCGTGGCGAGATCGGCGAGGTCTGGGCGCTCACGGCTGACGTGGAGGCCTACGACGAAGGCCAAGTGACCCCCTTCACGGACCACTGCGGGGCCAACGCCAACGCCCCGACGGTGATGCCGCGCTTGTCTCTCGCCCGCCTCGTCGGCGACCAAATCGTCTACGCTGGCCCGTCCGACCACAACTTTCTGACAGGCTTCCCCTCGGGTGGGGTACCACTGCGGACCCGCGTCGACGATGGGCTTGTGACGCTCGGCACGCCCGACGGCGTCGCACACGGTCGCTTCCGCACGCCCCTCGACGCCTGCCCGCTCCTCCTCGACCGAGACGGACGGCTCTGGGTCCGAGACGGCGCTATGCTTGCGGTCTACGCACCCGGGTCTGCCCTACCGCTCGCCCGCTTCGCCCTCGACATGCGGCTCCTAGCGTGGTTCTTCGCCTCGCTGGTGGAGGACCGGGAAGGCAACCTGTGGATCGGCACCTTCAACCAGGGCCTCTTTCGCATCCGCCGCCACCCGTTCGAGATAGTGACCACGAGCGACCGCGTCGTAGACGCGACCGTGGTTTCCATTGAGCAGGGGGCCAACGGGACCGTGCTCCTCCGCGACCGGGGCGGGTTTGCCTACCGCGTGCGCAACGGGGCGGTCTCCCGCGTGCTCGACGAGGTCGAGGTGGTCGAGGGGTTCTACGAAGACGACGACGGTAATCTGCTCTATGTCACGCCGCCGGGGCGGGTGATGCGCAGTGTGGGGGGCGAGGACACGCTCCTGGGCACCATCTACGAGTTCGTCGGCGCCGAGCCGCGCTTCATCGAAGACCCAATCCGCCCCAACGTCCTGTGGCTCGACAGCAGCACCGAACTCTACCGGATTACGGACCCGTTTGGCCCTACGCCGCAGCTAGAGGTGGTGCTGGACGACCTCGGCGGGCAGGCGGGGCAGACCTGGAACGACGTCCGCGACCTCGCCTTCGCGCGCAACGGGGCACTCTGGGTCGGTACGATGTTCGGTCTTTTCTACATCGAGCCAGACCAGCTCGCAGGCCCGCTGCCCATCGCCGGAGCCCGGCGCTTCACCACCGACGACGGGCTCCCCGACCAACGGGTCCGCACGCTGCACCAGGACGCGGCCGGCACGCTTTGGATCGGCACGTATGGAGGCGGGTTGGCCCGCTACAAGGACGGGCGGTTCCAGACCGTCCGCGAGGTAGACGGGTTGGCCGAGAATGTCGTCTCCGCGCTCCTCGAAGACGAGGCCGGCGTGCTCTGGATGGCAGGCAACCGCGGCATCCAACGCGCGCACCGCGGCGACCTCAACGCGCTCCTGGATGGGGAGATTGACCAACTGGAGACGGTGGTGCGCTACGGGCGCGAGTCGGGCATCCCGAACCCGGAGAGCAGCGGCACCACCGCGCTGCAGGCCGAAGACGGGCGCTTCTGGTTCCCGACGTTCGAAGGGGCGGCCGTGTTGGACCCCGCGCTCGCCCGTCGCCTGGATGCGTCGCCGCCCCGGATGCAGGTGGAGGGGGTGCGCGTGTCGGGTGCCGCAAAGCCCTTGCAGTGGACCGACGGGGCAAGAAGCGCCACGCAGCCCGCGCCGGCCGTCGAACTCGCGTCCTCGGAGCGACGCTTCACGATCAGCTACGTGGGGTTGAGCCTCCGCAACCCCCAGGACGTGCGCTACCGCTACATACTAGAGGGATTTGACCCCGACTGGCTGGAGGCGGGCACGAACCGAGACGCGACCTACACCAACGTCCCGCACGGCACGTACACCTTTCGGGTGCAGGCCCGCAGCTTCGGCGGGATCTGGAGCGAGAGCGATGGAGTGCTGCACCTCGCGGTGGCGCCCTACTTCTACGAAACCCGCTGGTTCGTGCTCCTGAGCTTGCTCGTGGTGGTTGGCCTGGGCTATGCGGTCTACGCCGTTCGGATGCGCACCGTCAAGGCGCGCGAGCGGGCGCTGAGCGCCCTCGTCGAGGCCCGTACGCAGGAGCTGGCGCGCGAGAAGGAGGTGGTCGCGCTGCAAGCCGAAGACCTCCGGTCGCTCGACCAAGCCAAGACGCGCTTCTTTACGAACGTATCGCACGAGTTTCGGACGCCGCTCACCCTCATCCTCGGGCCGCTCGAAGACCTGCGCGAGGGCTACCACGGGCCCCTCCCAACACCAGCGACTCGGCAAGTAGAGACGGCCATCAGCAACGGACGCCGCTTGCTCCGCCTCGTCAATCAACTCCTCGACGTGTCGCGGCTAGAGTCGGGGAAAGGCCTGCTGCAAGCCGTGCGCGTGGACATGAGCGCCTTCGTGGAGCAGGTTACCCAGAGCTTCGTGCCAATGACTGAGCGCAAGCAGATCGCGTTCCGTGTCGAGTCTGGGACCCGCGCTCGCGAGGCGCACACGCACGCGCCTCAACTCTATGCCTACGTCGACCCGGAGGAATTCGAGAAGGTCCTCGTGAACCTGCTCGGCAACGCGTTCAAGTTCACGCCGGAGGGCGGCACCGTCGTGGTCAAGCTTGATGCGGATGACGGCGCGTTGGTGCTTGCTGTACGCGACAGCGGGCCAGGTATTGCCCGCGAGCACCTGCCCCACCTCTTTGAGCGATTCTACCAGGCCGACGAGATGGCCACGCGCGCCGAGCCCGGCACCGGGATTGGCCTGGCCCTCGTTCGCCACCTGGTAGAGCTACACGGTGGCACCATTACCGCCGAGAGCGACCTCGGCCTGGGGAGCACGTTCACGGTGCGGCTCCCGCTTGGGAAGGCGCACCTACGCGACGAAGACCTCGTCGAGGGCGACACAGGCATCGTGGAATGGGTCGCCGAGCACGCCCGGGACACCATGCTGCCGCACCTCGACCTCGCTGACGGAGCACCGCAGGGGCCGCCAGACGAGGCCCAGGCGGAGGACACGGAAGAGGACGCTACCACGGTGCTCGTCGTGGACGACAACCCGGACATTCGGGCGTACGTGCGTCTGCACCTGGACGCTCACTACCGCGTCCTCGAAGCGGGCGACGGGGAGGACGCCCTCGCCCTGGCGCGCACCGTCGTTCCGGACCTCATCGTGAGCGATGTGATGATGCCCGGCCTGGACGGCTATGCGCTCTGCCGAGCCCTCCGAGCCGACCCCGATCTCGACTTCGTGCCGGTCATCCTCCTCACCGCAAAGGCCTCCATGGGAGACAAGATCGAAGGGCTCACCGATGGCGCGGACGACTACCTCACCAAGCCGTTCGACATCCGCGAGTTGGAGGCCCGCATCCGCACGCTCATCGCCTCCCGGCAGCGTCTGCGCGATCGCTATGCGTCGATGGCCCTGGCCTCCGCTGCGGCAGAAAGCGAAGCCGACGAGGTTAGCCTGTCGGTCGAGGCGCAGCCCAGCGCGGACGAGGTCTTCGCCGACCAGGTGCGCGCCCTCTTCGCTGCGCGCCTCCACGACGACGCCTTCGACCTGGAAGAAGTGGCGGCGGCGATGGGTACCTCCCGGTCAGGGTTCTACCGACGGGTCCGTGACGCGCTCGGCCTGACCCCGAAGGCGCTCGTCTGGGAGATGCGTCTAGAACGGGCGGCGACCTTGCTTCGGCAGCAGCAGGGTACCATCAGCGAAGTGGCCTATGCGACCGGCTTCAAGAGCGTCGCGCACTTCTGTCGGCGGTTCAAGACGGCCTACGGTGTGTCCCCCGCCGCCTATGCGGCCGAGCGAAAGCCACCGGAGCCGTCCAGGTCGGAGGCCTAGCTGGTGTGGTCTCGGGACGGTGGCGGAGGCTTGCCCGAGCGTCCCAATGTGTTGCCTGAGCGTGTTGGATACGCGAAGGCAACAGCCTGGAACCAGGAGGCAAGCTCAAATTCCTGCGGCCTGCCGTCCTTGCAGACGACGCTTTCATGCGGAGTCTCACCAACGCCTACCTCCCACCATGCTCTTGTCTACATATCGGTCTAGCCTCCTGATCAGAACCTTTGAACTGATAGATTACATGAAGTTCTTCACAACCATTGGTGTCTCTTACCGTTACGGTGTGTTCTCCTGGGGTAAGGTCTAAGAAAGTACCTTCATTCTGCCACGCGCCATCATCTAATTGGTATT